>NZ_JBSFVY010000019.1:93941-215763 GCF_053592555.1 Streptomyces sp. NPDC002643
CCCGCGCCCGGGCCGCCCCCCCGCCCGGCCGGGGGGGGGGGGGGGGGGGGCCGGTGGGGGGGGGGGGGGGGGGGCTGGTCGCGCAGTTCCCCGCGCCCCTAAAAGCATGGGTGCGGCCCGGTTTTTCAGGGGCGCGGGGAACTGCGTGAGCGACCACGCGGGCAGCCGCAGACGCCATACGACCCGCACCCCCGAGTTCTCACGCGGCGGCCCAGCGGCGCAGCCCTACTGCTGGGGGTGGTGCGCCGGGATCGCCGGGAGGTCGCCCGTGGTCTCGTACGCGGTCAGCATGTCGATGCGACGGATATGCCGTTCGTCGCCGGAGAACGGCGTGTTGAGGAAGATCTCCACGAACTTGGTGGACTCCTCCTGGGAGTGCATGCGCGCACCCACGGCCACGACGTTCGCGTTGTTGTGCTCACGGCCCAGCGCGGCGGTCTGCTCGCTCCACGCGAGAGCGGCGCGGACGCCGGCGACCTTGTTCGCGGCGATCTGCTCCCCGTTCCCGGAGCCGCCGATGACGATGCCGAGGGACCCGGGGTCGGCGGCCGTACGCTCGGCCGCGCGGAGGCAGAACGGCGGGTAGTCGTCCTGGGCGTCGTAGATGTGGGGCCCGCAGTCGACGGGCTCATGGCCGGCGGCCTTCAGCCACTCGACGAGGTGGTTCTTGAGTTCGTATCCGGCGTGATCCGAGCCGAGGTAGACGCGCATGGTCAGAGTGTGACACGCCGGTTTCGATGGGGCGCGCGCGGGGAGGCGCCCGATAAAACATGAGCTTCACCACAGAACCTCAAGTAAACCTCAAGTAACAATCAGGATTCAAAGGTTCTGGATTCTCTTTACCTCCGATTCACTGGGTAGACGCTCAAACCCCACGTCCCCCACGGCGTAAGGAAAGTCCCCATGGCCTCACAGCCGACTCTGCCGCCCCCGACGGGCTCCCCGGGTTCCCCCGACTCCCCCACCTCGTCGTCGCCCGGTCTGCACGCCGGACTGAAGAACCGTCATCTGTCGATGATCGCGATCGGTGGTGTGATCGGAGCGGGCCTGTTCGTCGGGTCCTCCTCCGGTATCGCGACCGCCGGTCCCGGCATCCTGCTGTCGTACGCCCTGGTGGGCACGATGGTGGTGCTGGTGATGCGGATGCTGGGCGAGATGTCCGCCGCCCATCCGACCTCGGGGTCGTTCTCCGCACACGCCGACCGGGCGCTGGGGCGCTGGGCGGGGTTCTCGATCGGCTGGCTGTACTGGTTCTTCTGGGTCGTCGTGCTCGCGGTCGAGGCGACCGCGGGTGCGGTGATCCTGGAGGGCTGGATTCCGCAGGTGCCCCAGTGGGGCTGGGCACTGATCGTGATGGTGGTGCTGACCGCCACCAATCTCGTCTCCGTCGGCTCCTACGGGGAGTTCGAGTTCTGGTTCGCGGGGATCAAGGTCGTCGCGATCGCCGCGTTCATCGTCGTCGGCGGACTGGCGATCTTCGGGCTGCTGCCGGGCGTCGACGCCGAGAAGGCCGGGCTGTCCAATCTGACCGACCACAGCGGCTTCCTGCCCAACGGGCCCGGCGCGATCCTTATCGGTGTGCTGCTGGTCGTCTTCTCCTTCATGGGCAGCGAGATCGCCACGCTGGCGGCTGGGGAGACCGAGAACCCGCAGAGGGCGGTCACCAAGTCGACCAACAGCATCATCTGGCGGATCGCCGTCTTCTACCTCGGCTCGATCTTCGTCGTGGTGGCGCTGCTGCCGTGGAACGACCCGTCGATCAAGGAGAAGGGCTCCTACGTCGCCGCCCTGGACTCCCTGGGCATCGCGCACGCCGGGCAGATCATGAACTTCATCGTGCTCACGTCGGTGTTGTCCTGTCTCAACTCCGGTCTCTACACCGCCTCCCGGATGGCGTTCTCGCTGGGTGAGCGCGGGGACGCGCCGGCCGCCTTCGGCCGTACGAACGCCCGGGGTGTGC
This sequence comes from Streptomyces sp. NPDC002643, assembly GCF_053592555.1. Taxonomy (NCBI): domain Bacteria; kingdom Bacillati; phylum Actinomycetota; class Actinomycetes; order Kitasatosporales; family Streptomycetaceae; genus Streptomyces; species Streptomyces sp. NPDC002643. Next base: position 95,902 of record NZ_JBSFVY010000019.1, read on the forward strand.
CGATGGCCGCGATCCTCTCCTCGGTCGTCTTCGGCTTCGTGGCCGTGATCTTCAACTACTTCTTCCCCGAGGGGGTCTTCCTCTTCCTGGTCAACTCCTCCGGTGCCGTCGCCCTGTTCGTCTGGCTGGTGATCTGCTTCTCGCAGCTGCGGATGCGGAAGATCATCGAGCGGGAGAGTCCGGAGAAGCTCGTCGTGCGGATGTGGCTGTACCCGTATCTGACCTGGGCCACCATCGGGCTGATCCTCTTCGTCCTCGGCTACATGCTGACCGACACCGAGCACGGCAATCGCGAGATCCTGCTGCTGTCACTGCTGGTCGCGGCGGTCGTCGTGGGGATCGCGCTGGTGAAGGAGAGCGTCGGGGGGCGTAAGGCCGCCGCCGAGGTGAGCGGGAGCACCGCCGAGGTGAGCGGCGCCGGCACCGACAAGGTCGGCGACTCGGTGCGCTGAGGCGGGTCATGGGGCGGGGGAAGCCCCGAATCCGCAGGACCACGACTCAGTGACGGGCCTCGCTTCTTGAGGCCCGTCACTTCATTCGCCGTGCCACTTCGTGAGCAGGGTCACTTCTTGAGCATGGTCACTTCTTGAGCCGCGTCACTTCTTGAGGAGCTTCCAGGCCGTCGGCAGCAGGCCCATCGCCAGGGCCGCCTTGAGGGCGTCGCCGATCAGGAAGGGGGTGATGCCGGCGGCTACGGCGGCGGAGAGGGAGAGGTCGGCGGTGACGGCCAAGTAGGGGACGCCGATGGCGTAGATGATCGCCGAGCCCAGGACCATCGTGCCGGCCATGCGCGGCATCGAGCGGTCGGCGCCCCGGCGGGCGAGGGCGCCCACGGCGGCGGAGGCGAGGATCATGCCGAGGATGTAGCCGAAGGACACGCTCACGCCGGAGGCACCGCCCGCGAACCACGGCACACCGGCGAGTCCGGCCAGCGCGTAGAGGACCAGCGAGGCGACACCGCGTCCGGCGCCGAGGGCCGTACCGACGAGGAGCGCGGCGAAGGTCTGGCCGGTCACCGGGACCGGGGAGCCCGGCACGGGCACGGAGATCTGGGCGGCGAGCCCGGTGAGCGCGGCACCGCCGACCACCAGCGCGATGTCCCGTACGCGGGAGGCGGGGAGCAGATCGGCGAGGACCTGTCCGGTGCGGGCGGGGGCGACGGCCGTACTCATGGGGACTCCGCGAGGTGAGAGTGAGGGTGAGGGCGCGATGCCGGTGTAGACGGCAACGAACCACGGCGACGGTATCCCGGAGGCCGTGCGCCGAACACCGTCAGCACTCGACAAGGGGCCGAACGCCTGCTTGATGGGTTCTCAACAAAGAGGGCGGGTTACACCGGGTACGGCGTGATACCGGTCACTGAGGTGGAGTGGCCTTCGCCACGCGGGTGGTGGCGACGGCGTCTGTAGGGTTTCACCAAAGGGGATGGATCACCCGCTCGCCCGTGGCGATCGATCACCGTCTCACCCCTGGCGGTCCCCGCCTCGCCCCTGGCGGTCGCCGCCTCGCCCGTCGATCGCCGTCTCGGCAGCGGTGGGCCGGTGTTGCCGGCTTCGAGCACATGGTTGGTTGCCCAGGCCCGGTACTTCACGTCGCGTCGCCGTGTCGATCCGCGACGCGTCGGTACGGCCGCCTGTCGCCGCTCCGGGTGAGGCGGCTCCGGCTGCCCCGCCTCTCAAGTCGGCGCAGCGTCGGACCCGTTCCCGAGGAAGATCGCCATGCCCCGTCGTACTGGAGCGGGCCGCCGTCAGGCTCGCGGAGCTGCTGGAGTGTGCTGTGTGGACAGCGAGCGGGGCCGCGCCGACCACTGGCGCACCGATGTCACCTTCGTCCTCAACCCGCCGAAGGCCACCACCCTCCGCAGCATCACCGTCCCGCCGTACGGCGACGCGACCCTGATCGCCAACTCGGCGGCGGCCCACCGGGACCCGCCACTGCTACTCGATCGAGGGCGACGCCTCGCACTGCACCTCGGGGGCGGCGCAGCACGGCCCTCAAGAGACTCTTGCTGTTAGCCTGCATTTGCAAGTAGGTTGCAATAACTGCCCGAGGGGACCCCACATGCCCGTCTACACGCTTCCTGAACTGCCGTACGACTACTCCGCGCTCGCGCCCGTGATCAGCCCCGAGATCATCGAGCTGCACCACGACAAGCACCACGCGGCGTATGTGAAGGGGGCCAACGACACGTTGGAGCAGTTGGCGGAGGCGCGGGACAAGGAGACATGGGGCTCCATCAACGGGCTGGAGAAGAACCTGGCCTTCCATCTCTCCGGGCACATCCTGCACAGCGTCTACTGGCAGAACATGACCGGCCCGAAGGACGGGGGCGGGGAGCCGCTGGCCGAGGACGGCGTGGGCGAGCTGGCGGACGCGATCACCGAGTCCTTCGGGTCGTTCGCGCACTTCAAGGCCCAGCTGTCCAAGGCGTCCGCGACCACCCAGGGCTCCGGCTGGGGCGTCCTCGCCTACGAGCCGCTGAGCGGGCGGCTGATCGTCGAGCAGGTCTACGACCACCAGGGCAACGTCGGCCAGGGCTCGACCCCGATCCTGGTCTTCGACGCCTGGGAGCACGCCTTCTATCTGCAGTACAGGAACCAGAAGGTCGACTTCATCGAGGCCATGTGGGCGGTCGTCAACTGGCAGGACGTGGCCCGGCGTTACGCGGCGGCCACATCCCGCGCCGATGTGTTGCTGCTGACTCCGTGAGGCGGAGAGGGGGGCAGTCCGGGACGTCCTGCTCGTGATCGTCTTCTCACCGCTCACCGGGCAGGCGGACAGAAGGAGAACCCCCGCGAGGACGTGACTCGCGGGGGTTCTCCGGTATGGGTTCAGACCAGGTTGCTGAAGTCGGGGCCCTTGGTGCGGGTGCGCTTGATCTCGTAGAAGCCCGGCACCGAGGCGACGAGGAGGGTGCCGTCCCAGAGCTTGGCGGCCTCCTCGCCCTGCGGGGTGGGGGTGACGACCGGGCCGAAGAAGGCGATCTGCTCGCCGTCCGAGCCGGGGACGGCGATGACCGGGGTGCCGACGTCCTGGCCGACCTTGTCGATGCCCTCCTTGTGCGAGGCGCGCAGCTGCGGCTCGTACGGGGTGGCGTCCCAGTGGTCCATGAGGGAGTCGGGCAGACCGACGTCCTTCAGGGCCGCGGCGACGGTCTCCTTCTCGGGGCCCTCGCCCTGGTTGTGGATACGGGTGCCCATCGCGGTGTAGAGGTCGCCGAGGACCTCGGCGCCGTGCTCCTCCTGAGCGGCTATGACGATCCGCACCGGCCCCCACGCCTTGGTCGCCAGGAGTTCGCGGTACTCCTCGGGCAGTTCGTCGATCTTGGGCTCATTGAGGACCGCGAGGCTCATCACATGCCAGCGGACCTCGATGTCGCGGACCTTCTCCACCTCCAGGACCCACCGGGAGGTCATCCAGGCCCAGGGGCACAGGGGGTCGAACCAGAAGTCGACGGGCGTCTTGCCGGTGGACTGCTCGGACATGCTTCTCCTCGGAGGAAAGGCCGTTGAGGGTCGGTTTACGGGTCAACAACCTCGGCAACACCGAGGACCACCCCGGCCATTCCCGTGGCACATGGGAGGATCGGGCTGTCCGCATTCTGAACACCACCCCGAGGGAGTGCCGCCCGTGCCCGGTGAGAATCTGACCCGCGACGAGGCCCAGGAGCGGGCAGCGCTGCTGTCCGTGGACGGCTACGAGGTCTCCCTCGACCTGCGGTCCGCCGTCGGTGCCTCCGGCGACCCGGGCGGCCCCGGCGGCCCCGGCGGCCCGGGTGGGGGCCCGCGCACCTTCCGCTCGGTGACGACCATCCGCTTCCGCTGCGCCGAGCCGGGCGCCTCCAGCTTCGCCGATCTGATCGCGCCGAGTGTGACGGCGATCTCCCTCAACGGCAAGGACCTCGACCCGAGCGAGGTCTTCGACGGCACCCGGATCGCCCTCGACGACCTGGCCGCCGAGAACGAGCTGGTGGTGGACGCCCAGTGCGCCTACTCCCGCACCGGCGAGGGCATGCACCGCTTCGTCGACCCCGAGGACGGCGAGGTCTACCTCTACACCCAGTACGAGCCCGCCGACTCCCGCCGGGTCTTCGCGGGCTTCGAACAGCCGGACCTGAAGGCCCCGTTCCGCTTCGAGGCGCGGGCGCCCGAGGGCTGGGTGGTGTGGAGCAACGGGCTCGGCGAGCTGACGGACGGCGTCTGGCGCTTCGCGGAGACCAAGCCGATCTCGACGTACATCACCTGTGTGGTGGCCGGCCCCTACCACTACGTCACGGACTCCTACTCCCGGACCTTCGACGACGGTACGACGCTGGAGATCCCCCTCGGCGCCCTGTGCCGCAAGGGGCTCGCCCCCCACTTCGACTCCGACGACGTCTTCCTGATCACCAAGCAGGGCCTGGACTTCTTCCACGACCACTTCGACTACCCGTACCCGTTCGGGAAGTACGACCAGGCGTTCGTGCCCGAGTACAACCTCGGCGCGATGGAGAACCCCGGACTGGTCACGTTCCGCGAGGAGTTCATCTTCCGGGGCAAGGTGACCCGGGCGTCGTACGAGCGGCGGGCCAACGTCATCCTGCACGAGATGGCGCACATGTGGTTCGGCGATCTGGTGACCATGGTGTGGTGGGACGACCTGTGGCTGAAGGAGTCCTTCGCCGACTTCATGGGCTCCTTCTCGTTGACCGAGGCCACCCGCTTCACCGACGGCTGGATCACCTTCGCCAACAACCGCAAGTCCTGGGCGTACCGCGCCGACCAGTTGCCCTCCACCCACCCCATCACGGCCGACATCCGTGACCTGGAGGACGCCAAGCTCAACTTCGACGGCATCACCTACGCCAAGGGCGCGTCCGTGCTCAAGCAGTTGGTGGCGTACGTGGGGCGCGAGGCGTTCCTGGAGGGCGCGCGGCGCTACTTCAAGCGGAACGCGTACGGCAATACGCGGCTCGGCGATCTGCTGTCGGTGCTTGAGGAGACCAGCGGGCGGGACATGGCGGCCTGGTCGCGGGCGTGGCTGCAGACGGCCGGGGTGAACTCCCTGACACCGCAGGTGCTCCTCGACGCCGAGGGCCGGATCGACGAGCTGGCCGTCGTCCAGGAGGCGCCCGAGTCGCACCCCGAGGAGCGGCCGCACCGGGTGGCGATCGGGCTGTACCGGCGTACGGGCGGGGGTGAGGTCGGTGGCGGGGGCGCGTTGGAGCGGTATGCGCGGGTCGAGGTGGATGTGGACGGGCCGCGTACGGTCGTGGGTGAGCTGGCCGGGGCCGGGGCGCCCGAGCTGGTGCTGGTCAACGACGACGATCTGACCTACTGCAAGATCCGTTTCGACGCCGGTTCGCTGGACACGCTGCGGGCCGGGCTCGGGGATGTCACCGATCCGCTGGCGCGGGCGCTGTGCTGGTCGGCGCTGTGGAATCTGACCCGGGACGCGTTGCTGCCGGCGCGTGACTTCGTGGACCTCGTGCTGCGGTTCGCCGGGCGGGAGTCCGACATCGGGGTGCTCCAGACGCTGCACGCCTGGGCGAACTCGGCCCTTACGTTCTACGCGGCGCCCGAGTGGCGGGAGACCGGGGGCCGGCTGCTGGCGGAGGGCGCCCTGCGTGAGCTGCGGGCGGCGGAGGCCGGGAGTCAGCATCAGCTGGCCTGGGCGAGGTTCTTCGCGGCCGTGGCGTCCTCCGAGGGTGATCTCGGCGTACTGCAAGGACTGTTGGCCGGGACCGAGAAGGTCGACGGGCTGGAGGTGGACCAGGAGCTGCGGTGGGCGTTCCTCGAACCGCTGGCCACGTACGGGATCGCCGGGGAGGGGGTGCTGGCCGCCGAGCTGGCCCGGGACGACACGGCGTCCGGGAAGCGGCACCAGGTGCGGTGCCTGGCGGCGCGGCCGTCCGCGGCGGTGAAGGCGCAGGCCTGGGCGACGGTGGTGGAGTCGGAGACGCTGTCGAACGCACTGGTGGAGGCGACGATCGCCGGGTTCGCGCGACCGTCCCAGCGGGGGCTGATCGCGCCGTACGCCTCGAAGTACTTCGAGGTGATCGAGCGGGTGTGGGCCGAGCGGTCGATCCAGATCGGGATGGATGTGGTGCGGGGGTTGTTCCCGTCGCTGCAGGACTCCCCGGAGACGCTGGCCGCGACGGATGCGTGGCTGGCCACGCACGAGTCAGCGGCGCCTGCCTTGCGGAGGCTGGTCATCGAGGCTCGGGATGATTTGGCGCGCGGGTTGCGGGGGCAGGAATGTGATGCGGCGGCGAGCAGCTACCGCTGAGCTGGGGGGATTGGGCACCCGGCAGCTGGAGCTGGGCGGGGGTGGGCCGCGCAACTCGGCGCCTACGAGGTGCCGCTGCGCCCACCCTCCCCCACGCTCGGCTTCGCTCGCGCGGGCGGTACCCCCATCGCCCCAGCGGCACGACTGCCCGCAGTTGAGCGCCCCGTAAGGGGCGCGGGGAACTGCGCGACCAGCCCCCACTCACCCGCAGTCGCCAGACAACCCGCACCCCCGAGCTATTGGGCGGCATTATCGGCTCTCGAACGGACGTGCTTTAGTGCTGTCTTGTCCGGATTTGTCGACGGAGTTGTAACAGCGCTCATGACGCGCCCCGGGCACGGGAAGCTCCCGGGCATGAACCACAACACCCCGCTCTCCCCCCGCCCCCTCCGCCGCCCGGCCGACGTCGGCCGCCGTGTGCTCACCGCCGCGCAGCTGCGGCAGCAGGGCGTCACCCCCGCAGAGATGAGCGAGCAGTGCCGCCCGGGCGGCGCCTGGCAGTTGATCCTCCCGGGGGTGTACCTGCTGCACCCGGGCCCGGCCACCCCCGAGGAGCGGCTGCACGCGGTGCTGTCGTACGCGACCCGGGGCCGGGAGGCCGCGCCGGGAGTCCCCGCGCAGCCGAACCGCGGTGAACACCAGGCCCAGCCCCCGGCCCGGTACACGGACGCGGTGATCACGGGGCTCGCCGCCCTCACCCTGCACGGCTTCTCGTCCGCTCCCCCGCTGCTCTCCCTGGACACCATCGACGTCCTGGTCCCCCGTATGCGGCGCCTGCGGAGCGTGGGATGCGCGCGGATCGTCCGTACGCCCGCCATGCCGACCCCGTCGTACATCACCGGCCTGCCCGTCGCCCCGGTGCCGCGCGCCCTCGCCGACGCCGTCGCGGAACTGACCGACGCGGTCGCCGTACGCCGGCTGCTGACGGAGGCGGTACGCGGCGGTCACACGGAACCGGCGGCCGTCGTACGGGAGTTGACGCAGGCGAGGCTGCTGAACCGGCAGCATGTCGTGGACGCCGTGGACTCGTTGCTCGCCGAGGGGCGGGCGATCGCGGAGGACCACCTGTACCGGATGGTCCGCGAGTACGCGCTCCCCGACCCGGTGTGGAACGTGGATCTGCGGCTGCCCGGCGGCCCGCACCTCGGCGGTCTCGACGCGTACTGGCCCGAGCAGGCCGTGGCCGTCGAGCTGGACACCCGGGCGCCGCGTCAGGAGGACGACGCCCTGTGGTCCGAGTACGCCCGTAAGCGGGAGACGTTGGAGCGGCTCGGCATCACCGTCGTCCACATCACTCCGAAGAAGCTCCGCGAGTCGCTGGAGCAGCAGGCGACGGTGGTGCGTACGGCGTTGATGGCGTCGTGCGACCGCGATCCGGCGGCGTATGTGGTGGTGCTGCCGCGATGACCGGGGTGACTGGATGACTTGATGACCAGGTCGCCGGTGGGGGCCGGTGACCAGGAGGAGGGGAGAGGAAGGGCCGCCGTCATGGACTTCGGCGGCCCTTCCTCATGCGTCTGACGTGCCTTCATACACCTGACGCGCCTTCATGGCCTGACGTGCGTTCATACGCCTCCTAGGCCTGACGCGCCGGCCTACTCCTGGTCGAACTCCGGGATGAGGTCGCCCACGAGGCGGATGCTGCGGAGTACGGCCTCGTGTGGTAGCGCTCCCACCTGGTGGAAGCACATCAGGCGGTCGATGCCGAGGTCGGCGTAGGCGCGGAGCTTCTTGCGGACGGTCTCGGGACTGCCGACGATCAGGGAGTCCTGGCCGGCGAGGGCGTCGAAGACCTCGTCGTCGGGGACCTGTTCGCCCTGGAGGATGCGGCCGATGACCATGAGGGCGGCGCTGGGGGTGCCGGCCGCCGCCATCTCCTTGCGGAGGAACTCCCCAGCGAGACCACCGCCGGACGGGTCGTCGATGAGGGCCTGCTCCCTGGCCCTCGTCTCCATGAAGGCGTCGGCGGCCTCGAAGAAGGTGAGCGCGCGGGCCGTGTACCAGGCGGCGGCCGTCGCCGCGCCGCCCCGCATGGCTTCCTCGTCGGTGTCCGCGCAGTGCACGAAGGTGAAGAAGGCGACCTGGTTGTTGACGAAGGACCCGACGGGCTGACGGCAGTCGTCAGCGGCGGCCCGGTACAGCTCGACGAGCCGGGCCACCCGTTCCAGCGGCTCCCAGAGGGTCGTACCGAGCACCCCGACACCCCGCCGTCCGGCCTCCTCGAAGGACGCCGGGCTGGAGGCGGCCTGCCAGAGGGGCGGGTGGGGGCGCTGGTAGGGGGCGGGCAGGACGGGCACCCCGTCGCTCACACTCGTGTCGCCGGTCCACATCTTCGGTACGACCTCGAAGGCGTCGCTCGTGCGGTCCCGCACGGTCGCCGGGTCGGCGCCGAAGAGCCGCCACTCCGGTGGGGTGGACCGGGTGAGGCCGATCTCGGCGCGGCCGGTGCTCAAGTGGTCCAGCATCGCGGCGCGTTCGGCGATCCGGATGGGGTGGTTGATCTCGCGCGGGGCCAGCACGGCGGCATGGCCGAGACGTATCCGCGAGGTCCGCTGCGACAGCGCGGCCAGCAGCAGCTCGGGCGCGGACGAGAGGCTGAACTCCTCCGCCCCGTGATGCTCGACCTGCCACCAGCATCCATAGCCCAACTCATCGGCGAGCACGGCCTGTTCGATGGCCTGCCGAATACGGACATGCTCATGCCCGGCTGCGCGGTCATCACTCTCCGGCCAGGGGCGGGGGTCCTGGATCTCGCTGAAGATGTCGATTCTCATCGGCGTGGGGCGGCCTTTCGGTGGTGCACGTGGGACATGGCACGTGGCATGTGGTGCGGTCGGGGGCCCTGCGCTGATCACGATACGACGGACAGATATCCGAATGTACCGATGTGGCCCCTCACTTCACCCGGCGCCGAGCCGGGCCCGAACGGTCTCGCCCACCTCGGGCCGCGACACAAGGACAGTGCGCATGGCGGCCCAACGTGGATGCGGACGACACGACGGCTCGAACCGGGCTTGTGGCTACGACAGTCGCACGAGAGCTGGGGCCGGGGCGACCTGGCGGAGGGTTCACTCGCAAGCGGGCCGTCGTGGGGCTCTTCGCCGCCGCGGTGCAACGCGCCGAGACTCGTCCCTCGCGGCAGCCACGCCAGAACCCGCCTCGGCTTCACCCCGCCGAACCGCCCGTACTCCAGCACAACGACGCCCTGGTCGGTCACCAGTACCACCCGCCGACTGGTGAGCGCGGCGGCTGCGATGGCAAGCGCCCTCATCGCGCAGGCCAACCATTCGCATGCAGCAGGAAATCGGCATACTCGGGGTCGACAGGACAGTGCGTCACCGTCGCGATCTCCGCGACACCCGGGGTAAGGCGTCCCGGCCTCTGCTGCACGGCGCCGCTCTTGCGCTGCTTCACGAGCCGCTTCCCTCCTGATGGCAGCAGCAGTGGAGACTCTGCCCGTGGACGACATCTGCCCCTGAGCAAAGGCGTCATTGGCGGCGTCCACATAGGCCGCGAACAGCTGGGCCTCCTCATCCGTCGCACGGTCGCGTCGACATGTTCGCCACCACCGGGAGCGGCGGCATGTGGGCCTTCACCGGCTACACCGGCGCGGCCTTCACCACGGCGACGCGGATCGCCGTCAGCGCCTTGGCCGACCGTGACCTGGTCAGTCTCGGCGACCACAACGCGGACGGCGAGCCCGATCTGCTCTACGGCACTCCCGATGTCACCGGCGACGGCATCCCCGACATCTGGACGCTGACGAGTGGCGGCAGCGTCAAGGTCTATGCCGGGGGCGCCAAGGCGCTCGGCAGTGGGGTCGAGGTGATCAGTGCCTCCAGCGGATGGGCGGCCAAACTCGCGTTCGGGTGACGCGAGTTCGGCCGGAGGGGGCGGAGTTCTAGTTCCCGCAGAACTCCGCCTCCACGATCGACAGGCTGTCGCCCGCCCAGTCGCTGTTGAAGTTGTAGGTGAGGGAGTGGGTGCCGTCCTCGGTGGTGGTGGTTTCGGAGAGGGAGCCGTGGATTCCGCCGCTGTGGCCCCAGAGTTGGATGCCGCAGGAGAGCTTGTAGGTGATGAGGCCGAGGCCGTAGCCGCCGTGCAGGTCGTCCACGGGGACCGTGGTCTTCATCTCCTTGAGCTGGCGCTTCGGGAGGAGTTCGCCCTTCAGCAGGGCGGAGAAGAAGCGGTTGAGGTCGGCCGGGTTGGAGATCAACTCGCCCGCCGCGTAGGCGATCGAGGGGTTGAGGTCGGTGACGTCGTACGTCTTGCCGGTCGTCGACTCGGCGAGTTTCGAGTAGGCGCGGCTGTGGGGGTCGGGGAGTCCTGGTCGCGTGCCGGGGATCTTGGTGGCGTGCAGGCGGAGGGGTTCGATGATGCGGTGGCGGACCTCGTCGCCGTACGGGTTGCCGGTGGCCTTCTCGATCACCATGCCGGCGAGGACGTAGTTGGTGTTGGAGTAGCTCCAGTCGGTGCCGGGGGCGAAGACCGGCTTGTGCTTCATGGCGATGCCGACCAGTTGGGCCGGTGTCCAGGTGCGGTAGCGGTTCTTGAGGAAGCCGTCGGCGAGGAAGACGTCCTTCACGAACTGCTCGTCGGAGGTGTAGTCGGCGATTCCGCTGGTGTGGTTGAGGAGTTGGCGCAGGGTCACCTCGCGGCCGTCGTGGCCGTGGCCCCGGACCAGGCCCGGCAGCCACGTGTCCACCGTGTCGTCCAGCGACAGACGGCCCTCGGCCTCCAACTGCAGCAGGACCGTGGAGACGAACGACTTGGTGATGCTGCCCGCGCGGAAGCGGTCATGGGCGCTGCGCGGGGCGCCCGACGCGAGGTCGCCGACGCCCGCCGTGGCCTTCCAGACGCCGTGCTCGTCCTTCGCCTGGAGGGCGATGCCGACGACGCCGTCCTTCACATTGGCGTCCATCGCCTCACGGACGGCCCGGTGACCCCCTCCGCCGGGGGACGGCGGTGCCGCCACCGCGGGCGCGGTCAGCGCCGCCGATGCCGCCAGCGCCGTGATCGTGAGCGCCGCGGCCAGCCGTCGCGTACGTACTGACATGGGTTCTCCCCCTTCGAATCCTTTGTCTACAGCCGAGAGATCACGAGAAGTTCGTCGGCTTCGACAACGTTCGGTCACGAAGGGGGACACGGTGCTTGTTGCGATGGTTGAACTGCTACGGATGGTTGAGCGGTTTTTAACCCTTTCGGAGTACAAGCTCCGTGTTGCGGTCGCCGGCGGTGCCGGTGAGGGTGTCGCGGCGGCCGGGGGCGTTGTAGGACAGCTCGCGGTAGAGGGCGGCGAGACCGGTCTGGCTGAGGTCGGCGAAGTCCGTGGTGTGCGGGGCGGCGGACTCGATCAGCGTGGTGAACAGGGAGATCGTGCCGTCCTTGTTGTCCACCAGCTCGATCACCCGGGCGAGCTGGGGGAAGTCGATGTGCGACGCGGTGGAGATCTCCCAGAAGGAGCCGCCGCCCGCCGACGAGTGCGGGGTGATGCGGTTGCGGTGCGAGTGACCGTTGACCCAGGCCAGGACGTTGCGGTGGCGGCCCAGCAGGGACAGCACCTCGTCACCGCCGTGGCGGGCCTCACCGGGACGTCCGGGGTCCTTGTTGAGGTTGCGCATCGACTTGCTGGTGTGGTGGCTGAAGATGACCGCGTACGAGCCGTCCTTGGCGGCGTCCTTCAGCGTACGGTCCAGCCACCTCAGTTGGGCCGTGCCGAGCGAGCCCTCGTAGTGGCCGCCGGGGTCGGTGGAGTCCAGGCTGATGCCGATGACGTCGTCGGCGATACGGAAGACGTAGTACTGGGTGCCGGCGTCGAGGTTGGCCTGCGAGTAGCCGTGGCCGACCGGGCCGTAGCCCTGGTGGGCCGGGTCCAGGTGGGCCTTCAGATACTCAAGGGGTGTGAAGGGGGCGCGGTTCTCGTCCGGGGTGACCGAACGCATCTTCCTCGCCTGGGACTTGAGGATGTCCTTCCACTCGGCGCCGCGCGGGTCGCCGCCGCTCTTGACGTTGTCCCAGATGGCCTTCCCGACCTGCTCGTCCAGCGTCATCAGCTTCTTGCCGCCGACCGCGTACTCGGCGAAGAAGGAGTCGCCGGGGGCGTAGCAGCCGCCGGGCAGGGAGTCGTGGTTGCCGACCGTGGAGTACCACGGGACGTTCAGGCCGGGGCTGTTGACCTCGCGGATCGCGGCGGCCAGGAAGCCGCCGAGGTGCGGGAAGCCGAGGGCCTTGTCGGAGTCACGGACGGTCGAGTCGGGCTGCCAGTAGAGGTCGAGACCGCTGTTCTGGACGCCCTCGTAGCGGCGCGGGTCACCGGAGTTGGGGGTGATCCGGCCGCCGCTCATCACCTTCAGGAACCAGTCCAGTTCCGTCTTGGAGTTGTTGTCGGTGTTGTCGCCGGTCGTCATCACGAAGTGCAGCGGGGAGCCGGTGACCGGGGCACCGCGCAGCGCGTTCACCCGCTCCACCAGCGAGACCGCGCCCGCCACGGACAGCGCCTCCTGCGGACGCCAGGCGCTGGCGGTCTGGGCGCGCAGGTACTCGTAGCGCAGCGGGTGCTGGACGTCGACGACGTGCAGGTCGGTGAACTGCACGAACGACGCCAGCGTCGTACGGCGGCTCTCCCGGCCCGACTTGGGGGTCGCGAGGTCGGCGCGCACCGCCCGCTCCCAGCCGGCGCCGTCGCCGAGGCGGCGGTAGCCGGACGTGTTGCGGGGCGCGGCGACCGAGGCGAGGGTCGTGCCCCGGGTGTACGGGGTGAGGGGGGCGGCGGGGGCCTCGCGGTTGGACAGCGACACGGGTTCCGCGCGGGCGGGGGTGGCCGCGTGGGCGGGGTCGGTCTCCGGCCGCAGGGCGAGGCCGATGCCCGCCGCGATCCCGACCGCGCCGGTGGTGGCGAGGAAGGCGCGGCGGTCAGGGTGGGTGGCGGCGGCAGCGACTGAGCGTATGCGCGACATGGCGCGGTCTCCCCGAGTGCGAACGCTTCGGCAGTGGTCGCGGGGGCCTCCGGCCGGGGTCGGCCCGTGAGGTGTTTCCCGCTCGTACTGGATGCTTGGCAGTGGGGGTGACCTGGGCGTTAACGAGGTGACAACGGGGGGCGCCGATCACGGTACGTGGATCACGGAGTACGCGGCGCGTGGCTGAGGGTTGGCGAATGCGAGGTTGACTGGAAGGGGGATGGTCACTGCTTGTTCATGTGGGCGGGCATCACGCCTCTTCGCCGTGGGGGGTTTGTGGGTTTGCGAGTGCGGGTTCGTCGTGGCTGGTCGCGCCCACGCGGCGGAGCCGCACATCGATACAGCCCCGCGCCCCTAACAACCTAGGAGCTGGCCGGTAGCGACAAGTGGCCGTTCCTTGGGCGGGCCCGCCACAGGGCCAGGCCCGCGTCCACCAAGTCCACCCTGTCCAGGTTCGGGACGTCCGCCAAGGCATGCCAGGCCGCCATGTCCGTCGAGCCGTTCTCCTCGTTGCGGAGGGTGCCGGCGGTGATGTCGGCCTCGTAGAGGATGCGGAGGGCGTGGAAGGTGGCGCGGCCGGCCAGGCGGCGGGAGCTGTCGCGGGTCATGGAGTCGATGCCGAGGAGGGTCGTCGGCTCGACCTCGTAGCCGGTTTCCTCGGTGACTTCCCTCACTACCGTGTCGTAGGGGTCCTCGCCGTGGTCCATGCCCCCGCCCGGCAGCGTCCACCGCTTGACGCCCTCCCTGGACACCCAGCGGGCCAGCAAGATCTGTCCGTCCCGTACACATACGGCGTAGGCCGCCACCCGCAAGTCCTCGCGCATACGCAGACGTTACTGAACGACTCGACGCCGACCAGCACGGGAAGGGCGGATACACCCCCGTGGCACCCGCCCTTCCGGTTCGCTGCGCCACGATCTTCGGCTTGTGAAGAACCCGTGCGCCAGGCTTCGAGGGTGGCCGCCTCCAGCCATGGCACTGTGCTGCCAAGATCCTGGATTCGCTGTTGAATCCGCGTTGATCGAACTAGGATTCGCTTCTGGGAAAAGAGGAGGTAAGGGGGCAAAAATGCTGGACGAGTTTCTGGAATCCGACCCCCAGGCCCTCCGTATCTATCGGACCTTTCTCACCAATCCGTCCTGGACACTCCAGGACATCCAGGAACACACCGACCTGTCCGTGCAGGAGGTGAGGGCCGCCGTCGACCGGCTCGCGGGGCTGTCCCTGCTCAGCCCGGTCACGGAGACCACGTTCCTGCCGATGAACCCCGACACGGTCCTCGGTCCGGCCCTGCGCCGCCGCGAGGCCCAACTGGACGCCGCGCGCGCCGACTTGACGAGCAGACAGGCCACGGTCGCCGAACTGACCGCCGACTATGTCGCGCTGGGCCTGCGGAACACCGGTGGCGCCGAGCATCTCGTCGGTGTGGACGCCGTCCGTACCCGGCTGGAGCAGCTGTCCCGGGACGCGGTGCAGGAGGTCTGCACCTTCACGCCGGGCGGCGCCGTGAGCGCGGCCGGACGGGAGTCGGCCCGCCCCCTGGACCAGGAGTGTTTCGAGCGGGGCGTCCGTATGCGGTCCGTCTACCTCGACAGCGTCCGCAACGACCCCGGCACCTCCGAGTACGCCACCTGGCTCACCTCGATGGGCGGCCAGGTCCGTACGGTCCCCGCGGTGCCGATGCGGATGATCATCTGCGATCGTGAGGTCGCCGTCGTGCCGGTCAACGCCGAGGACAGCCGGCAGGGCGCCCTCGTCGTGCGCTACCAGGGCGTCGTACGGGCCCTCGCCGAGCTCTTCGAGCTGGTCTGGGCGCAGGGGGTGCCGCTCGGGGAGGAGGGCCGGCCGGCGCCGGGGAACGAGGCCAGCGAACGCGACCGGGTGCTGCTGAAGCTGCTGTCCGAGGGGATGACGGATCAGGGGATCGCCCGCAAGCTGGGGCTGTCCGTGCGGACGATCCGCCGGCTGATGTCGGACCTGATGAAGCGGTTGGACGCGCAGAGCCGTTTCGAGGCGGGGGCCGAGGCCGTGCGCCGGGGTTGGCTCTAGGGACATCCCGGGATTGGCTCCAGGGGCATCCTGGGGTTGGTTCCCCGGACATCCCTGGGGTTGCTCTGGAGATGTCAGGGATTGGGCAGAGCCCATCGAGTCGTCTACCCGGTGATCGTCCGGGGCATGTGGCCGCGTCCGGACATGGCCGCAATAGGACAGGGGAGACGCGTACGAATCCCATGTCGATCCCCGATGATCGGTCGTGCCCCCGTTCGGGGGCTCACTCGTATCCCCACACGAAAGAGGAACGGTTGTGCATTCCTCGAAGAAGGCGCGGCGCCTGAGCGGCTTCGCCCTGCTCGCTCTGGGTTCCGCCGCGATGGTCCTCACCGTCGGCGGCTCCACGGGTATCTCCGTCTCCCCCGCCGACCGGACGGTCGTGGCGGCGGACGACCTCACGGATGTGGTCGTCCCCGGCGAGAAGGCGACGTGGACGTGGGACGACCAGGAGTGAGCTGAGCCCACCGCGCTGCTTCACAACGGCCCGTCGGATTCCCCGACGGGCCGTTGGGCGTCCGGGTCGGACTCACTCGCAGGCCAGGTTCTCGCCGGCCGGCAGTTCCTTCTCGATCCAGGTCCGCTCGCGGGCGATCTCGGCCTCGTCCGTGGTCCAGAGGTCGGGTTCGGCGCTGTTGTGGGGGATGCCGATGAGGACGTGGTCGCCGGCCTTGAGCCGGGGGGTGAGGTTCTCGTCCATGGGGAACACGGCCTCGTCGGCGCCCTCGGCGGGCTTGTAGTAGCGGTCCACGTCGACGGTGACGCGGTCCTGTCCGGTGCCGGGGACGCGTTCGCGGGAGACGACGGTGCCCTCGAAGACGAGGCGGGCGCAGGCGAGGTAACCGGCCCGGCCGCGCTTGGCGTCGTCCTGACCGGCCCCCGCGTCGGTGTCCGCGAGTGAGCCGGAGTCCGACGAGGACGTGCTGTCCACGCCGCCGCCCGCCTGGACGACGAGCCAGCCGACGCCGAGGACGAACGAGGCGGCGGCCGCGGCGGCGAGCGCGCCGGCAGCGACGGTCAGTCCCCGCCGGGCACGCCGACGCCGCTTCACCCGCGAGCCCAGCGGGGTCACGCCCGCGAGGGGGGCCTCCCGGCCCCCGGCCCCGAGCTCCTCCCCGGGCGCCTCCCTGGCCCCCGTCCCCCGGCCTTCCCCGAGCCACACCCCCGCGGCTTCCCCAGCCACCACCGCTTGGCCACGCCCCGCCTCCTGCCCGAGCGCCGGGTCCCGTCCGGGTTCCGACTCCTGTCCGAGTTCCGGCTCCCGTCCGAGTCCCGGTCCCGGCTCCCGTCCCGGCCCCGACCCCCATCCGAGTCCCGGCTCCCGTCCCGGCCCCGACCCCCGTCCGAGTTCCGTCTCGATGCCGGCCACGTGCCCCGGCCGCGCGGCCCCGGGTCGCCCCGGCGGTACGCCGGTCTCCGCGTCCGGGGCACCCGCGTCGGCGTCCTCGTCCGGGACACCTGGGTCAGCCTTCGCACCCCGGACACCCGCGTCACCCTCCGCGTCCCGGACACCCCGGCCGGCATCCGCGTACCCGGCCGGAACACCCGCGCCACCCTCCGCATCCCGAACACCCAGGTCACCCTCCGCGTCCCGAGCGCCCCGGCCGGCATCCGCCTCCGCGCCCCGCACCGCGTCCGCGCCCCTCCCGCTCGCGGCCCACCGGTGGGCCCCCCTGTCCCCCCTCGTATCGCCGCCGGCCTCGGCCCCTGTGTCACTCCCCGTGCCGACCTTCGAAGCACTCCCCGCCCCGACCCCCACGCCACTCCCCGCCCCCGCCCCCAAATCAGCCAACGCATCCCCGATGGCCCCCAGCTGCTCCCTCAGCAAAGCCAGGTCGGTGGTGGCCGCGCGGTGGGCCGTCATGAACTCCTGGTCGGTCTGGGCCTCTTCGGGCAGGGGGGCGTCGGTGAGGGCGGACAGGAGGGCGTCCATCCCGTTGTGGACGGGGCCGTCGAACTCGGCCTCGACCTCGTCGTACCCGGCGTCGCGCCGGCTGTCGTCCCGGGCGGACACGTCACACCACCTCGTCCTCGTGCAGGCGGGCGCGCAGCGCGCGGACCGCCGAGTGGAGCCTGCTCTTGACCGTGCCCTCGGGGATGCCCAGCTCCTCGGCGATCCCGCGTACCGGCAGGTCGGCGTAGAAGCGCAGGACGAGAACCTGGCGCTGGGCGTCGGGCAGCTCGTCCAGGCCCCGGGCGACGGCGAGCGAGAGCACGCTGGAGTCCTCGCCGAAGGCGTGCAGGGAGTGCTCCGGCTGGCGCAGCGAGGCCAGGCGCTCACCGAGGCGCTCCTGGCGGCGCCTCGCCCGGTGCCAGTCCATCGCCAGGTTGGAGGCGACCACCGCCGCCCACGCGGACACGTCCCTCGGCGCCTCCCTGCCGCTCGCGGCCCGCTCCAGCAGCCGCAGCCTCACCTGCTGCACCCCGTCCGGCAGGTCCGTCTGCGGCACACCGCCGAGCGCGAGCACCGCCCGCACCCGCCGCTCCTGGGCCGCGTCGAGCGGATCGGTGCCGGTGGCCGGCGCGGCGGCCCCCGTGTCGCGCGGATCGTCCACCTCCTGGACGCGACGCGCCTTTCTGCGCAGCACAGCCACCCCTCCCCACCCGCGTTTCCCCTACGACGCCGGGGTGGGCCGAAACGTTCGTACGGCTCGGCCGAGTTTTTCCGGGGGCCCGCAGAGGCGTACGTCACACCTTCGCGTGCGGGTCGGGCAGATGGGCAGGGTCGGGGCAGCACAGCTTTCGGCACGGGGGCGCCCCCGGGGGAATTTCTCCAGCTCAGCGTGGTTGACGAACGAAGAACCGGGGACGGACCCGGAGCCGTCGTACGCCGTGGACGTCCCATGGAACGAGCCGGGCGGTCAAACGATTGGACACGCGGACCGGGGCTGCCCGCATGATGGAAACGCCTCGGCCATGCCGCAGACACATACAAGCCACGTAAAGGGAGTCGCCGTGAGGGTCGGAATCGTCGGAGCCACCGGGCAGGTCGGCACGGTCATGCGGAGCATCCTCAAGGAGCGGAACTTTCCGACGACGGAGCTGCGCCTGTTCGCGTCGGCCCGCTCGGCCGGGTCGGTGATCGACGGGGTGACGGTCGAGGACGCGGCGACGGCGGACTACAGCGGCCTCGACATCGTGCTGTTCTCGGCGGGCGGCGCCACCTCCAAGGCGCTGGCGGAGAAGGTCGCCTCCCAGGGCGCGGTCGTCATCGACAACTCCTCGGCGTGGCGCCGCGACCCCGAGGTACCCCTGGTGGTCTCCGAGGTGAACCCGCACGCGATCGCCGACCGCCCCAAGGGCATCATCGCCAACCCGAACTGCACGACCATGGCCGCGATGCCGGTCCTGCGCCCGCTGCACGCGGAGGCCGGGCTGGAGGCGCTGGTCGTCGCCACCTACCAGGCGGTGTCCGGGTCCGGGCTCGCTGGCGTGGCGGAGCTGCACGGGCAGGTCCAGAAGGTCGTCGCGGACGCGGACAAGCTGACGCACGACGGCGGCGCGGTCGACTTCCCCGAGCCGGGCGTCTACAAGCGGCCCATCGCCTTCAACGTCGTGCCGCTCGCCGGTTCGATCGTCGACGACGGGCTGAACGAGACGGACGAGGAGCAGAAGCTCCGCCACGAGTCCCGCAAGATCCTGGAGATCGCGGAGCTGAAGGTCTCCGGCACCTGTGTGCGCGTCCCGGTCTTCTCGGGCCACTCCCTCCAGGTCAACGCCCGCTTCGCCCGCCCGATCTCCCCCGAGCGCGCCACGGAACTCCTCGCGGGCGCCCCGGGCGTGGCCCTCTCCGACATCCCGACCCCCCTCCAGGCCGCCGGCCAGGACCCCTCGTACGTCGGCCGCGTGCGCAAGGACGAGACCGTCGACAACGGCCTCGCCCTGTTCATCTCCAACGACAACCTCCGCAAGGGCGCGGCCCTGAACGCCGTCCAGATCGCGGAACTGGTGGCGGCGGAGCTGAAGGGCTGACGCCGGTTCACACACCAAGGCCCACCGGCTCCGGTCGACCGGTGGGCCTTGGTGTGCGGCAGGCTCGCAAGGCGGCATGGAAGGATGGCGCAACCCACACATAACGAGGAGATGACCGCGTGCCTGGCACAAACCTGACCCGCGATGAGGCTCAGCAGCGGGCGGAGCTGCTCAGCGTTGACTCGTACGAGATCGATCTCGACCTCTCCGGCGCGCAGGAGGGCGGGACCTACCGGTCCGTTACCACGGTGCGCTTCGATGTATCGGAGAGCGGCGCCCAGTCCTTCATCGACCTGGTGGCCCCGACCGTCCACGAGGTGACCCTCAACGGCGATCCGCTGGACGTGGACGAGGTCTTCAAGGACTCCCGGATCGCGCTGCCCGGCCTGCTCCAGGGCCGTAACGTCCTGCGCGTCGTCGCCGACTGCGCGTACACCAACACGGGTGAAGGTCTGCACCGGTTCGTCGACCCGGTCGACGACCAGGCGTACCTGTACACGCAGTTCGAGGTCCCGGACGCCCGCCGGGTCTTCGCGTCCTTCGAGCAGCCCGATCTGAAGGCCACCTTCCAGTTCACGGTGAAGGCCCCGACCGGCTGGACGGTCATCTCCAACTCGCCGACGCCGGAACCCAAGGACGACGTCTGGGTCTTCGAGCCGACCCCGAGGATCTCCAGCTACATCACCGCGCTGATCGTCGGCCCGTACCACTCCGTGCACAGCGTGTACGAGAAGGACGGGCAGAGCGTGCCGCTGGGCATCTACTGCCGCCCCTCGCTCGCCGAGTTCCTCGACTCGGACGCGATCTTCGAGGTGACCCGGCAGGGCTTCGACTGGTTCCAGGAGAAGTTCGACTACGCGTACCCGTTCAAGAAGTACGACCAGCTGTTCGTACCGGAGTTCAACGCGGGCGCGATGGAGAACGCGGGCGCGGTGACCATCCGCGACCAGTACGTGTTCCGGTCCAAGGTGACGGACGCCGCGTACGAGATGCGCGCGGAGACCATCCTGCACGAGCTGGCCCACATGTGGTTCGGCGACCTCGTGACGATGGAGTGGTGGAACGACCTGTGGCTGAACGAGTCGTTCGCCACGTACACGTCCATCGCCTGCCAGGCGTACGCCCCCGGCTCGCGCTGGCCGCACTCCTGGACCACGTTCGCCAACTCCATGAAGACCTGGGCGTACCGGCAGGACCAGCTGCCGTCCACCCACCCGATCATGGCCGAGATCCGCGACCTCGACGACGTCCTCGTCAACTTCGACGGCATCACTTACGCGAAGGGGGCGAGCGTGTTGAAGCAGCTCGTCGCGTATGTGGGCATGGACGAGTTCTTCCGGGGCGTACAGGCTTATTTCAAGGCGCACGCGTACGGCAACACGCGCCTGTCCGATCTGCTGGGCGCCCTGGAGGAGACCTCCGGGCGTGATCTCAAGGCGTGGTCGAAGGCGTGGCTGGAGACGGCGGGTATCAACATCCTCCGTCCCGAGATCGAGACCGACGCGAACGGTGTCATCACCTCCTTCGCGATCCGCCAGGAGGCCCCGGCCCTGCCCACCGGCGCCAAGGGCGAGCCGACACTGCGCCCGCACCGCATCGCGGTCGGCCTGTACGAACTGGACAGTTCAGAAAGCGCCAGCGGCAAGTTGGTCCGCGACGACCGTGTCGAGCTGGATGTCGACGGTGAACTGACCGCCGTACCGGGGCTGGTGGGCAAGCGCCGCCCGGCGGTCGTCCTCCTCAACGACGACGACCTGTCGTACGCGAAGGTCCGCCTGGACGAGCAGTCGCTGGCCTTCGTCACCGAGCACCTCGGCGACTTCGAGTCCTCCCTCCCCCGCGCCCTGTGCTGGGCCTCCGCCTGGGACATGACCCGTGACGGGGAACTCGCCACGCGCGACTACCTGTCCCTCGTGCTGTCCGGCATCGGCAAGGAGTCGGACATCGGTGTCGTGCAGTCCCTGCAACGGCAGGTGAAGCTGGCGATCGAGCTGTACGCCGACCCGACGGGGCGCGAGGCGCTGCTCACGCGCTGGACGGACGCCACGCTGGCCTATCTACGGACCGCCGCCCCGTCCTCCGACCACCAGCTCGCCTGGGCGCGCGCCTTCGCGGCGACCGCCCGCGAGCCGGAGCAGCTGGACCTGCTGGAGGCCCTGTTGGAGGGCACCCAGACCATCGAGGGGCTGGCCGTCGACACCGAGCTGCGCTGGGCGCTGGTCCAGCGGCTGGCGGCGGTGGGCCGTTACGACGAGGCGGAGATCGCCGGGGAGTACGAGCGCGACAAGACCGCCGCCGGTGAGCGCCACGCGGCGACCGCCCGCGCGTCCCGTCCGACGCCGGAGGCCAAGGCGGATGCCTGGTCCCAGGTCATCGAGTCGGACAAGCTTCCGAACGCCCTTCAGGAGGCGGTCATCGGCGGCTTCGTCCAGACCGACCAGCGCGAGCTGCTGGCGCCGTACACCGACAAGTACTTCGAGGTCGTCAAGGGCATCTGGGACTCCCGCTCCCACGAGATCGCCCAGCAGATCGCCGTCGGTCTCTACCCGACGATCCAGGTCTCGGAGGAGACCCTGCGCAAGACGGACGCCTGGCTCGCCTCCGCCGAGCCCAACGCGGCCCTCCGCCGCCTGGTCTCCGAGTCCCGCGCGGGAGTGGAGCGGGCCCTGAAGGCCCAGGCCACGGACGCGGCGGCCGCGGAAACCGTGGAGTAGCCGACTCCGTAGGGCCGGCAGGCGGTCGTACGACGACGGGGGCGTCCGGTGTGATCACCGGGCGCCCCCTTTCGTCCGCCTCCTACGCGCGCACGCCGGTCTCCTCGGCCGGGCGGGCGGCTGTCCGGGAGGGTGGCGAAGGCTGCGGCTCTCGCGGGGCGGGTCCTCGGTTCGGCGGCCGGAGCTGGCCGAGGACCGTGGCGCCGAACGCGATGGCCATGCCGAGGAGTTGGAGGGGGGTCAGGGACTGGCCGAGGGCCGCCCAGCCGATGACGGCGGCGGTCAGCGGGGAGAGGGGGCCGAGGAAGGTGACCTGGGTGGCCGGGAGCCGGCCGATGCCCCGGAACCACAGCCAGTACGAGACGGCCGTGTTGCCGAGGGCCAGATAGAGGTAGCCGCCGACGGCCGGGCCGTCGAGGGCCGGGGGCGCCCCCTCGACCAGCAGGGCGAGCGGCGCGATCAGCAGACCGCCGGTGGTCAGTTGCCAGCCGGTGAGGGCCAGCGGGCCCACGCCCTCGGGGCGGCCCCAGCGCTTGGTGAGGACCGTGCCGGCGGACATGGACGCCGTGGAGGCGACCGCGGCGAGCAGGCCCACGAGGTCGAGCGCGCCGGTCGCCTTCGCCACGACCAGGCTGACGCCGAGGGCCGCCGCGACACCGGTGAGCAGGGTGCGCGGGGTCGGCCGCTCACCGAGGAGCACGGCCGCGAGGCCCACCACGAACAGCGGCCCGACCGAGCCGACCACCGCTGCCATGCCTCCCGGCAGGCGGTACGCGGACAGGAACAGCAACGGGAAGAAGGCACCGATGTTCAGCGCGCCCAGCACCGTCGCCTTCGCCCACCAGATGCCGCGCGGCAGTCTGCGGGAGACGGCGAGCAGCAGCAGTCCGGCCGGGAGCGCCCGCACCAGCCCCGTGAACAGCGGACGGTCGGCCGGGAGGAACTCCGTGGTGACGGCGTAGGTCGTGCCCCAGGAGATCGGGGCGAGAGCGGTCAGGGCGATGAGGGGGAGGCCTGGGAGGCGGTTCGCGGACATGGGAGGGGCGGGCCCTTCGCGACGGCGGGATGTCGACCGGCGGCAATTACCTTGGCGGCAATTAGCTTGCCATCGATTAGCTTAGCTCTAAGCTAATTATCGTCAAGCTACTTCGCCGTGGCTTTCTTGCGACTGAGTGATCTCGGCTCGATACTCGGTCCATGAACGCGACCCCCACACCCGACGAGACCGGCGGAACCGAGTCCGACGTGCCCCTCCGTGATCCCGTCGACGCGATCATCGACCAGTGGGCCGTGACGCGTCCGGACCTCGACACCACCGCGATGGAGGTCTTCGGACGGGTCTACCGGCTCGCGCGGACGCTCGGGGACCGGATGGACAAGGCGTACGCCCGGTTCGGGATCTCGCGCGGCGAGTTCGATGTCCTGGCGACGCTCCGGCGCTCCGGCGAGCCGTACGCCCTCTCGCCGCGCGAGCTGTCCTCGACGCTCATGCTCACCACCGGGGGGATGACGGGCCGCCTCGACAAGCTCGAACGCGCCGGTCTGCTGCGCCGCTCCCCCGATCCGCACGACCGCCGGGCGCTCCGGGTCACCCTCACGGACGAGGGGTTCCGCCTGGTCGACCGCGCGGTCGAGGCGGGGCTCGCCGAACAGACGGCCGCGCTCTCCCACCTCGACGCCGAACAGGCCGGCCACTTGGCCGACCTGCTGCGAAGACTGGTGGTGGGGACGGGGGCGTAGGCCTGCGGCGCGGGCCGACGGGTCCGAGTCTCGCCGGCTGTCGGCTGTCGGCTGTCGGCTGTCGGCTGTCGGCTGTCGGCTGTCGGCCCCGAGTCCCGTCGCCCCTCGCCGGATGTGGTCCCGAGTCCGCCGACCGGCCTCGCCTGTGGGGGGCGGTTCCAGTCTCGTCGGCTCTCGTCGATGGGCGGTTCCGAGTCCCGTCGATCGGGCCTCGCCAGGTGCTTCGACCACCGGGTCGATCGCGGCTCCGACGCAGGGCCGGGGCGTGCCGTCCGTCGGCTGCGACGCCGTCGTTGCCTGTCCCGCCCGCGTGGCGCCGGCCGCACATCCCCCGCGGCCCCGCGCCGCTTCAGGGTGCCGCCGAGTCGCGGCGGGCTTCGCCCGACCCGCTCAGGCGGTCGCGGGGAGGGCCGCGCCGCCGAGGGCCGCACCGAGGGCCGCCTCGATCGTCGGCGTGTCCGTGCCCTCCGGGCCCTCCGCCGCCCAGGCCACGTAGCCGTCGGGGCGGACCAGGAGGGCCGTACGGCGGTCGCTCGCCCAGTTCGTCGTGGTGAGCAGTTCCTTGTGTGCGTCGGCGAGGGGCGACCGGTTGGTGTCGCGCGGGGTGATGAGGACGAACCGGCCGGCGCGGAGGGCCTCGTAGAGGCGGCCGCCGTCGGTGAGGGCGATGTCGGGGGCGCGGGTGCCGGCGAGGCGGTGGGCGCCGCGCGGGGCCGGGTAGGCGTAGCCGATGCCGGTGACCTGGCCGGTCATCCGGGTGCGCACGGGGCCGACGTGGTTGACGACCGTGGCGGCCACGGCCCGGAACGCGCGCGTCCAGGGGTACTTGGCCATGGCGAGCCGGATGATGCCGCCGCTGCTGCGGAGCACCGCTTTGCCCACCGGGTGGCGTTCGGCCTGGTAGGTGTCGAGGAGGGCGGGGGCGGCGTGGCCGCGCAGGACGGCGGCGAGCTTCCAGCCGAGGTTCGCGGCGTCCTGGAGGCCGGTGTTCATGCCCTGGCCGCCGGCCGGGGTGTGGACGTGCGCGGCATCCCCGGCGAGGAAGACCCGGCCGACCCGGTACGCCGGGGCCTGGCGCTCGTCGCTGTGGAAGCGGGACATCCAGCGGGCGTCGCGCATACCGTGGTCACGGCCGAGGGCCAGCCGGGTGATCTCCCTGACCTCGTCGAGGTCGAGCGGCTCGCTGTCGGGGACGTCACGGCCGCGGTGCCAGCCGACGACGCGGTAGTAGCCGTCGCCGAAGGGCGCGATGAAGGCGAAGGCGTCGCCGACGGCGTTCGCGGCGATCAACTCCTCCGGCGGCTCGTCCAGCCGCACATCGGCGAGGACGACGGAACGGATGACGGACTTCCCCGGGAACGGCTGCCCGATCGCCGTCCGCACCGCACTGCGATGCCCGTCGGCCCCGACGGCGTACGCGGCGGGGAGCGACTCCGCCTCCCCCTGCGGCCCGCGCACGTGAACGGTGACCCCGTCGGCGTCCTGGTCGATCCCCGTCACCTCGGTCTCGTACCGGAACCTCACCCCCGCCTCGACCGCCCGCCGCAGCAGGACCTTCTCCACCTCGTACTGGGGGATCACGAGGACGTGGTTGAAGCGTGAGGGGAGCGTGTCGAGCCGTACGACGAGCCGGGTGAACAGCCGGATACGGTCCAACCGCCGCCCCTTTTCCTCCAGTTCGTCGGCGAGGCCACGGGCGTCGAGCTGCTCCAGGGTGCGGGCGTGCACGGCGAACGCCCGCGACAGGTTGCTGATCTGCCGCTGCCGCCTCTCGACGAGGGTGACCGGGACACCGGCCGCCGCGAGATCCCCGGCCAGCAACAGCCCGGTGGGGCCGGCCCCGACGACGATCACCTCGCGGGGCGTGCCGGGGTTGCCGGCGGTGCCGGTGATGTCGGCGGTCCTGGTGATGTCGGTGATGTCGGTTCCGGTGGTGCCCTTCGCTCCGTTCATGGCGGCCTCCTGCCAACGCTTGTTGGCCAACGTCTGCTGGTCAACGTCCGCTTGGTCAACGCTTGTTGGCCAACGCTTGTTTGCCAACATAGGAGGACACCCCTGGCCTGTCAACACGTGTTGGCCTACGCTTGTTGGCATGGATGACACGGAATCCGCGGAACCCACCGAATCCGCACCTCCCCGACGGTCCGACGCGACGCGGAACGCGATCCTCCTCGCGGCGCGGGAGCGGTTCGCGGCGGACGGCTATGAGCGGGCGACCATTCGGGCGATCGCCAGGGACGCGAAGATCGATCCGTCGATGGTGATGCGGTACTACGGCTCGAAGGAGGGGCTGTTCGCGGCGGCGATCGCCATCGATCTACGGCTGCCCGAGCCCACCGGATTCGACGCGGGGGATGCGGGCCGGGTGCTGGTGGGCCACTTCCTCGACCTCTGGGAGCGGAACGAGGTGCTCACCGCGTTGCTCCGGGTCGGCGTCACCAACCCGGCGGGGGCGGAGCGGATGCAGGGTGTGCTGCGGGACCAGTTGTTGCCGCTGGCCCGGCATGTCTGTCCCGACCCCGAGCAGGCGGCCACGCGGGCGGTGCTGGTCGCCTCACAGATGCTGGGGATGGCGTTGGCGCGCTATGTGCTGCGATTCCAGCCGGCGGTGGGGCTGGGGCGGGAGGAGATCGTGGAGTGGCTGGGGCCGACGGTCCAGCGCTATCTCACGGCGCCCTATCCGACGCCGTATCCCTGAGGAGCCCCGCGACGGGCCCCGGCGCCTTCAGCCGCGTACCGGAGTCGGGCGCCGGACCGGAAACGCGTCGAGGGCGCCCTCGACGCACAGGTGTGCGGAGGGTGCCCTCGATGGACGCGCTGCGGAAAGGGTGGGGTCAGGCCTTCGCCTTCGCCTTGACCTTGGGCTGACGGTCCGTGGACCTGTCCAGCACCATGACGAGGCCGGTGATGACCGCGAAGATGGCGATCGGGGCCACGACGTAGAGGCCGAGCGTGTCGACCACGCTGAGGCCCGGGCCCGGGTCGTCGCCGTCGTCGGGGATCAGCGCGAGGGCGGGGGACGACATCAGCAGCATCATCAGCGTCGTACCGGCGGCCAGGGCGCCGGCTCGCAGGGCGTTCTTCTTGTCCACGAGGCAACGTTAACCAACGGGGGTGCGCTTCGGTTGGTTGGGGGTGCCTAAGGGGTGGGGGCGGCAGGTGATTCGGCGGGTGCGGGTGGGTGGGGGCTGGTCGCGCAGTTCCCCGCGCCCCTTAAAAGCAGGGGCTGCGCCCCGCTTTTATCGGGCCGCAGGCCCGAAGGGCGGGAGGCGTGCGGGCCAGAACGTGCGAGGTGCGCGGGAGGATGAAAATGCATGGGGCGCAGCCCCGCATTTTCAGGGGCGCGGGGCTGTGTCGATCTGCGGCTCCGCCGCGTGGGCGCGATCAGCCCCCACCCACCCGCAGCCACCGAGAAAACCCGCACCCCCGAGCCCTCAGGCGCCCCGCAACACATCCACCAACCCATGCAGCCGAGGCGACGCCGCCAAGTCCTCCAGTGTCACCGGGCGGCCGGTCGCGTCGGCGATGGGGAGGCGCCAGTTCGGGTACTGGTCCCACGTGCCGGGGAGGTTCTGCGGCCGGCGGTCGCCGACCGCGTCGGGGAGCCAGAGGCCGACCATCCGCGCGGGAGTGCGGAGCAGAAAGCGGTGGAGGGCCTGGATCTGGGCCTCCTGAGACGTGGCGGACGTACAGCCCTGCGTGCCGTGGAGCAGGCCCAGACGGGTGAGGAGGGCCAGCCATTCACCGGCGTCGGCGGCGGCCGAGGCGCGTTCGACCTCCAGGGGGCGGGTCAGCAGGCCCAGGCCGTGGCGGAGGGTGACATGGTCGCCGGTGAGGCGGGACGCGGTCGGCGGGAGGTCGTGGGTGGTGGCGGTGGCGAGGCAGTTGGCCCGCCAGCGTTCCGGCGGGAGGGGCCGGCCGGTGCCGTCCCAGTCCCGTTCGAACCACAGCACCGACGTACCGAGCACCCCCCGCGCGTCCAGCGCCTCACGCACCCCCGGCTCCACCGTCCCGAGGTCCTCGCCGATCACCAGCGCCCCGGCCCGCGAGGCCTCCAGGACGAGGATCGCGAGCATGGCGTCGGCGTCGTAACGGACGTACGTGCCCTCCGTCGGCGGCTTGCCCTGCGGTACCCACCAGAGGCGGAACAGGCCCATGACGTGGTCGATGCGCAGGGCGCCCGCGTGGCGGAGGAGGGCGCGCAGGAGGAGGCGGTAGGGGGCGTAGCCGGACTCGGCGAGGCGGTCGGGGCGCCAGGGGGGCAGACCCCAGTCCTGGCCACGGGAGTTGAAGGCGTCGGGGGGCGCGCCGATGGACATTCCGGCGGCGAAGTACTCCTGCTGGGCCCAGGCGTCGGCGCCGCCGGGGTGGACGCCGACCGCCAGGTCGTGGACGAGGCCGATGGGCATACCGGCGTCACGGGCGGAGCGCTGCGCGGCGGCGAGCTGGGCGTCGGTCAGCCAGGCGAGACGGGTGTGGAAGTCGACGCGGTCCATCAGCTCGGCGCGGGCGCGGGCGGTCGCCGCCGAACGCGGGTCGCGCAGGCCCTCGGGCCACCGCTGCCACTCCGGGCCGTGCACCTCCGCCAGCGCGCACCACGTGGCGTGGTCCTCCAGCGCCTCGCCCTCCTCGGCGAGGAAGTCGCAGTACGCGGCCCTCCGCCCGGGCCCGAGCGGCACCCGCCGTACGACCTCCAGCGCCTCCCGTTTCAGCGCCCACACCGCGTCCCGGTCGATCAACTCCCCTTTGTCCAGCACGGCTTCGCGCAGGCGCGCGGCGCGTTCCGGCAGCGTACGGAGGCGGTCGCCCTCCGGGTCCCGGCCGCTCCCGAAGGCGTACGGGTACTCGGGGACGTCCTCGACGCGGAGGTGGACGGGGTCGGGGTAGCGGCGGGAGGAGGGCCGGTAGGGGGAGGGGTCGGTGGGGGTGCCGGGGACGGCGGCGTGCAGGGGGTTGACCTGGACGAATCCCGCGCCGAGGGCGCGGCCGGACCAGGCGGTGAGTTCCGCCAGGTCGCCGAGGTCGCCCATGCCCCAACTGCGGTGGGAGAGCAGGGAGTAGAGCTGGACGAGGAGGCCGTGGACACGGCCGGGCGGGGCGGGGAGGCGGGGCGGGGCCACGACGAGGTGGGCGTCGGCGGTACGGCCGTCGGGGGTGGTGGCGGTGAGGACGTGGACGCCGGGGGGCAACTCCGGCGACTGGGGCAACTCCTCGATGCCGGAGCGGAGTTCGCCCTGCTCGGTGCGGATGTGCAGCCGCGTGCCGGCGGGGAGGGCCGCGAGCGCGGCGGGCGTCGGGCCGTCGCCCCAGCGGACCACGGTCGGCGGCAACAGCCGCTCCCCCAGCTCCCGTTCGCGCGCGGCCAGAGCGGCGGCCACCGACTCGGGCGTACTCGCGTCGACGCCCAGCGCATCGAGCACGGCCACCACCGCGTCCTCCGACGCGGCGACCGTACGGTCCGGGGAGGGGCTGTAGGAGGTGGCGACACCGTGCAGGACGGCCAGCCGGGCCAGCGGGGACTCCGCGAGGTCCTCCGGTCGTGGTGGTTCCCCGGCGGCAGCCGGTCGTCGTGCCATCTAGACCCCCGATGCGGCGCCGTTGGATGTCGGTTCGCTGGTGAGGGGGGCCGCGTCGGTGAGGGGCGGCTCGCTGGTGAGGGGCTCGGCGTCCGGGAGCGGGGGCTCACTGGTGAGGGGCGCCTCGGCGCACGCCCCCTCCGCGCTGAAGACGCAGTGAGGGGGTTCCGGACCGCGCGGCTCCGGAACGTACGGTTTCGCCTCGCCCGTCGGGGAACCTGTTCGGGGCGTGAGGTGTGCCGGTGCGGCCATGAGGGGGCTCCTTGTCCGTTGTACGGCCATGGCGTCGTGCGGGTTCGCGGTATTCCAGCCCTACCCAGTGAACGCCCTGACAGACGCGACCGGCCGAACATCGTGACCCCGGTCACTCCCGGACCTCGTTCGCCACGCCCTCCCGGACCTCGTTCGCCGCTCTCTCCCGCCCACTATTCACTCAGTACATGTACTCAGTGCATACTGGTCCCCATGAGCACCCGTCACATCCTGTTGGGGCTGCTCGCCGCTGGGCCGAGCCATGGCTATGACCTCAAGCGGCGGCACGACGAACGCTTTCCGCAGGCCCGGCCACTGGCGTACGGCCAGGTCTACACGACCCTGCAACGACTGGTCCGGGACGGTCTCGCCGAGGTGGACGGCACCGAGGCGGACAGCGGCCCGGAGCGGACGATGTACCGCTCGACGGACGAGGGGGCGCGCGAGCTGACCAAGTGGGCCGGCGAGATCGCGCCGCCCGCGCCGTTCGTGACGAACGAGATCTTCGCCAAGCTCGTCGTCTCGATCCTCTCCGGCGGCGACCCGACCGCCTATCTACGGGCGCAACGCACCGCGCACATGACGCGGATGCGGGAGCTGACCGCCGTGAAGACCACACCGGGCGCGGATCTGTCGACCGTCCTCTCGGCGGACTACGCCCTCAACCACCTCGACGCCGATCTCCGCTGGATGAACACCACCGCGGCCCGGCTGATCACCCTGACCGAGGAGATCGACGCGACATGAGCGAACACGGCATGAGCGAACAGGGCATGAGCGAACAGGGCATGAGCGAACACCACAGGAGCACTTCCCGTGGCGAGCACGACAGCGGGATCGAGAAGGCTGTGCCGCTGCTCGCGGCCCGGAACCTCGTCAAGGCGCACGGCAGGACGCGGGCGCTGCGCGGTGCCTCGCTGGAGTTGCGCGAGGGCGAGCTGCTGGCCGTCACGGGGGCCAGCGGCAGCGGTAAGTCCACGTTGCTGCACTGTCTGGCGGGGATCACGCGGCCGGACGGGGGTTCGGTGACGTATGCCGGGAAGCGGCTGGACCAGTTGCCAGAGAGGGCGCTGAGCGAGCTGCGGCGGACGGACTTCGGGGTCGTGTTCCAGTTCGGGCAGCTGATCCCGGAGTTGACGGCCGTCGACAATGTCGCGCTGCCGCTGCTGCTGGCGGGCACGGCCCGGCCTCAGGCGCGGGCGCTGGCCGGGGAGTGGCTGGAACGGTTCGGGGTGCGCGGGCAGGAGGAGCAGCGGCCCGGTGAGATGAGCGGCGGCCAGGCGCAGCGGGTGTCGCTGGCGCGGGCGCTGGTGACGGGGCCGAAGGTGGTGTTCGCGGACGAGCCGACGGGCGCGCTGGACTCGCTGGCCGGTGAGCAGGTGATGGCGGCGCTGGTGCACACGGCCCGTGAGTCCGGTACGGCCGTTCTGCTGATCACGCATGACGCACAGGTGGCGGCGTACGCGGACCGCGAGATCGCGCTGAAGGACGGCGTGGTGGTCGCCGAGGCCGACGCGCCGCTGGAGGCGTCCCGATGAGCAGGGCGAACACGACGAACTCGGTGATTACGACGAACACGAACACGGCGGATACGACGAGCTCGGTGAATACGGCGAGCAGGGCGGGCACGCTGGCCGGTGACTTCCGTCTCGCCGTCCTGCTGACGCGGGGTTCCGACCGCCGGGAGTGGTGGCGGGTGACGTTGACGGCGCTGGGGGCGGCGCTGGCGACGGGGTTCGGGATGGCGGCGGCCGCGCTGGCGTCGCTGGAGGGCCACTACCGGGTGAACATGCTGAGCGGTCTGCTGGACAACCCCGGGGAGCGCTCCGGGGTGATCGCCACTCTGCTGCTTCTGCTGGTCCCGGTGCTCGGGCTCCTCGGGCAGTGCGCCCGCGTGGGCGCCGTGCACCGTGACCGGCGGCTGGCCGGGCTGCGGCTCGCGGGGGCGTCGGCGGGTCAGGTGCGCCGGATCGCCGCGCTGGAGACGGGGGTGGCGTGTCTGATCGGTTCGCTGGTCGTCACGGTCTTCTTCGTGCTGTTCGTGGTGATCGGGTGGCGGAACCCTCCGGCCCTGGCCTGGGCCGGGATCGTCCTGGTGGCGCTGGGGGTGCCGGCGCTGGGCGCGGCGGTGAGCGTGCTGGCGCTGCGCCGGGTGGTGGCCTCCCCGCTGGGCTGGGTACGGCGGACGGGCTCGGCCTCCGGCCGGGGGTCGGCCTGGGTGTTCCTGGGCGCGGTGGGTCTGCTGGTGCTCGCGGCGCTGCTCGCCGTCGCCAACACCAGCCGCAACTCGCCCAACAGCTCCAGCGGGCAGGCCCCGCTGACGCTCTGCGGCGCGCTGCTCGCGGTGGGCGCGGGCGCGGTCCTGATGTCGGGCGTGGTCGCGAAGCTCACCGGCCGGCTGCTCGCCTCCCGGACGGGGAGCCCGGCGGTCCTGATCGCCGCGGAGCGGCTGCGCGACGACCCGTGGGCGGCGGCGCGCACCCACGCGGCGGTCTTCATGGGGACGGTGGCCGGCGCCGGTTTCCTCGGTGTGAGTCACGCGCTGCGGGCCGACATCGAAGCGGAGAAGTACCTGGCCGAGAGCCGGGACTTCTACATCACCGGCCTGAACCTCACCGCCGCCGCCATCCTCGTCGGCTTCGCCATCACCTTCTTCGCGCTGGCCGTTGGCACCGCCGAGTCCCTGGCCACCCGCCGTCGCGGGCTCGCCGCCCAGGTCGCGGCCGGGGTGCCGTACGAGGTGCTGCGCCGGGCCCTGCTGCTGGAGACGGCGCTGCCGCTGGCCCCGTCGCTCCTGATCGCCGGCCTCGGCGGCATCACGATCGCCGTCGGCTACGCCTCCGCCCTGGGCGGCGCCCTGGTCATCCCCTACGGCGCCCTCCTGGTCCCCCTCGCGGTGTATGGGCTCTGCCTCCTGGTCGCGGCCACGTCCCTGCCCCTGCTCCGCCGCACGGTACGACCGGCCGAGCTGCGCTACACGTGAGGGCCGCGCAGGAAGCCACGTAAGCAAAGGGGAGCCACGAAGCCCGGCGTCCCGGGAGGCACGGGGGTGCTTCCGGGACGCCGTGGTCATGAGCGGCCGCAGGTCCTACTTCGTGGTCGGCGTAATGGGTGTAGCCCGCTCCGACTGCGGGGACGTCGTGTTGGAGTAGACGGACGGGGCGGAGACACCGGCGGCCGGGTCGTCGTCCGTGGGGTCCGACTGCTCCGGGAGGCGGCCGACGATGCGGATGTCGGCGGCGTCGAAGGCCTTCTTGACGCGCCAGCGCAGTTCGCGTTCGACGGTGAGGGCCTTGCCGGGCATGGTCTTGGCGGAGACACGGACGACCATGGAGTCCAGGAGGACGTCTTCGAGGCCGAGGACCTCGATCGGGCCCCAGAGGAGCTCGTTCCAGGGGTCCTCCTTGCTCATCTCCTCGCCGACCTGGACAAGGGTGCGGCGGACCCGGTCGAGGTCCTCGTCGTAACGGACGGTGACGTCGACGCCGGCGGTGGCCCAGCCCTGGGAGAGGTTGCCGATGCGCTTGACCTCGCCGTTGCGGACGTACCAGATCTCGCCGTTGTCGCCGCGCAGCTTGGTGACGCGCAGGCCGACCTCGATGACCTCACCGGAGGCGACGCCCGCGTCGACGGTGTCGCCGACGCCGTACTGGTCCTCCAGGATCATGAAGACGCCGGAGAGGAAGTCGGTGACCAGGTTCCGGGCGCCGAAACCGATGGCGACGCCCGCGACACCGGCGGAGGCCAGCAGCGGGGCGAGGTTGATCTCGAAGGCGGACAGCACCATCAGCGCGGCCGTGCCCATGATCAGGAAGGACGCCACCGAGCGCAGTACCGAGCCGATGGCCTGCGAGCGCTGCCGGCGGCGCTCGACGTTGACCAGCAGTCCGCCGAGGGTGGAGCCCTCGACGTTCGGGACGGAGCGGTTCATCCGGTCTATGAGCTTGGTGATCGCCCGCCGCACCACCACTCTGAGCACCGCCGCGATCACCAGGATCAGCAGCACCCGCAGACCGATGGCCAGCCATGTGGACCAGTTCTCCTCCACCCAGCTTGCGGCGTTGGTCGCGCTCTCCTGGGCGTCCTCCAGCGAGGGCACCGCGGGCGTCGTCTCGGTCTCCGAGGGAGACGGCGACGGCGACGCGGCGGCCAGTAGAAGGGGCAGGGACGAAACGGGCGACACGACGGGTACCTCCAGGTGCGTTGTCCGCCCTCCGGCACGGCGGTGCCACCGCAGTGCCACCGCGGCGCTGCGGCAGTCAAGACCGTTCTGATCACGGAACGGTCACCGGACGGGCAGGCTCACCACACTAACGGGGCATTGTGTGGAGGTCGCCGCCACGTTCGAGGCACACAGGGCGCTCACCAGGGAGTGAAGGGCGCACAGGGTGGGGGATGAATCAGGGTGTGGTCGAAAACACTCCCAGCCCGTTACCGGGACATGGTGGCGCTTCCACCAGGCCTGAGGGGAGACTGACTACGGATCGTCCACGGCGCGAGCCACGCGCCGCCGGCGTACAAGGAGGCATCCGTGCCGCATGTCCTGGTCCTCAACGCGTCGTACGAGCCGCTCGGCGTCGTACCGCTCCGCCGCGCGCTCGTCCTCGTCCTGGAGAACAAGGCAGTCGCCTTGGAGGAATCCGGCGCCTTCATGCACAGCGCAACCGTCACCATCCCCGCACCCAGCGTGGTCCGGCTCAAGCGATTCGTCCGGGTTCCCTATCGGGGGCCCGTTCCTCTGACCCGTCGTGCGCTGTTCGCGCGGGACGGGGGCCGGTGCATGTACTGCGGTGGCGTCGCAACCAGCGTCGACCACGTCATCCCGCGCAGCCGCGGGGGCAAGCACGTCTGGGACAACGTGGTGGCGTCCTGCCGCCGCTGCAACCACGTCAAGGCCGACCGCCACCTCGTCGAGATCGGCTGGCGGCTCCGCCACAAACCCGCCCCACCCACCGGCCTGGCCTGGCGCATCATCGGCACAGGCCATAGGGACCCGCGCTGGCTGCCCTACCTGCAGCCGTACGGCGCGGACGACGCCTTGGCCCGGATCGACGGCATCTCCGCCTGAGGTCCGGGTTTTTGTATGCCTCGCGCCTCCAGGACGTGCCCGGCGAGGCAGGGCATGCCCCGCCGGGCACGTCCCCTCGGGGCGTACCCGGCGAGCGGGCGCGAGGGCGATCCACCGTGCACCACCGTCCCGGGCCAGCCACAGCCCTGACCTCTCGCGGGATTCACAGCATCCCCCCGTTCCCCACACACCGGTGATCCCCTAGTGTCGCCTCAACAGCGGGCCCTTGTTCTGGAGCGCGACGTCGCCCGGGGGCCCGCTCGAATGGGGACTCATGAGAAAGCTCGCCATAGGTGCCGTCATGTCCGGCGCCCTGGCTCTCACCGGTCTGGCCGCGCCCGCCGCGCTGGCCGACTCGCCGGACCTGACCTTCGGTGCCGTCACCGTGAACAACGGCAAGGCGATCGTCGTCGGCACCAACAGCAAGGTGACCGTGCCGGTCGCCTACAGCTTCACCCGCCCGACGGACCTCGTGATCGACTACGAGAACAACTTCCTCGGCGTCATCCTGTACCGCGGCAAGCTCACCAACCTCGAAAACGCCCTGGAGAGTTCCTCCAAGGCGCCGAAGTGCGCCGTCACCGCGACGACGGACACCACGGTCACCGAGTCGTGCACGACGACGCTCACGATCAACCCGCGTGAGCAGCTCAGCAGCGCTGCGGACGCCACCACATGGAAGGCCGCCATCGGCTACGCCCGCACATCCATCGACATGGATGACTCCGACGACCACATCAGCTTCGAGACCGGCGCCGACATCTGGGGCAACCTCGGCACCGCCAAGATCCAGCGCAAGGCCGGCCTCGGCACCAACGCCACCCCCGAGCCCGTCGTCAAGGGCAAGACCCTGACCGTCAAGGGCAAGCTCACCCGCGCCGACTGGGCCAAGCGCACCTTCACCGGCTACAAGGGCCAGAAGGTCACCCTCCAGTTCAAGGCCAAGGGCGCGGCCTCCTACACCAACGTCAAGACGATCACCTCCGGCACGGGCGGGGCCCTGTCCACCACCGTGAAGGCGTCGAAGGACGGCTCGTACCGCTTCACGTTCGCCGGTACGTCCACCACGGCGGCCAAGACCTCGGCCGCCGATTACGTCGATGTGAAGTAACACCGATCCGCCTCACGGCCGGCATCGCCCCCGGGTAACGAATCCGTTGCCCGGGGGCTTTTTGGTGGCCGGATATTGACGGGCAGCTGGTCTAGTCCTATCTTCCTGGCATCCGATAGGAAACTTTCCTAACAGTTGGGCAGGTGGCGTACACATGGCCGGAACCCCCCGCGTGCTGCGCGCCATGAACGACCGGGCCGCGCTCGAACTCCTGCTGGAACACGGCCCGTTGTCCCGCACCCGGCTCGGCGCGCTGACGGGGCTGTCCAAGCCGACCGCCTCCCAGCTGCTGGCCCGGCTCGAAGCATCCGGGCTCGTGATCGCCACGGGCACCGGCGGGACCGGCGGGGGCGAGGGCCGACCGGGCCCCAACGCCCAGCTGTACGCGGTCAACCCGACCGCCGCGTACGCCGCCGGCCTCGACGTCACCCCCGAGCGCGTCCTCGCCGCCGTCGCCGACATCACCGGCCGCACGGTGGGCGAGTGCGCCGTCCCCACCCCCGGACGCCGCCCCGGCGAGCCTGCCGTACAGCAGGTCACCGCCGCCCTCGACGGGGCCGTCAAAGCCGCCGGGCTCGTACGGTCCGACGTCCGCCACCTGGTCATCGGCACCCCCGGCGCCTTCGACCCCGGCACCGGGCGGCTGCGCTACGCCTCCCACCTCCCCGGCTGGCACTCCCCCACCCTCCTCGACGAACTCGCCGCCGCGCTGCCCATGCCGGTGGAGTACGAGAACGACGTCAACCTCGTCGCCCTCGCCGAACAGCGGCTGGGCGCGGCCAAGGGCCACGACGACTTCGTACTGCTGTGGAACGAGGGCGGCCTCGGCGCCGCCGTCGTCCTCGGCGGACGGCTGCACCGGGGGTTCACCGGGGGTGCCGGGGAGGTCGGCTTCCTTCCCGTGCCGGGCGCTCCGCTGGTCCGGCAGGTCACCAAGGCGAACAGCGGCGGGTTCCAGGAACTCGCCGGGTCGCAGGTCATTCCCCGGCTCGCCCAGGAGTTGGGGATCACCGACATTCCCGAGGGGCCTTACGCCGAGGTCGCTGCGGAGTTGGTGGCGCGGGCCGCCGATGTCGACTCCGGTCCGCATCGGCGACTTCTGGCCACGTACGCCACCGGGGTCGCGACCGGGTTGGCCTCGCTTGTGTCCGTACTCGACCCTGAGTTGATCGTTCTCAGTGGCAGTGCGCTTGCCTCCGGCGGGGAGCGGTTGAGGGCGTTGGTCCAGAGCGAGTTGGGGGAGCTTGCCGCTTCCCAGCCTCGGCTTGTTCTTGGTGATGTGCTTGAACGCCCTGTGCTGCGGGGGGCGTTGGAGAGCGCGCTCACCAATGTGCGTGACGAGGTTTTTGACACGTCTCGCTGACCGTTCGTCGTTCGTCGTTCGTCGCAAAACGAAGGTTCGTTCCGCTACCGCAGGTTGTTTGTTGACTGCCGGTCCGTCGTGGCTGGTCGCGCAGTTCCCCGCGCCCCTAGGTGTCCAGGGCGCACCCCTCCGTCACATGTCGCCCTCTTCCCTCCCTCAGGAGACCCTGCCATGCCCGGAATATCCAAGAACACGGCGATTGCGCTCGCCGCCACAGCTGCCCTCTCCCTCCTCGCCACCGCCTGTACCGGACAGTCCTCCTCCAACGCCTCCGACGACCCCAACGCCGAAACCACCATCACCTTCTGGCACGGGTGGAGTGCGCCCGCCGAGGCGAAGGCGATTCAGGAGAACGTCGACCGGTTCGAGAAGGCGCACCCGAACATCACCGTGAAGGTCGTCGGGAACATCAACGACGACAAGCTCAACCAGGCGCTGCGGGCCGGGGGTTCGAACGGGCCGGATGTGGTGTCGTCCTTCACCACCTCCAACATCGGGAAGTTCTGTTCGTCCGGGGCCTTCGCCGATCTCAAGCCGTTCATCGAGAAGTCGAAGCTCGACCTGGACTCGATCATCCCGAAGCCGATGCTGGACTACACGCAGTTCGAGGGCACCCGGTGTGCGTTGCCGCTGCTGGGGGACGCGTACGGGCTGTACTACAACAAGGACGCGTTCGAGAAGGCGGGGATCACATCGCCGCCGAAGACGTGGTCGGAGTTCGCGAAGGTCGCGAAGAAGCTGACCGTCACCAAGGGCGACAGCTACTCGCAGCTCGGGTTCATGCCGAACTACCACGGCTACGAGACCGTCGTGGACCACTACATGTCCCAGTGGGACCACGCGTACTTCGACGAGGACGGCAAGTCGAACATCGCCAAGGACCCGGCGTTCGCGGAGATGTTCACGTACCAGAAGAGCCTGGTGGATTCGCTCGGCGGGTTCGAGAAGCTGGAGAAGTACCGGAACACCTTCGGTGACGAGTGGGGGGCCGAGCACCCGTTCCAGACCGGTCAGGTGGCCATGCAGCTCGACGGCGAGTGGCGGCTCGGGATGGCGGAGACCGCCGGGACCGACTTCGAGATCGGTACGGCCCCGATGCCCGTGGCCGACGACGAGGTCGACGAGTACGGCAAGGGCTTCCTCTCCGGCACGATCATCGGGATCGCCCCGCAGAGCGAGAAGCAGAACGCGGCCTGGGAGCTGGTGAAGTATCTGACCACCGACACCGAGGCGGTCGTGTCGTTCGCCAACGCCATCCACAATGTGCCGTCCACGTTCGAGGCCCTGAAGTCGCCCGACCTCAAGGTCGACCCCGGCTTCCAGACGTTCCTGGACATCGCCCAGAACGAGCACTCGAACACCCCTCCGGCCTCCATCAACGGCTCCACGTACCAGACGACCCTCCAGGACTTCGGCTACCAGTACGAGTCCGGCAAGGTGAAGGATCTGCGGGAGGGGCTGGAGAAGACCGCGAAGCAGATCGACACCGACATCGCGCAGGCGAAGTAGCGGTACGCCCCCATGTCCGCGCACACGCACACGCAAGCCATCGAGCCCCGGACCGCGCGCCCCCCGCGCGCGTCCGGTGGCACGCTCCGCGCCAAGCGCCGCCGGTCTGCGCTTCGGACGGTGGCCTTCCTGTCGCCGTGGCTGATCGGGTTCAGCGTCTTCTTCGCCTACCCGCTGATCTCCACCGTGTACTTCTCCCTGATGAAGTACGACGGCTTCGGCACCCCCGTCTTCCGCGGCCTCGGCAACTGGTCCTATGTCTTCAACGACTACCCGATGTTCTGGCCGGCCCTGCGCAACACCCTGTGGCTGGTGCTGGTGATGGTGACCTGCCGGGTCGTGTTCGGGCTCGGCGTCGGTCTGCTGATCACCAAGATCAAGACGGGGGCAGGGGTCTTCCGGACCCTCTTCTATCTGCCGTACCTGGCGCCGCCCGTCGCCGCCACCCTCGCCTTCGTCTTCCTCCTCAACCCCGGTACCGGGCCCGTCAACTCCATCCTCGGCGACCTGGGACTGCCGACACCGGGCTGGTTCACCGACCCCTCCTGGTCCAAGCCGGCGCTCACCGCGCTCGCACTGTGGGGCGTGGGCGATCTGATGGTCATCTTCATGGCCGCGCTGCTCGACGTACCGAAGGAGCAGTACGAGGCCGCCGAGCTGGACGGGGCCTCGGCGTGGCAGCGGTTCCGGTTCGTGACGCTGCCGAACATCTCGCCGATCGTGATGTTCGCCGTGGTCACGGGCGTGATCCAGACCATGCAGTACTACACGCAGCCGCTGGTGGCCGGGAAGGTCGCCTCCGGGATCATCGGCGGCTCGGGGCAGTCCTTCGAGCCCGGCTACCCGGACAAGTCCACGCTGACCCTCCCCCAGCTCGTCTACAACCTCGGCTTCCAGCGCTTCGACTACGGCGCCGCCTGTGTGGTCGCGCTGGTGCTGTTCGCCCTGTCCATGGCCTTCACCGCACTGCTGCTGCGGCGCCGGGGCGGACTGATCCAGGCAGGTGAATGACCCGATGAGCCCATTGACTCCATTGACCCCGATGACTCAAACACAGGCGCAGGCACAAGTGACGGACAAGCCGGTGGAGTCGGGCGCGGCCCCGGCGGCCGAGCGCACCGCGCGCCGGCGCGCGCTCCTGGAGTGGATCGGCATCCACTCCCTCGGCGTGGCCGCCGCGCTCTTCTTCACCCTCCCCTTCGTGTTCGTCGTACTGACGTCCCTGATGAGCGGCCAGCAGGCGCTCACCCGCGATCTGGTCCCGGACACCTGGGAGTGGGGCAACTACCGCCAGGTCTTCGACACCCCCGGCTTCCTCACCTGGTGGAGGAACACGCTGATCTACGCGGGCCTCGGCACCGTCCTCACGGTCGTGTCGTCCGTCCCCGTCGCCTACGCGCTCGCCAAGTTCCGCTTCCGGGGCCGGAATGCGGCGTTGATGCTGGTCATCTCGATGATGATGCTGCCGCCGCAGGTCGTGGTCATCCCGATGTATCTGTTCTGGGCGAAGCAGTTGGACCTGTCGGGCTCGCTGTGGCCGCTGATCATCCCGATGGCCTTCGGCGACGCGTTCTCGATCTTCCTGCTCCGGCAGTTCCTGCTGACCATCCCGAACGAGTACCTGGACGCGGCGCGGGTGGACGGCTGCGGTGAGTTCAGGACGCTGCTGCGGGTCGTACTGCCGATGGCGAAACCGGGGATCGCCGCCGTGGCGCTCTTCCAGTTCTTCTACGCCTGGAACGACTACTTCGGCCCGCAGATCTACGCCTCCGAGAACCCCGCCGCCTGGACCCTCTCCTACGGCCTGGAGTCCTTCAAGGGCGCGCACCACACCGACTGGAATCTGACCATGGCCGCGACCGTGCTGGTCATGGCCCCCGTGATCCTCGTGTTCTTCTTCGCGCAGAAGGCGTTCGTCGAGGGCGTCACCCTGACCGGAGTAAAGGGTTAAAACTGGTATGAAACTCACTGTGGTCGGCGGAGGGTCGACCTACACTCCCGAACTCGTCGACGGGTTCGCCCGGCTCAGGGACACGCTGCCGATCGAGGAGCTGGTGCTCGTCGATCCGGCCGCCGAGCGCCTGGAGCTGGTCGGCGGCCTGGCCCGGCGGATCTTCGCCCGCCAGGGCCACCCCGGGCGGATCGTCACCACCGGCGACCTGGACCGGGGCGTCGAGGGCGCCGACGCCGTACTGCTGCAACTGCGGGTCGGCGGGCAGGCGGCACGCGAGCAGGACGAGACCTGGCCGCTGGAGTGCGGCTGCGTCGGCCAGGAGACCACCGGCGCGGGGGGCCTCGCCAAGGCGCTGCGCACGGTCCCGGTCGTCCTGGACATCGCCGAACGCGTCCGGCGCACCAACCCCGACGCCTGGATCATCGACTTCACCAACCCGGTGGGGATCGTGACCCGGGCACTCCTCCAGGCCGGCCACAAGGCCGTCGGGCTGTGCAACGTGGCGATCGGCCTGCAACGCAAGTTCGCCGCGCTGCTCGGGGTGACCCCGGGCGAGGTCCACCTCGACCACGTCGGCCTCAACCACCTCACCTGGGAGACCGGCGTACGCCTCGGCGGCCCGACCGGCGAGGACGTCCTCCCCAAGCTGCTGTCCGAGCACGGCGAGACGATCGCCGCCGACCTGCGCCTGCCGCCCGCCCTCCTGAACGGCCTGGGCGTGATCCCCTCCTACTACCTGCGCTACTTCTACGCCCACGACGAGGTCGTACGGGAACTGCGTACGAAGCCGTCGCGGGCCGCCGAAGTGGCGCGGATGGAGCGGGAGTTGCTGGAGATGTACGCCGATCCGGCGCTCGACGAGAAGCCCGCGCTGCTCGCCAAGCGGGGCGGCGCGTTCTACTCGGAGGCCGCGGTGGACCTGGCCGCGTCGCTGCTCGGCGACGGGGGCAGCGCGTATCAGGTGGTCAACACCCTGAACCGGGGCACGCTGCCGTTCCTCCCCTCGGACGCGGTCATCGAGGTACCGGCGGCGATCACCGCCGAGGGCGCGGCCCCGCTGCCCGTAGCGTCCGTGGACCCCCTGTACGCGGGCCTGATGGCGAACGTGACGGCGTATGAGGACCTGGCACTGGAGGCGGCTCTGCGGGGTGGCCGGAACCGGGTCTTCCGGGCGCTTCTCTCCCACCCCCTGATCGGCCAGTACGAGTACGCCGACGCCCTCACCGATCAGCTGATCGCGCACAACCGGGAGCACCTCGCGTGGGCGTGAGCAGGGCTGTGCGCGGGAGTGTGCTTGCCGTCGATGCCGGTAACAGCAAGACCGATGTGGCCGTGGTCGCGCCGGACGGGGAGGTGTTGGCCACGGCTCGTGGGGGTGGGTTCCGGCCGCCGACGGTCGGGGTGGACGCGGCGGTGGACGCCCTCGCCGAAGCCGTCCGTCCGGCCCTCGCGGCAGCGGGGCTCGGCCGTGTCGACCATGTCTCGGCCTGTCTCGCCAACGCCGACTTCCCCGTGGAGGAGGAGCGGTTGGCGCGGGCGTTGCACGCGCGCGCGTGGGGGGCGTCCGTGGAGGTGCGCAATGACACGTTCGCGATCCTGCGGGCCGGTGTCGCCGAGCCACGGGGGGTGGCCGTGGTGTGCGGGGCCGGTATCAACTGCGTCGGTATGCGGCCCGACGGGCGTACCGCCCGCTTTCCCGCGCTGGGGCGTATCTCCGGGGACTGGGGCGGGGGTTGGG
Source organism: Streptomyces sp. NPDC002643 (assembly GCF_053592555.1). Taxonomy (NCBI): domain Bacteria; kingdom Bacillati; phylum Actinomycetota; class Actinomycetes; order Kitasatosporales; family Streptomycetaceae; genus Streptomyces; species Streptomyces sp. NPDC002643. The sequence continues at coordinate 138,171 of NZ_JBSFVY010000019.1, forward strand.
GGCTGGCCGAGGAGGCGTTGTGGCATGCGGCGCGGGCGGAGGACGGGCGGGGTGGGCCCACGGCGCTCGCGCGGGCGCTGCCCGCGCACTTCGGGCTGGAGTCCATGTACGCGTTGATCGAGGCGCTTCATCTGGAGGAGATCGATCCTGTGCGGCGGCATGAGCTGACGCCGGTGCTGTTCGCTGTGGCGGCGTCGGGGGATGCGGTGGCCTGTTCTCTGGTGGATCGGCTGGCCGAGGAGGTGGTCGCCATGGCTGCGGTCGCGTTGTCGCGGCTGGATCTGTTGGGGGAGGAGACTCCGGTGCTGCTGGGGGGGAGTGTTCTCGCCGCTCGTCATGGTCGACTCGATGATCGGGTGCGGGAGTTGTTGGCCGGGGTGGCTCCCAAGGCTGTGCCTGAGGTGGTCGTGGCCGCGCCGGTGTTGGGGGCGGCGTTGTTGGGGTTGGATCGGGTGGGGGCGGGGGAAGGGGTGCACGCGCGCGTACGTGCGCGTTTCGAGGGCGCGTGAGCTGTTTTCGCCCCCGCCGCCCCTACCCGTCCCATCCTCAGGGGCTACGCCCCTTCGACCCCCGCGTCAGGGGGTGGGGGGTGGGGTTGTGAGGCGAGTGCGGGTGGGTGGGGGCTGGCCGCGCAGTTCCCCGCGCCCCTGAAAACGCGGGCTGCGCCCAGCCTTTTCATCGGCCCACGGGGCCACCGCCTTCAGCCCCACAGGACCACCGTCCTTTGGCCCGGAGGCTGCGGTCCTCAGAATCGCGAGGCCACCGTCCTCAGGCCCGCAAGGCCGCCGTCTTTGGCCCGGGGACCGCCGCCTTCCGACTCAGGGCCGCCGTCTTCAGGCTCAAGGGCCGCCGTCTTCCGACCCGAGGCCGCCGTCTTCCGACTTGCGGGGCCGCTGTCTTCCGACTTACGGGGCCGCCGTCTTCCGGCTTGCGGGGCCGCCGTCTTCGGGCTTGCGGGGCCGCTGTCTTCGGGCCGCAGGGCCGGGCAATCTTTGGGCCCGGAGGCTGGCATCTTCCGGCCCGGAGGCCCGCTGTCTTCGAGCTTGCGGGGCCGCCGTCTTCGGGCCCGCCGGGCCGCCGTTTTCGGGCCCGCCGGGCCGGCGTCTTCGGGCCCGCCGGGCCGCCGTCTTCAGGACCTGCGGGGCCGCCGTCTTCAGGACCTGCGGGGCCAGTCATCAGGGTCCGCAAGGGCTGGGCTTTTCGGCCCGCAGGGGCCGTGTCTTTTAGGGGCGCGGGGAACTGCGCGAGCAACCCCCACCCACCCGCACACGACATTCACACACCCGACACCCCCTCATCCCCCGCAGGGGTACGGGGGCGGCAGCCCCCGGGAGTTGGCTCGGCCTGCGGGAACCACCGCACATCGGACCGCGTATTCATGGGCAGGAACTGGTACCGAAAAGCCATACGGACACGATCGGGGAACAAGATCGAGTCAAGGCCTGTGCGGATGTCAGTCCCGGCGGCGATACTTGCGGCGACCGCGCTCCTCCGCCCATGTGCCGAGCGCCGGACACGGCCCCGGCCACCGGACCCCGGTCGAGTCGGCGTGGCGTACGGGCGGAGGTGACCGAGGGATGACCATGGGGGAGGTCACGTGACATATACGCCGAACGGCAGCCCGGCACCGCCGGTCCCGCCCTCCGGCCAGGGCCAGAACGGGGGCACGCTCCCGGCCGTACCGCCGCAGGGCGGCAAGCCCGTGTCCCGGCCACCCGTGCCGCCCGCCGGAGGCCCCGGCGGTCCCGACGGCGAACCGCCCCGCCGGACCGCGTTCGCGGAAGGCCTCGACCAGTTGAGGGCGGCCGCGGTCACCGAGCCCGGCCGGCTGCGCATCATCGGCGCCGTTCTCGCCTTCCTGGTCGTCGCGTTCGGCTCGGTCACCGCCTGGCAGATGACGGACCGTTCGAGCGCCGCCGACGACGTACTGAACGGCAGCCAGCCCCTCAGCTCCGCCGCGGCCGCCATCTACAGCTCCCTCGCCGACGCCAACACCGCCGCCTCCAGCGGTTTCCTCGCGGGCGGGCAGGAGACAAAGGACTCCCGCGAGAGATACGAGCGGGAGATCAAGGAGGCCGCCGACAATCTGGCCACGGCCGCCGCCGCCTCGGAGCCCGGCTCGGACACCGAGAAGCGCATCGCCGAGCTGAACAAGATGCTCCCCGAGTACAAGGGCCTGATCGAGCGGGCCCGAGCCAACAACCGGCTGGGCTACCCCCTGGGCGGCGCCTATCTGCGCTACGCGAACGACAAGATGCAGAAGGAGATGCTCCCGGAGGCGAAGCGGATCTACGACAACGAGAACGAGCGGCTGCGCGACGACTACGCCGACGCCACCTCGTACCCCTGGGCGGCCATCGTTCTCGGTGCCCTCGCCATCGGCGCCCTCATCTGGGCCCAGCGCCGCAACTACCGCCGCACCAACCGGGTGTTGAACCACGGCCTGGTCGCGGCGACCGCCGCCTCCACGATCGTCCTGCTGTGGCTGACCGCCGGTCACACCTTCGCCCGTACGGGCCTGAACAACTCGTACGACAACGGCGTACGCTCCCTGACCGTCCTCAACGACGCCCGTATCGCCTCCCTCACGGCCCGCGGCAACGAGAACCTGACGCTGATCAGCCGGGGCGCGCAGACCAAGAAGGTCGAGGTCGACGGCGAGGAGGAGGACGTGGACGAGTTCGACTACACCTTCTCGGCCAATATGAAGGAACTGGAGTCCCGGCTGGCCGCCGCCGAGCGGATCGCCGACGACGACAGCGGCAAACAGCCCGTCAAGGCCGCCGTCAGCAACATGGAGGAGTGGCAGGACCGGCACAAAAGCGCCCGCGCGGCCGACGACGACGGCAACTACCAGTGTGCGCTGAACCAGGTGATCGGCGGCGAGGCCTCCGAGGACTGCCCGCAGGGCGACAAGCCGACCGGCGAATGCTTCGACAAGGTCGACGACAATCTGGATGCCGCGCTCGACCACGAGAAGATCGAGTTCGAGCAGGCCGCCCGGGGTGGCCGGAGCGCCATGACCGGGCTCCCGGTCGGCGCCGCCGTCCTCGCGGTGCTGGCCGCCGCGGGCGCCGTACTGGGCATCGGTCGCAGGCTTTCGGAGTACCGATGAGACGGGCGGAAAGAGACACGGTGGAAGGAGGAGCGATGAGTGCGGTACGACGTCTGAGGGCCGGTGTCCGGGGCTGGGGCGGCGTGGGCGCGATGGCGGTCCTCTGCGCCCTGACCGTGATCTTCGCCCTGGTGCTGCCGATCAGCGGAACACGCGGCGACGGCTCCCAGGCCACCGGCGGCCAGGGCGTCGGCCGGGCGACCCAGGCGCGGGCGGACGAGTGCGACACCATGAAGGACCCGGAGAACCAGAGCCTGCGGCCCTCGTCGGACGAGTCCGGCCCCACCATCGCGAGGATCAAGAAGAACGACGTCATCACCATCGGCGTCGACCAGAACAGCTACCGCTGGGGCTATCGCGACCCGAACAACACCGAGGCCGGCGCCGAGTTGGAGGGCTTCGACATCGATCTGGCGCACCGCATAGCCGAGGAGATCCTCGACGACCCGAACAAGGTGCGTTTCAAGGCGATTCCCACCAACCAACGCATTCCCGCCATCCAGGACGGGGATGTCGACATGGTGGTCCGCACCATGACGATCAGCTGCAGCCGTATGCAGCAAGTCGCCTTCTCCCAGCCGTACTTCAAGACCGGCCAGCAAGTCCTGGCCCCCAACTCCTCGGACATCGAAGGCTATGACACGACACTGTCCGGCAAGCGGGTCTGCGCGGCCTCCGGTTCCACCGCCCTGAGCGCGCTCAAGGCCGATCCGAAGCCGGGCGAGCCCACCTCCACCAAGATCATCGAAGTCCCCAACCAACTCGACTGTCTGGTGCGGCTCCAACTCGGCGAAGCCGACGCCGTGATCACCGATGGAGCGCTCGCCGCGAGCCAGGCGGCGCAGGACCCCACGGTCAAGCTGATGGGCGAGCCGTTCACCACCGAGTACTACGGCGTGGCGATGAACAAGGAAGCGGACGATCTGGTACGCCGGGTCAATCAGGTGCTGGTGGACTATCTCAAGGACGGCTGGCAGGACTCGTACGACGAGTGGCTGTCCCAGACCCTCGGCAGCGACTCGACGGACTCCCGGCCGCCCACGAACCAGGGCTACCGGGACTGAGATGCGGTGCACGGAACACGCGCAAGGACCGATCAACCGACCGATATCCGACGACCGATATCCGACCGACCGACACTCGACCGACCGGTATTCAACTGACCGACACCGACAGCAGCGAGAGGTGATCGATGGGCGTCGCGGGTTCCACCGGGCCGGTGATGGACCGGGACGAGGTGGACCGTGCGCTTGCGCGGCTCGGCGCGGAGCACGAGGCCATCGAGACCTCGCTGCTCGCCCTCCAGGACCACGCGGGCCGCAGGCTGTTGGAGGGCGCCGAACTGACCGGCGTCACCAAGGAACGCTGGGAGTCCACGGAGGCGTCGATCACGCTGCTGTGGGCCTACTTCGACGCGTACACGGACGCCCTGCGCGGCGCCCGGGAGATCCGTTCGCGCCGCCGCTGGTCCAGCCGTGAGGACCTGGCGGAGCTGACCGAGCTGCTGCGCGGCCAGGCCGTCACGGTCGCCGGCTCGGCCACCGCCATGGCGAACGCGCCGACACTGCGGGGCGCGGGCCGCCTCAGCGAGCAGTTCTCGCTGGCCGCCCTGGTGGACCGGATGAACGACCTGTACGCGTCCTCGCTGGACATGGTCGTGGCGGCCGACGCGGTGTGGTCCGCGCTGCCCGCCCGTATCGACCTGTTGTCCGCCGAGCTCCAGCGCACCCGCCAACTCGCGCACTCCGTGGGCGTACGCCCCGGTGAACACCCCTCGGGCGACGACCTGGAGCGGATCACCCGCACCCTGACCGGACTCCGTGAGCAGGTCGTCTCCGATCCGCTGGCCTTCTGGCTGCCGACGCCCGGCAGTTCGGCCCCCGGCGGCGGCCGTCCGGACACCTCGTCGTACGACCGTGAGGCGCGCGCCCTGGACGACGTACGGCGGGAGATCGAGGCGGTGTTGACGGTCCGGCAGGACGCGGAGGCCCGGCTGGTGAAACTGCGGGACGTGCTCAGCCGCGCCGACCGTACGCTCGCCGAGGCGCGGCTCGCGCGCGGTGAGGTGCTGGCGAAGATCGCCGCGACCGAGGTGCCCGTGGTGAGCGGCCCGCCGACCGTGCTGCAGGAGCAGTTGGCGATGGCCGCCGAGTACAGAAGACATGCCCAGTGGCACCGGCTGTCACCGCTGCTGGAGTCCCTTGAGCAGAAGGCGGACGACGAACTGCTGCGCGCCCGCGAGTCGTTGACGGCGGTCACCGCGCCGCTGGCCGTGCGCGCCGAGCTGCGCGGCCGACTCGACGCGTACAAGGCGAAGGTCGCCCGGTTCGGCTTCGCGGAGGACTCGCTGCTGGTGGAGCGGTACGACGTGGCGCGTCGCATGCTGTGGAGCGCGCCCTGCGATCTGCGCGTCGCCGAGCAGGCCGTCCTGCGCTACCAGCAGGCGGCGGCCGAGCTGCTCGGCCAGTCGGTGCCCGCGCAGCGGGCGCCCCAGGACCGGAGGGGGGAGGAATCGTGAGTCAGCCGGACGAGAGCCGGACGGGCGCACGGACAGGCGCACAGACGGGCCAGGAGACAGGCGGACAGACCGGCGGCGAGACGGGCGGGCAGGGTCCGCAGCGGCCGTGCCAGCGGCCCGGCTGCGAGGGATCGTACGAGGACGTCGGTGGCGGCGAGCTGTACTGCGACACCTGCGGTCTGGCGCCGGTGGTCTCGCCCGACGGCATGGTGGCCTCCCCGCCGACCGGGATCACCGGCGGCGGCCGGGACTCACGGGGCTCCGGCTCCGGCGGCTCCTCGCGCGCCTCCCGGCCGTCCTCGCGCTCCTCGCAGTCCCGCCGCTCGGTCTCCGGGCGCCTCTCGCGCGCCCTGTCGGGCAAGTCGACGGGCCGCTCGGTGTCGGTCCGCAGCTCCGGCAAGACCGCGGCCTCATCGGGCCGGGCCCGGCTGGGCGTTGGCCTGGTCCAGGTGCCGGACGTACCGCGTCCGGACCCGCGTTCGATGGTGCTGGAGACCGCCGAGGTGCCCGAGCGCAAGCGGTTCTGCTCGCGCTCCGACTGCGGGGCGCCGGTGGGGCGGGCGCGCGGTGACCGGCCGGGGCGCACGGAGGGCTTCTGCACCAAGTGCGGCCACCCGTACTCCTTCGTGCCGAAGCTGCACACCGGTGACATCGTGCGCGGCCAGTACGAAGTGGTGGGCTGTCTCGCGCACGGCGGGCTCGGCTGGATCTATCTCGCGATAGACAGGGCGGTCTCGGACCGCTGGGTCGTGCTGAAAGGCCTCCTCGACACCGGGGACCAGGACGCGATGGCCGCCGCGATCTCCGAGCGCCGCTTCCTCGCCGAGATCGAACACAACAACATCGTCCGCATCTACAACTTCGTCGAACATCTCGACCAGCGCACCGGCTCGCTGGACGGGTACATCGTCATGGAGTACGTCGGCGGCAAGTCCCTCAAGGAGATCGCCAACGGCCGTCGCACGGCGGACGGCCGGCGCGATCCACTGCCGGTCGAACAGGCGTGCGCGTACGGCATCGAGGCGCTGGAGGCTCTCGGCCATCTCCACAGCCGCAACCTGCTGTACTGCGACTTCAAGGTCGACAACGCCATCCAGACCGAGGACCAGCTCAAGCTGATCGACATGGGCGCGGTGCGCAGGATGGACGACGAGGAGTCGGCCATCTACGGCACGGTCGGCTACCAGGCCCCCGAAGTCGCCGACGTGGGCCCGTCCGTGGCCTCCGACCTCTACACCGTCGCCCGCACCCTCGCCGTCCTCACCTTCGACTTCCAGGGCTACACGAATGTCTTCGTCGACTCCCTGCCCGACCCCGACAACCTTGAGGTCTTCCGCCAGTACGAGTCCTTCTACCGGCTGCTGGTCCGCGCGACGGACCCCGACCCGGCCCGCCGCTTCGCCTCCGCCCAGGAGATGTCCGAGCAGCTGACAGGTGTGCTGCGGGAGGTCGTCTCACTGCAGACGGGGCGTGCGCGGCCGGCGCTGTCGACACTGTTCGGGCCCGAACTGAAGGTCACCGACACGGAGTTGTTCGCCGAGTTGGACGGGGAGGTGTCGCGGCTGGGGGTGCGGGCCGTCGGGGAAGGGCGGGGGGTGCGGCGGGGGAAGGCGGGGGTGCGGGCGCGGAACGAACGTTCGCTTTCGGGGGCGGTTGCCGTGAACGAACATTCGCTTTCGGGCGGGGCTGTCGTGAGCGAACGTTCGTTTTCCCACAGTCAGGCTTCCGCGAGCGAACGTTCGCTTTCCCACGGGGGGCAAGCTTCCGCGAGCGAACGTTCGTTTTCCAGCCCCGCCCAGCTCACCAAACCCCTCGACACCGCTGCCGCCGCTCTCGCGCTGCCCGTCCCCCGCGTGGACCCGGGCGACCCGAACGCCGGGTTCCTGGCGGGGCTCATCGCCTCGGCGCCCGCCGAGTTGATCACCGCGTTGCACGCGGCGCCCACCGGGTCGCTGGAGTTGCGGCTGCGGGAGCTGCGGGCGCGGCTGGAGATGGGCGAGTTCACCATCGCGCTGAGCACACTGGACGCGCTGGAGCGGGACCACCCCGACGACTGGCGGGTGGTCTGGTACCGGGGCGTGGCCGCGCTCGCGACCGGCGACCACGAGAACGCGGCGCTGTCCTTCGACGCGATCTACGACGCCTTTCCGGGCGAGCCGGCCCCCAAGCTGGCCCTCGGTCTGTGCGCCGAGGTGCTGGGGCAGATGGACAACGCCGCCGAGTACTACCGGCTGGTGTGGACGACCGACCCCAGCTATGTCAGCGCCGCCTTCGGCCTCGCCCGGGTCCGCCTGACCGCCGGGGACCGGCAGAACGCCGTACGCACCCTGGAGACCGTTCCGGAGGCGTCCATCCACTACACCGCGGCCCGGGTCGCCGCCGTACGGGCCCGGCTGCGGCACCGCGCGGAGACCACGGCCGAGGGTGTGCCCGATACTCCGTTCCTCGACGATCTGGTCGCCGCCGCGGGCCAGATCGAGGCGCTCGGCGGATACGGTCTGGACGCGGTGCGCCGCGAGCAGTTGTCCACAGAGGTCCTTGGCTGTGCCCTGGACTGGGTACTCTCCGGTGCCCAGGGGGCCTCGTCCCCGGCGGACGCCGGGCGGGTGCTGCTCGGCAGCGCCCTGGACGAGCGTGGCCTCCGCTTCGGCCTGGAGCGCTCGTACCGCACGCTGGCCCGGCTCGCGCAGGGCGGCGAGGAGAGGATCGACCTGGTGGAACGTGCCAACCGTTACCGCCCCCGGACGTGGGTGTAGTTCATGTCGCAGATGCCCCAGCCGACCGCGCTGACGAAGTGCCCGATCTGCGAGTGGCCGCTCGCCTCGGACGACCGCTTCTGCGGTGCGTGCGGACACGATCTCTCCGTGGCGCCCGCGCAGCGGGAGGACCACCCGACCATCGCCCTGAACGGCACGGCCGGCGCCGCCCCGGACGAGGCCGCGCCCATGGCCTGGCCCGTCGCCTCCGAGCCGAGCGCGGGGACGACCCCGCCGGTGGTCCTGCCCACCGACCTCCAGGGCACCGAGTCCGGCGGCGGCGAACTACCGGGCCCCGGGCGGGGCGTACGGTTCGACCGGCCCCGTGAGCCCGAGGACTACCCGCTGGCCGCGCCCCAGCCGCCGGACCCGCGCACCGCCGAGCCGACCGCACCGCCGCCGCCCGGGACGAAGCTGTGCGTGGCCTGCCGGGCCGGCCATGTCGACCGGGACGGCTACTGCGAGAACTGCGGACACGCCCAGCCGCGTGAACGCGACCACATGGAGCTGGAGTTGGGCGCCGTCGCCGCGGTCAGCGACCGGGGTCTGCGCCACCACCGCAACGAGGACGCGTTCGCGATCTCCTCCACCGCGCTGCCCGACGGCTCGCCGGCGGTCGTCGCGATCGTCTGCGACGGCGTGTCGTCCGCGACCCGCCCCGACGACGCCTCCATGGCCGCCGCGCACGCCGCCAACGAGACGCTCCTCGAAGCCCTGCCGCGCGGCACGCATCCGCAGCAGGCCATGCACGACGCGATCGTCGCCGCCGCGCGCGCCGTCAACGCCCTCGCCGACGAGCCCCGGACGGCCGCCGAGCACGCCCCGCACCAGAACGCGCCGGCGTGCACGATCGTCGGCTCCGTGGTGACCCCCAGCCTGCTCGTCGTCGGGTGGGTCGGCGACAGCCGCGCCTACTGGGTCCCCGTCGACCGCTCCGCGCCCTCGGCACGCCTCACCGAGGACGACTCCTGGGCGGCGCAGATGGTGGCCAACGGCCTGATGAGCGAGGCCGAGGCGTACGCCGACGAGCGCGCCCACGCGATCACCGGCTGGCTCGGCGCGGACGCGTACGAACTGGAGCCGCACACCGCTTCGTTCAAGCCGGACCGGCCGGGTGCGGTGGTGGTGTGCACCGACGGGCTGTGGAACTACGCGGAGGCGGCACAGGAGATGGCCGAGGCCGTGCCCCTCGACGCGGCGGCGCGTCCGCTGCACTGCGCCCAGGTTCTGGTGGGCCGGGCCCTCGACGGTGGTGGCCACGACAACGTAACAGTGGCCGTCCTGCCGTTCCCGGCCCCTCCCCAGGGGGCAGGATCGGCCTGAGAGAACTCATGGGCGGGGAGGCCGCCGCACAGCGGTGCGTCCTCCCCCTGCCCGTGGACTCCTCGGCGGCCGGACGGGACGGCCGACGGACCGGAGGGGACCGGTCCGGACACGGGCACGCACAGTCGTCACCCCACGTGCTGTGGGGCCACTAGGGGGATCAGGGTAGGCATGGCCAATTTCTCGAAGTCGAACGTGCCGCAGTTCTCGGTGGACGTGTACCAGAACGAGTACCTGCCGGAGGGCGGCCGCGAGGTCAACGCCATCGTGACGGTCTCGGCGACCGGCGGGGGCACCATCGGCAGCGCGGTCACCGCGCCGCACCTGTACTCGCCCGGCCAGGGCCCCTCCGCCGCCGTGGCGATCATGGTCGACTGCTCGGGGTCGATGGACTATCCGCCGACCAAGATGCGCAACGCCCGTGACGCCACCGCCGCCGCGATCGACACCTTGCGTGACGGAGTTCACTTCGCGGTGATCGACGGCACCCATGTGGCCCGCGAGGTCTACCCCGGCGGCGGTCGGCTCGCCGTCGCCGATGCCTCCACCCGTGACCAGGCCAAACAGGCGCTGCGCAGGCTCAGCGCGGGCGGCGGCACCGCGATCGGTACGTGGCTGAAGCTCGCCGACCGCCTCCTCGCCTCCGCCGATGTCGCCATCCGCCACGGCATCCTGCTCACCGACGGCCGCAACGAGCACGAGTCGCCCGAGGATCTGAAGGCCGCGCTGGACGCCTGTGCCGGACGGTTCACCTGTGACGCGCGTGGAGTGGGCACCGACTGGGAGGTCAAGGAGGTCACCCAGATCGCGTCCGCGTTGCTCGGCACGGCTGACATCGTCGCCGACCCGGCCGCCCTGTCCGCCGACTTCACACAGATGATGGAGGCGACCATGGGCAAGGAGGTCGCCGATGTCGCGCTGCGCCTGTGGACACCGGTCGGTACGCGGATCAAGTTCGTGAAGCAAGTGGCGCCCAGCGTCGAGGACTTGACCGACCGTCGCACGGAGGCCGGCCCGCGCGCCGGGGACTATCCGACGGGCTCGTGGGGAGATGAGTCCCGTGACTACCACGTGTGCGTCGAGGTCCCGCCTGCCTCGCTCAACCAGGAGATGCTCGCCGCCCGCGTCTCCCTGGTGATCCCCCAGCCTGGGGGCACCTCCCGCTCGAGCGGAGCCGAGAGTGGGGGAGGCACCGCCCAGAACCTCGGCGCCCAGGGTCTGGTGAAGGCCGTCTGGACCGACGACATGGTCGCGTCCACCTCGATCAACCCCCAGGTCGCGCACTACACAGGTCAGGCCGAACTGGCGCAAGTCATTCAACAGGGGCTTGATGCACGCAAAGCGGGCGATATGGACGGAGCAACGGCCAAGCTGGGCCGAGCCGTTCAGCTCGCCAGCGCGTCGGGGAACGCGGATACTGCGAAACTGCTTGCGAAGGTGGTGGACGTGGTCGACGCGGCGACAGGTACTGTGCGACTGAAGGCGAAGGTCACGGAGGCGGACGAGATGACTCTTGAGACGCGGTCCACAAAGACTGTTCGTGTAAAGAAGTAGAGAAGTGCCGAGTAGTACAGAAGTGCCGAGAACGAACCAGTAGTACCCGTAACACCCGCAGTACTCGCAGTACTCGCAACACCCGTAACACCCGTAACACCCGTAGCACACGCAGTAACCGGAACGTACCGCTGCACGTCAGCCCGGCTCCCCCACCGGGGGCCCGGAGCGAACCGGCCACACCGGCCCGTCGCGGCCACAACAACCGGCCGAGGGGCCGAAAGGAGAGGGGGAAGCGCCGACATGCCGACCTGCCCGAACGGACACCAGTCGGGTTCCGACGACTGGTGCGAGGTCTGCGGTCACCGTATGGCCGGTGCCGTGCCCCCGCCGCCGCCTCCACCGCCGCCGCCCCCGGGCGCCGGTTACGGTTACCCGCCGCCCGGCTCGCCTCCCCCGCCCCCCGGAGGCCCTGGCGGTCCCGGCGGCGCGCGCCCGCATCTCGGTGCCGAGCCGGAGCTCTGCCCGCAGTGCCGCACGCCCCGTGAAGGCGGTGCGCCCTTCTGCGAGGAGTGCCGCTGGAACTTCCTCACCAATACGGCGACGACCTACACCCCGGCCGCGCCGCGCCCGCCCGCTCCGGGCCCCGGGGGGCCGGGTGGTCCTGGCGGTCCCGGTCCCGGTGGCGGTCCGGGTGGGGGCGGCCCGGGTGGCGGTCCGGGCGGGAACCCGGCGCTCCGCTTCCAGCAGCCGCCTCCGCCCTCCTACGGCGGTGACGCCTACGACTACCAGGGCTCCCGCCCCTCCCAGGTGAACCGCCCGGCCGAACCGATCCCGCCGAGCCCGCCGTTCGGGGACGGGCCGGGGGGACAGGGTGGGGTCGGTGGACCTGGCGGACCTGGCGGCCGGGACGGGTTTCCCGGTCCGGGTGGCCCCGGTGGGCCTGGCGGACGCGACGGCTTCCCCGGTCCCGGTGGGCCCGGCGGCCCGGCGGGCGGTCCCGGTGGGCGTGACGGCTTCCCCGGTCCCGGCGGCCCCGGTGGCTCGGCGGGTGGACCCGGTGGACCTGGTGGTCGGGATGGCTTCTCTGGTCCCGGTGGGCCCGGCGGGCGTGAAGGTTTCCCCGGCCCGGGTGGGCCCGGCGGCCCCGGTGGGCGTGACGGCTTCCCCGGCCCCGGTGGCCCCGGCGGCCAGGCCGGTCCCGGTGGCCCCGCGCGGCCCGGCGGTCCGCCGGCGTTCGGCGGTGACCCCTCGCGGCCCGGTGGCCCCTCCGGCTTCGGCGGCGATCCGTCCCGTCCGGTCCCGCCCCCGCCCGGCCCGACGCCGGGTGCGGCGGGTGGCCCCGGAGGTCCTGGCGGGCCCGGCGGCCTGCCCGGCCGTGGCGGTCCGGGCGGTCCCGGTGGCCCTGGTGGTCCCGGTGGTGGCCCGGCGGGCGGGGCGCCCCAGGCGTTCCAGCAGTCGGCTCCGCCGGCTCCCCCCTCGTTCCCGCAGGAGACCGGACGCCCTGGTGGCCCCGGCGGTCCGGGCGGCCCCGCCTTCGGGGGCGACGACGACTGGGTGATCTCCCCGCCGTCCTCGGGCCCCGGCGGCCATGGTGGTCCGGGCGGCCCCGGTGGTCCCGGCTCCGCCGGAGCGCGTCCCGGCGGCTACGGCTACCCGCAGCCCGGTGTCACCCAGGCCCCGCCCGGCCCCGCGTACCCGCAGGCGCCGTCGACCTGGAGCGCGACCATCGGCCCGGACCGCGAGTACTTCATGGCGATGATGCACCGCTCGGGCCCCGAGGCCGCCGGCCTGAACCTGCCCGCGTACTCCCCCGAGCAGCACCGCACCCTCACCGGCAACCAGATCACCATCGGCCGCCGCCGGCACTCCACCGGCGACACCCCCGACATCGATCTGTCGGTGCCGCCGGAGGACCCGGGTGTCTCGCACCAGCACGCCGTGCTCGTGCAGCAGCCGGACGGCAGCTGGGCGGTCGTAGACCAGAACTCCACCAACGGCACCACGGTCAACGGCTCGGAGGAACCCATCCAGCCTTTCGTCCCGGTCCCCCTCCAGGACGGCGACCGCGTCCACGTGGGCGCCTGGACGACGATCACCATCCGCCGGGGCTGACCCGGCGGAGCGGAGCGCTCGGCAGCGGTCGTGACGGACCGGCACTGGCCCGTCCCGACCGGCACCGGTCCGTCCCGACCGGTGCCGGGACACCTCGAACCGTCAGGGCAGGGGCCAGGAGTAAGCCCCCTCCGGGTCGTCCAGCCAGGCCCAGGAACGCTCGCCGCTGACGGTGATCCCATAGCGCTCGCGCGACGGCATGCCCTCCCGCTGCCACAGCGCGAGCGCCTCGTGCGGGTCGAGGCTGCTCGCCGTCAGGGCCAGCAGGAACCGGAAGAGATCGTGCTCCCTGGCCCGGCGCGGCAGCCCGCCCAGATGCGGACGCACCGCCTCCGGCTCGTCCCCGCCCCCGCGCAACGGCACGAAGAACGCCGACGTGTGCAGAAAACGCCCCTCCGCGTGCTCGGCATCCCCCACCAGCAGCCGGACCAGCCCCGTCGCGAACGGCGTCAGAATCCGTCCCCCGGGTGTGCACTGGGCGAGCCAGGCGCGCGGAACCGACCGCAGTGTGCAGGTCGCGATGATCCGGTCGAACGGCGCACGCTCGGGCACCCCGCGCGCCCCGTCCCCCGTGACCACGGTCGGGTGGTACCCGGCGGCCTCCAGATGTGTGCGCGCCGCCTCCGTGATGTCCGTGTCCAGGTCGACCGTCGTGACCAGGTCGTCGCCCAGCCGATGGGCGAGCAGAGCCGCGTTGTAACCGGTCCCCGCCCCGATCTCCAGCACCCGGTTGCCGTCCTCCACCTCCAACTCGGCCAGCATCTTCGCCATCAGCGATGGCTGGCTGCTGGACGAGATCAGCTCCCCGTCCCGCACCCGCGTGGCCAGCGGAGCGTCCGCGTAGGCGCCGCGCACCCAGCGCTCACGCCGTCTGGGGTCGCGCTCCTCGCCCCACAGCCGCTCGAAGCCCGTCACACCGCTGACGTAGTAGTACGGCACGAAGAGATGGCGCGGCACCGCCTCGAACGCCTCCCGCCATCGCGGGTCGGCGTCCCATGCCCCGCTCGCCTCGATCTCCCGCACCAGCGCCGAACGGGCCTCGGCGGCGACCCGCTCCAGGCCGTGATCCACAGCGTGCGTGCCCATGTCTCCACTGTGCTGCGCGACGCCCCTGGAGGCGAGCGCCACACCCGCCCGTTCCGGAATCGCCCACCCCGTTCCCCTCCTCCCACCGCGTACGGCACCTTCCGTGGTCCTAAGCCTTGAGTCCTCCGCCCACCCGTCTGAGACCATGGGCTACGTGAAAGAGATTCGGCGGGGCACACTTCAGGAACAGACCTTCTACGAGCAGGTCGGCGGCGAGGAGACCTTCCGGCGCCTCGTGCGCCGTTTCTACGAGGGTGTCGCCGAGGATCCCATCCTGCGGCCCATGTACCCCGAGGAGGACCTGGGTCCGGCCGAGGAGCGCCTGGTGCTGTTCCTGATGCAGTACTGGGGCGGCCCCACCACCTACAGCGAGAACCGCGGCCACCCCCGCCTCCGTATGCGCCACGCCCCCTTCGTCGTCGACCGCGCCGCACACGACGCCTGGCTGAAGCACATGCGCGACGCCGTCGACGAGCTGAACCTCTCCGAGGAACACGAGCACACGCTCTGGAACTACCTCACCTACGCGGCCGCCTCGATGGTGAACGCTCCCGGCTGAGCACCCGGGGTATTGACGCACCCCGACCCCGATGTCATGGTTACGGGCAACAAGACATCAGACGTCTGACGTAAGACATCTGACCCTCAGGCCCAGAGCCGATCTCAGACCTGAGACCAAGACATCTGACATCTGACATCAGATATCTGAGGTACCTGTCGAGGCCGCCGCACCCACCCCGTACGGTGACTCCGACATCCGTATACGCCCGCCCGCCGGAGGCCCGAAGATGTCGCTCTCCGAAGAACTCGCCGAGCGCCTGCTCAGCGAGATCATCGACGGCACCCACCCGCCCGACTCCGCCCTCCCCCCGGAGGGCGAGCTCGCCGAGCAGTCCGCCGTGAGCCGGCTGACGGTCCGCGAGGCCGTCAAGCAACTCCGGGCCCAGAACGTGGTGCGCGTCGTACGCGGCCGGGGCACGTACGTGAACCCACCGGACCGGTGGACGGCGCTGGAGCCGGTCGTACGCGCCGCGTCCCACGCCTCCCACGCCTCGCTCTCCGAGCGGCTCATCGAGGCCAGGCGCCTCATCGAGAACGGCGCCACCGAACTGGCCGCCGTGCGCCGCGACGAGACCCACCTCGCGGAGCTGCGGGAACACCTCGCCACCATGCGGGAGGCGGCGGACGAGGCCGACACGGAGAAGTTCGTGCAGGCCGACATCGACTTCCACGCCACGGTGATGAGGGCGACGGGCAACCTCTTCGTCCCCCTCCTCTTCGAACCCTTCGGTGCCCTCCTCGCCGAGGGCCGCCGCGAGACGTCCGCGATCCCCCAGATCCGCGTCAACGCCATAGCCCACCACGAAGCGGTCCTCAAGGCCCTGGAGTCCGGCGACCCCGACAGGGCCCGCGAAGCGATGAACGCCCACATGAGCCAAACGGCGACGGACTACAGAACCCACGTGGTGAAGCCGTCCGAGTAACACCCGAAAGACCCCTCACGCAGCCGCAGGCAATCGCGCCACTCACGTAGCCGCAGGCAGCCGTTCCGCTCACGCAGCTGCGGTCAGCCGGACCACTGAGGCAGCGCCCACCCAAACAGGGCCCACCTCCCAGCCGACGTAGCTACGGGCAGGCGCGCCGCAAGGGGCGGCACCCATCCCAAAGAGAGCCGCACCCCGCAAGCGCGAGCAAGCCCCCCACCCCACAGCAACCCCCGCCCACAGCACCTTCACCACCCTCCCGCGCCCTCACGCGCCCCACCCCGCCCCACCGCACCCTCCTCCCTCCCCCAGGACCCGCCATGCCCCTACCCCGTCACGCCCTCCCAGAGTCCGAAGTGCTCCACAATGCCCCACCTGTAAGAAATGTCTCCCCGGCCGAGGTAGCCACCCGCCTACGCTCGGCCCCCCGCCTAGCCGTACTCGACGACGACCCCACCGGCACCCAGACCATCAAGGACATCCCGGTCCTCACCACCTGGTCCGTCGAAGACCTCCGCTGGGCCCTCCGCCAGAACACCCCCGCCTTCTTCGTCCTCACCAACACCCGCAGCCTCTCCCCCCAGGACGCCGCGACCCGCAACCGCGAGGTCGCCCGCGCCCTCCACGAGGCATCCCTCGCCGAGAACATCCCCTACGCCATCGCCTCCCGGGGCGACTCCACCCTCCGCGGCCACTTCCCCCTCGAAACCGACGTCCTCGCCGAGGAGTTGACGGCATTCGGCGCCGCCCCCGACGGCGTCGTCCTCGTCCCCGCCTACATCGAGGCCGGGCGCCTGACCATCGACTCGACCCACTGGATGCGCACCCCGGACGGCCTGCTCCCGGTCGGCGAGAGCGAGTTCGCGAGGGACGCCACCTTCGGCTACACCTCCTCCTCCCTCCCCGACTGGGTCGAGGAGAAGACCAAGGGCCGCACCCCCGCCGACCAGGTCCTCCGCATCACGCTCACCGATCTGCGCACCGGCGGCCCCACCCATGTCGCCGCCCGTCTGGCCACGCTGCGCGGCGGCGCCACGGCGGTGGTCGACGCGGTCTGCGACGACGACCTCCGCGTCCTGGCCCTCGCCCTGGCCGAGGCCGAGGAGAACGGCACCCGCCTCCTCTACCGAGTGGGCCCCTCCTTCGTCCGCGCCCGCGCCGGCCAGCCCGCCCACGCCCCGCTCACCACCGCCGAACTCCGCCCCCTACGCGCCCCCGACGCCCCGCACGGCCTGATCGTCGTCGGCTCCCATGTCTCCCTCACCACCCGCCAGCTGAACCACCTCCGCGCCACCACCGACCACCTCGCCGAACACGAACTCGACGTCACCCGACTCCTCGACCCGGCCCACCGGGACGAACACATCCACGAGATCGCCGACAGGGCGGCGGCCACCCTCACCACGGCCGACACCGTCATCCGCACCACCCGCACGGTCGTCACCGCCACCGACCCAGACGAGAGCCTCGCCATCTCCCGCAGTGTCTCCGCCGCGCTCGTCGAGACGGTCCGTCTGATCACGGCGGTCCGCCACCCCGCGTTCGTCATCGCCAAGGGCGGCATCACCTCCAGCGACACCGCCACCCACGGCCTGGAGATCCGCCGCGCCTGGGCCCGGGGCACCCTCCTCCCCGGCATCGTCTCCCTCTGGCAGCCGGTCGACGGCCCCGCCACCGGCGTCCCCTACATCGTCTTCGCCGGAAACGTCGGCACCGACGAGGCCCTCACCGACGCCCTCACCCTCCTGAGAAACGCCACCTGACACCCCCGGCGGCCCCACCGCACCCACACCCCGCCACAACGCACGACCGCTCCCCAGCCCCCACTCTCTCCCCTCCCCTCCCCTCCCCAGAAAGGCCCTCCCGATGACCCCCCGTCCCCACACCGCAGTGATCGGCCTGGGTGCCATGGGCCTCCCCATGGCCACCCGCCTCGCCGCCCACCTCCCGGTCACGGCCTTCGACGTGGCCGAAGCCCGCCTAGCCCACCTCACCTCCGTCGGCGGCACCGCGGCCGCGACCCCCGCCGAAGCAGCCCGTGACGCCGATGTCGTCCTCCTGGCCGTCCGCGACCAGCAGCAGGTGGACGCCGCCCTCTTCGGCGAGGACGGCGCCGCCGAGACCCTCCGCCCCGGCGCCACCGTCATCCTCACCAGCACCGTCGGCCCTGAGGCCGCCCGCACCACGGCCACCCGCCTCGCGGAACACGGCGTCCGCACGGTCGACGCCCCGGTCAGCGGCGGCCCCGTGCGCGCCGGCGACGGCGATCTGCTGATCGTCGTCGGCGCCGACGACAACGCCCTCGCCCTGGCCCGCCCCGTCCTGGACCTCCTGGCCTCCACCCTCACGGTCGTGGGACGGCACCCCGGCGACGGCCAGTCCCTGAAGGCGATCAACCAACTCCTCGCCGGCGTCCACATCGCCGCCGCCGCCGAGGCCATCGCCCTCGCCCGAGGTCTCGGTCTCGACCCGCGGACGGTCGTGGACAGCCTCCGTCACGGCGCCGCAGGCTCCTTCATGTTCGGTGATCGCGGGCCCCGCATGGTCGAGACGTACGAGAGCGACATCGCCCCCGAGGTGAAGTCCCGCCTCGACATCTTCGTGAAGGACATGGGCATCGTCACCGGCATCGCGAAGGACGCCCATGTGCCCGTCCCGCTCGCCTCGGCCGCCCAGCAGCTCTACCTCCTCGGCGAGGCCGCCGGCCTGGCCGCCCACGACGACTCCTCGGTCGTCACCGTCCTCTCCCCGAAGCCCGCCACGTCCCCCGAGCCTGTCCAGAACGGTTCTCCAGAAGGAGGCACCCGATGAGCCACACCGCCCTTCTCCTCATAGCCGCCGTCGGCGTCGCCACCCTCCTTCTCCTCATCCTCCGCGCCAAGGTCCAGCCCTTCGTCGCCCTGGTCGTGGTCTCCATCGGCGTCGCCCTCGCCGCAGGCGTCCCGGCCGCCGACCTGGTGAAGACCATCGAGGAGGGCATGGGGTCCACCCTCGGCCACATCGCCACGATCATCGCCCTCGGCGCCATGATCGGCCGGATCATCGAACTCTCCGGCGGCGCGGCCGCGTTCGCCCACTCCCTCATCGACCGCTTCGGCTCCAGACGCACTCCGCTCGCCCTGACCGTCGCCGGCTTCGTCCTCGGCATCCCGGTCTTCTTCGAGGTCGGCCTGATCATCCTGATGCCGATCGCGTACGGCGTCGCCCGCGCCTCCCGCAAGCCGCTGCTGATCTACGCCCTGCCGATGGGCGCGGCGATGCTCACCGTGCACGCCTTCCTGCCTCCGCACCCCGGCGCGGTCGCCGTCACCCAGGCCATCGGCGCCGACCAGGGCCTGGTCCTCCTCCTCGGCATCCCGGTCACCGCCGTGGTGGTCCTGCTCGGCCACCTGATCTCCCGCCGTATGACGCGCCGCGAGTACCCGATGGACCCGGCCGTGTACGCGGAGGTCTACGGCGAGGAGTCCTCTCCCGAGACCACCGACGGTACCGACGGTTCCGCCCCCGCTCTCGCCCCAGGAGCCCCCGGGGCCACCGGCGGCCCGGCCACCGCCTTGTCCCGCGCGGACGACGGCCACGGCACCGCCGTCCTCACCAGGTCCGCCGCCCCGACGACCGCCGACCACGGCCAAGGCCAGGACCCGGCCCTGCGCCCGCCCTCCTTCGCCATGGTCCTCGCCCTGATCGTCACGCCCATCCTGCTGATCCTGGCCGGCACCCTGGGCCAGAACCTCCTCCCCGAGGGCGCCCCCTTCCGCGCCGTCCTCACCGTCCTCGGCGCCCCGATGGTCGCCCTCCTCATCGATGTGGCCCTGTGCGCCTACCTCCTCGGCGCCCGCCGAGGCTGGGACCGCGCCCATATCGCCAGTGTGATGGGCTCCGCTCTCCCCTCCGTCGCCATGGTGATCCTCGTGGCGGGCGCGGGCGGTGTCTTCGGCAAGGTGCTGGTGGCGAGCGGTATCGGTGACGCGATCGCCGATGTCCTGGACCGCACGGGCCTGCCCGCCCTGGTCCTCGCCTTCCTGATGGCGCTGACCCTGCGCGCCGCCCAGGGCTCCACGACCGTGGCCCTGATCACCACGGCCGGCATCCTCACCCCGCTCCTGGAACGCGCCGACCTGTCCACGCCCCAGCTCTCCCTGGTCGCCCTGGCGATGGGCGCGGGCGGCCTGGCGGTCTCGCACATCAACGACGCCGGCTACTGGATGTTCACCAAGCTCGCCGGCCTCGACGTGGCGAGCGGCCTGCGCACCTGGACGGTCCTGACGACCGTCATGGGCCTCATCGGTTTCGGCCTGACGGCCGCCCTCTGGCCGCTCGTTTAACCGGGGCCGGCGGCCGGCCCAGGCCGACCGCCACCAGAGTCGGCGGCCGACCGGCGTCAGCGGACGCTGACGTCCAACGCCCCGAGTCCCGCCCTGCGTACGGCGATCGAACCGTACGGCGTACGCAGCCTGAGCCACGCGCCCGACGAGAAGAGCCCGAGCGGCGCCTCGTCGGGCGCTTGCGTGTCGCCTCGGGGGCGGAGGAAGCCCAGCGACTGGGCCGCGTGCACGGCCCGTACCGGAAGCCGTGTGTCCCCGACCGGCCGGGACCAGATCTCCCGCCCGATCCGGTCGAGTTCGGCCCGGGTACGCCGATCGGGTGCCAACTCCTCGGTGCGGGACCGGAATTCGGCGACCACCTCGGCGACCGCCGCCCGCAACGCGTCCGGCGCGGGCAGTCCCGTCTCGCGCCGCCAGCCGCCGCGCGGGGGCAGTACCCCGGCCCACGGCGGCCCGGTGACGGTGGCCGGTACGACCGCCGTGGCCGCCGGCTCGTCGATGGACTCCAGCAGTTCACCCGCGGACACGGTCACGTCGAGGGTGACGTCGAGCCCGTTCTCGTACGGTTTGGCGAGCCGTACCGTGCGGATCGCCAGGACCTCGAAGGAGGGTGGCCGGCCGAAGACGGCCAGTGCGGTGCCGGCAGCCTGGAGGCGCACCGCGGCTCCACGGTCGTAGTGGAGCAGCCGGGAGAGGAAGGCCGCGAAGTCCGCCGCCTCCCCCTCGTCGGCGAGGTGGAGCACCGTCATGCGGCGACGGCCTCCTCCTCGTCGTCCGTGTACTCCTGGAGGAACTCCCGTTCCTCGGAGGTGATCCGGCGGGGCCGCTGCCGCTCGAAGTCGAACGGCACCACCACGGTCGAGGCCCGGACATAGACCTGGTCCGGGTCCTTGACCTCATAGGTGATCGTGAACGACGCCGCCTTTATGTCGGTGACCCACAGCTCTATGTCGACCGGCTGATGGCGGTGGACCAGCTGCCGCTTGTAGTCGATCTCATGGCGTGCCACCACGGACCCCTGCTTGAAGTCCTTCTCCGGGCGGAACAGGAAGTCGATACGGGCCTCCTCCAGATAGCGGAGGAACACCACGTTGTTGACGTGGCCGTACGCGTCCATGTCCGCCCAGCGCAGTGGGCAGCGGTAGATGTGCCGCAAGATCAGCCCCGGGTCAGCTTCTTGTAGGTGGCACGGTGCGGACGAGCGGCGTCCGGGCCGAGCCGCTCGATCTTGTTCTTCTCGTACGACTCGAAGTTGCCCTCGAACCAGAACCACTTCGACTCGCCCTCGTAGGCGAGGATGTGCGTCGCCACCCGGTCCAGGAACCAGCGGTCGTGGGAGACGACCACGGCGCAGCCCGGGAACTCCAGCAGCGCGTTCTCCAGCGACGACAGGGTCTCGACGTCGAGGTCGTTGGTCGGCTCGTCGAGGAGCAGCAGGTTGCCGCCCTGCTTCAGGGTGAGCGCCAGGTTCAGGCGGTTGCGCTCACCGCCGGAGAGGACACCGGCCGGCTTCTGCTGGTCGGGGCCCTTGAAGCCGAACGCGGAGACATACGCGCGCGAGGGCATCTCGACCTGGCCGACGTTGATGTAGTCCAGCTCGTCGGAGACGACGGCCCACAGCGTCTTCTTGGGGTCGATGTTCTCGCGGCTCTGGTCGACGTAGGAGATCTTGACGGTCTCGCCGACCTTGATCGTGCCGGAGTCCGGCTCCTCCAGGCCCTGGATCATCTTGAACAGGGTGGTCTTGCCGGCGCCGTTCGGGCCGATGACGCCCACGATGCCGTTGCGCGGCAGGGTGAAGGAGAGGTCGTCGATCAGGACCTTCTCACCGAAGGCCTTGTTGAGGTTGTTGACCTCGACGACCACGTTGCCCAGACGGGGGCCCGGCGGGATCTGGATCTCCTCGAAGTCCAGCTTCCGCATCTTCTCGGCCTCGGCGGCCATCTCCTCGTAACGGGCCAGACGCGCCTTGGACTTGGCCTGCCGCCCCTTGGCGTTGGAGCGGACCCACTCCAGCTCCTCCTTGAGGCGCTTGGCGCGCTTGGCGTCCTTCTGGCCCTCGACCTTGAGACGGGACTGCTTGGTCTCCAGGTACGTCGAGTAGTTGCCCTCGTAGCCGATGGCCCGGCCGCGGTCGAGCTCCAGAATCCAGCCGGCCACGTTGTCCAGGAAGTACCGGTCGTGGGTGATGGCCACGACGGTGCCCTTGTACTGGGCGAGGTGCTGCTCCAGCCAGTTCACCGACTCGGCGTCGAGGTGGTTGGTGGGCTCGTCGAGGAGCAGCAGGTCGGGGGCCTCCAGCAGCAGCTTGCAGAGGGCGACGCGGCGGCGCTCACCGCCGGAGAGGTTGGTGACGGGCCAGTCGCCGGCCGGGCAGCCGAGGGCGTCCATGGCCTGCTCCAGCTGGGCGTCCAGGTCCCAGGCCTCGGCGTGGTCCAGCTCCTCCTGGAGCTTGCCCATCTCCTCCAGCAGCGCGTCCGAGTAGTCGGTCGCCATCTGCTCGGCGATCTCGTTGAACCGGTCCAGCTTGCCCTTGATGTCGGCGACACCCTCCTGGACGTTCTCCAGGACCGTCTTCTCCTCGTTCAGCGGCGGCTCCTGCAGGAGGATGCCGACAGTGTAGCCCGGGGAGAGGAACGCGTCGCCGTTCGAGGGCTGCTCAAGACCGGCCATGATCTTGAGGACGGTGGACTTACCGGCACCGTTCGGACCGACCACACCGATCTTCGCGCCGGGCAGGAAGCTCAGCGATACGTCGTCAAGGATGACCTTGTCGCCGTGCGCCTTGCGCGTCTTGCGCATGGTGTAAATGAACTCAGCCAAGAGAAACCGTCCGGCAGCTTGAAATCTGGCAGTGGGCAGTACCACCCATCTTGCCGCACGGCGAGCCCTCGACGGAAACCGGATGGTGAACCCCCTGGAAGAGCGACACGGCCCCGGTGCCGCAGGGGCGTTCCGGGGCCGCGTCACACGCATGTGTCATCGCGCGGTCACTCGCTGTTGAGCTGTCAAGGAGCGCACTTCAACACCGCGGCGGCACTCCCTGGCCGCGCACGCCGCACCCGCCGCGCCTCATCGCCGGCGACCGCTCCGGCCCGGAGCCGGCGACCGTTGCGGCCCGAAGCCGACGATCGCTCCGGCCCGCACTCGATCGCTCCCGCCCTCGCGGGCGCCTACTGCTCCCGCTTGCGCAGGACGACCATCACCGCGCCGCCGATCACGACCAGGGAGATCGCGATGCCGCCGATCACCGGGGTCGCGCCGGAGCTGCCGGTCTCGGCGAGATCGGTGGTGGTGTCGGAGACGGTGCCGCCGCCCACCGTCGCCGGGCTGGGCTCGCTCAGCGTCTGGACCGACTCTCCGCCCACAGCCGTCTCGGTCTCCGTCTTGCAGTCGAGGACGCCCCGGAACCGCTTGGCGAAGCCGTTCGGCCCCTTGATCGTGAAGTCGTAGGCCTGGTCCTCCTGGAGCGGGACCGTCACCTTCCGGGTCTCACCGGCGGCGATGGAGTACTCGACGCCCATCAGCTCGAAGGCGAAGGCATCGTCCCCTTCGTTGGCCACGGTGATGTCCAGACCGCCGTCGACGCAGTTCTTCTCGGCGGACAGTGCCGGTATCGCGCCCTTCTCCGCCCAGCTCACGGTCGCCGTCGCGGAGACCGTGGACTCGCTGGACCCGGCGAGGATCTGGGTCTGGCTGCGGGTCTCGGAGGCGAAGGCACGACCGACGGGCACGGTGGTCGAGGCCTCCACGGTCAGCTCGGCCGAGCCTCCCCCGCCGCCGGATGCCTCGGCGGTGCCCCCATCGGCCTCCTCGGGCACCTGGAAGTACAGCTCGCTGCCGTCACGGGCGGTGGTGACCGCCTCGCCCTTCTCGTCGACGACCTTCACCCCGGCCGCGGTGGCGTCCGCCGACGGGGTCAGCGTCACCCCGTCGGCGTTGGTGCGCACCGTGACCGGACCGAGCCGCTCGCCCGCCCGGCCGGAGACCGCCGGCGGGTCGAGGGTCAGCGAGGCGGCCGGCTCCTCCAGGTCGCGTGCGTTCTTCTCCAGGTAGTCGGCGAGCTTCTCGGCCTGCGGGTCCAGGGCCGTCACATCGGCGCCGTCCGAGTACCGCCAGATCGCCACCTGTGTTCCGGTCGCCGCGTCCTGCTCGGTGAGGCCCTTGGCGCCCGCCTTGGAGGCCAGTGCCGCGAGGTCGTTCACCTGCGGGTAGGAGTTCTGCAGAATCCAACGGATTCTGCCCGCGTCCTTGTTGGCGCCCAGCGAGGTTCCGCTCCAGGAGGTCTCCTGGTACTTGGCGTCCTTCTGGGTGGGGTTCCGCACATCGACGCAGTAGGTCTGCAGGGTGCCGCCGCCGTCGACGAACATCTCGAACAGGCCCGCCGGCAGCTGCTGTTCCCCGTCCTCGGTACGGATGACGGCCGTCCCGTAGGTCTTCAGGCCGCCTATGGTCGCGGTCGCTCCGCCCGGGCGATGCGCCGTCCCGTCGGCGGCGGCCGGGCCCGCGGTGACGATCGCACCCGCGACGACGAGGCCGGAGGCGAGCGACACGGCGGCGAGACGAGCCGCCCCTCGCCTGCGCGCACACCACGCGGAGAGCGACCCCGAGAACGAAGACACCACTGAATTTCCCTTCGAGCAGGACCCGTTGACGTGGGGGTTGTGGTCCCACCAGCAGAATCAGAAGCCCCGTGAGCTATGCCCGGCATCCTAAGGACGCGGCGCACCACTCTTCCCAGTCGTATCGTCGGACAAGAGATCCGAATCGGAATCGTTATCGGTTGCACAGCTTGCGAACAGGGCTTATCGACAAATCGATGGGACTTACGTCAGGAGTGTTCACAACGCATTCGCCGATAAGCCGCAGTTCGGCCGGAGCGGTTCGGATGATCGCAGTGTCCGTCCGCCGCCCGCTCCATGACGTCACGTCACCCCCACCGGCTCCGGGCGCAGTTCGATGGGCGTCTGAGGCGAACTGGCGGGCGGTGTCTCCCAGTTCGGCTCGGGCGGGGCCGGTGTCGCCGCCTCTCCCCTGGCGTTGTTGCGCCGGAAGGCCGATGTCCCCCGCGACAGGTCGTGGCCGATCGCCACCGCGTCGACGTCCGCCGAGACCCAGCTCTGCCCGTCCCGCTGCTCACTGCGCACCTTCAACCGGCCGTGCACCACCACCGGATCACCCAGCGACACGGACGACGCCACGTTCGCCGCGAGGGTGCGCCTCGCCCACACCGTGAAGAAGTTGGTGTGGCCGTCGGTCCACACGCTCTTCTCCCGGTCCCAGTACCGCGAGGTCACCGCCAGCCGGAACCTCGCCGACGCCCCCGACGCCGACTCCCGGCAGACCGGCTGCGTCGCCACGTTCCCCACCACACACACCAGCGTCTCGTTCATGGCCTTGAGCCCCTCCTCCGCGTCGGCACCGCTCCCGGCACCGCCGCCTCACACACGCACGGGCCCGTCCCGTACGGCTGCTCGCATTCCTGCTCACGGTGATCGCGTCCGTCGTGATCGCCGCGAGATCAGATTGCCGCCGTCGGGCCGAGCCCGCTGAGCCCTGTGTGTTACTCGCCGGTTGTGGAAAACTTCGCCACCCGACAGGGTGAACCGCCGCCCGGAGGCCCACCCCTCACCCCACGGATGGTCAGCCCACCGGCGCCGCCCCCAGCACCCGCCCGTACTGCTCCCGCACCTCCCGGTACCGCAGCAGCTCGGCGGCGACCGGGTCCAGCACCCGCGCCCGCCCGCACCCGGCGGCGGCCTCCCACAACCGTCGCTCCGCCTCCAGCCCGTACCGCCGGGCAGGCCCCCGCGCCGCCAGCCGGCAGCTCCACTCCACGGCCGGACCGCCGACGATGCCGATCACCATCAGCAGCACCGGCACCCCGAGGTTCGGCGACATGAAGCCGATGATCTGCCCGAGCAGCCACAGCCCGCCGGTGATCTGCAGCAGGGTCATGGACGCCTGCACCAGCACCGCGATCGGCCACCAGCCCGGCCGAGGCAGCCGCCCCGTCGAGGCCCCGGCCCGCGCCACCAACTGGTCGAGGGCCTCCGGCAGCCCCTGCGCCCCGCGTGCGGCGGCCTCGCGCACCGCCTGCGCCCAAGGCGCGGGCAGCCCCGCCGCGGCGCGGTCCGACAGCATCCGTACGGCCTGTTCGACCCGCTGCCGGGCGGTGGCCTCCTCGTCCACGGCCGACGCCGCGAGCCGCCCGGTCGGAAGGTCGCCGCGGCCCTCGTACCACCGCCACAGCCGCAGCCACGGCGTGCCGCACGCGCGGTTGGCGTTGCGCAGCCAGGCCCGCTCGGCCGCCTCGCCCGCCGCCGTCGCCCCCACGGCGTCCGCGAGCCGGGCGGTGAACTCCTCCCGGGCCCGCTCGCTGAGCCCCGTCCGCCGCCGGGTGGCGTACACCGGCCACAACCGCGCGGCGGCGGCGTCCAGATCGGCCCGCACCCGGCGGGCCGGCGCTCCCCGCTCGGCCACGAACTGCCCGACCGCGTCCCGCAGTTCCGCCACCCCGGTCCCGGTCAACGCGGACACCGCGAGCACGGTGGCCCCCGGTTCGCCGTGCTCACCGAGGGCGATCCCGTCCTCGTCGAGGAGGCGCCGGAGGTCGTCGAGGACCTGGTGCGCGGCCTCCCCGGGCAGCCGGTCCACCTGGTTGAGCACGACGAACATGACCTCCGCGTGCCCTGCCAGGGGCCGCAGATAGCGCTCATGGAGTACGGCGTCGGCGTACTTCTCCGGGTCGACGACCCAGATGACCGCGTCCACGAGCCCCAGCACGCGGTCCACCTGCTGCCGGTGCTGCACCGCCGCCGAGTCGTGGTCGGGCAGATCCACCAGCACCAGCCCCCGCAGTTGCGCCTCCGCCTCCGGGCTCTGCAACGGCCGCCGCCGCAACCGCCCCGGAATGCCCAGCCGGTCGATCAGGCTCGCCGCGCCGTCGCTCCAACTGCACGCGATCGGCGCAGCGGTAGTGGGCCTGCGTACGCCGGTCTCCGAGATCGCCACTCCGGCGAGCGCGTTGAAGAGCGTCGACTTGCCGCTGCCGGTCGCGCCCGCGATCGCCACCACGGTGTGCTGCCCCGAGAGCCTGCGCCGCGCCGCCGCCTCGTCCAGCACCCGCCCCGCCTCGGCGAGCGTCCTGCTGTCCAACCGCGTACGCGACTGCCCCACCAATTCCCGCAACGCGTCGAGCCGCGACCTGAGCGCCCCGTCGTACGCCAGCGGCGTGACCGCCTGGGAGCTTTGTGGCCGGGTCTCCACGATCGAGGCCAACGCCTGAGCGGCCTTCTCGGCGGCCCTCTCCTCGGGCACCCGCCGAGCGATCAGCCCGTCGTCCCAGACCTCCTCGGCCTCCGGCCGCCCTTCTCCCCGGCCCTCCCCAGGGCGTACGTCACGCCCTCCCGAGGTACCTCCGGACCGTCCCGGGCGATCCCCGGTACGTCCCGGGCGAGCTTCGGTACGTCCTGTCGCGCGATCCTCGGTACGCCCTTCCGCGCGCCGCGTCGAACCGCCCGTTCGCGCGCGACGGAACAGGCCGCCCGCTCTCGTACGGCGGGACGAGTCCTCGGGCTCCTCGCGGCGGGACGCGGCACCGGAGGACGCTCTGGCACGCGACCTGACACCGGAAGTGCCGACGGCGGCCACGCGCGCGTGGAGGCCGTTCTCGCGAGCCTGTCCCGACGTCGCACGCTTCCCAGCGGCACCCTTCTCAGCGGCGCCCTCCTCGGAGCCGCCCTCCTCCGGACCGCTCTTCGCCAAGACACCCTCCTTGGAGACACCGTCCTCGGAAACGGCCTCCCCGGAGATGTCCTTCCGGGACACGTCGTCGGCCACGTCCTCCTGGTCGCCCCTCGCGGAAGCGCCCTCCCTGGAGGCCTTCTCCGTCGAAACGTTCCCCATAGGGAGGTCGTTTCCGCGATCGTCGCCCCCTTCGGGGACGTCGTCCTCCGTCTGATCCGCGTGGTCAGTGACGGCGGTCACGACGGTCACCTCTCCTTCTGCAGTACGGACAGCGCGGCGATGAGTTCGGCCTGTGGCTCGGGATGGACGTCGAGTGCGTCAAGGGGTGCCAGACGGCGGTCGCGCTCGGCGTCGAGGGCCCGGTCGAGGTACTCGGTGAGCAGCCGTCCACTCCGGTCGCGCAACCGCAGCGCCCCGTGCGCCCCGATCCGCTCGGCGAGCCCCTCACCGGCGGCACGGGCCCGCCGACCGCCCAGCAAGGCGGTGGCGACCAGGGCGGCCACGACCTCGACATCGGGCGCGAGACTCCGGTCGAGGTCGCGGACCTCTTCCTCCACGTACTCCTCAAGGACGCGTCGCCAGCGTCGAACGGTCATCCCGATGCGGTGCTCGGCGTTCGCCGGCGAGGGGTCACGGTCCATCAGCCCGGCGGCGACGGCGGCCGGTTCACGCCGCCAGGCGTCGGCGATCCGCTCGTCGGCGGCGGTGACGGCACACAGCAGCAGCGCGCCGAGACTTTCCATGAGGGCGTCGAGGAGTTCACGGGCGGTGCAGTCCAGGGGATAGCTGCGCCACCGCTTGAGGGCGTCGCCCGCGAGGACGGCCCCCGACTGCAATCGCGCCTTCACGCGCGCGTGCTCGTTGTCGTACGCCATGTCGACGGAGGTGGTGAGGCGGAGGGCGACGGCGTACTGCTGGGCCGCCGCACCGGCCAGTTCGGGCAGCCGGGAATTCAGGGAGTCGAGGACGCCACGGGCGGTGCGGACCATGGCCTCGTAGCGGGCGCCGGGGTCGGTGGCCTGTTGGATGAGCCAGTCGCGCAGCGGGGCGACGGCGGTGGCCGGCAGCAACCCCCCGCCCCAGGCGGACTCGGGCAGTTCGGGCACCGTGAACCGGGGTACGTCACCGAGCCCCGCCTTGGTGAGCAGCGCCGCGTACTGCCGGGAGACCTCGGAGACCACCTGGTGGGGCACCCGGTCGAGAACGGTGACCAGGGTCGCCCTGTGCTCCTTGGCGGTGCGCAGCAGATGCCAGGGCACGGCGTCGGCGTAGCGGGCGGCGGTGGTCACCGTCACCCAGATGTCGGCGGCGCAGATGAGTTCGGCGGCGAGGACGCGGTTCTCGGCGACCAGGGAGTCGATGTCGGGCGCGTCGAGGAGGGCGAGGCCGCGCGGCATGCTGTCGGCGGTCTCGATGCGCAGTACGCGTTCGCCGTCCTTGCCCTGCGGAAACGACGCACCGACCGGCGCATGCCCCACCCCCTGCCCCAGCTCCTGTTGGGGCACCCGCGCGCGTCTGAGGTTGGGCAGGACGCGCATGCCGCTGAACCAGTGGTGGTCCTCGGGATGGCAGACGAGTACCGGTGTGCGGGTGGTCGGCCGGAGCACCCCGGCCTCGCTGACCTTCCGTCCCACCAGGGAGTTGACGAGGGTGGACTTCCCGGCGCCGGTGGAGCCGCCGACAACGGCAAGCAAGGGCGCTTCGGGTTGCCGCAACCGGGGCACCAAGTAGTCGTCGAGTTGCGCGAGCAGTTCGTCGCGGTTGGCACGCGCGCGCGGGGCCCCCGCCAGGGGCAGCGGGAAGCGCGCGGCGGCGACACGGTCGCGCAGGGCGGAGAGCGCGTCGAGCAGCTGAGGCCGTACGTCCAAGGTCACCACATGCGAAGAATGCCCAATTTTGTGGACTTTCTGAAGCATATAAGTACGTCTGCGCGCCGACAGGACACACGGGACGGAGGGGACGAGAGAGGCGCAGGCATAACGAGTGCACAACACCCGAGGCTTGGGGCGCCAAAAGAGGTGCGCGATTCGTACCTGCCTGCGATTATCAGGACCGCTTCACCGAACCTCCACATTGAGCCACGGAGGCGAAGCAACAGGGACAAGGACTCGGGAGCCCTATCCTTGTCCCCGGCAACGTCACGGATCAGCCCACACCCGGGCACCACGACAGAGGCCACCACACCCGGCCCCCGTAGCTCAGTGGATAGAGCAGGCGCCTTCTAAGCGCTTGGCCGCAGGTTCGAGTCCTGCCGGGGGCGCCACCGGCCACAGG
Organism: Streptomyces sp. NPDC002643; assembly: GCF_053592555.1. NCBI lineage: Bacteria > Bacillati > Actinomycetota > Actinomycetes > Kitasatosporales > Streptomycetaceae > Streptomyces > Streptomyces sp. NPDC002643. The sequence goes on from NZ_JBSFVY010000019.1 coordinate 168,410, forward strand.
TCAGGATGGCGAAGTTTTAGCAGGTCAGGCTCCATCTCCTGGTCTCCACGTCGATCGGATTCCTCGCCTCGCCGGGGGCCGAGTCCGATTGGAACCGGTCAGAACCGGGCTTCTACGGGTGTCCGTCCCGCATACGTCCCACACTTCTGGGAGTTCCAGAGCAGCTTCGGCACGCTTCAGGTAGAGCTCCCGCCGGCCGACGACGCAGCACGCATAGATGGCCTGAAACGTCGAGCGGCGGGGGTGTAGCGGCCGGTCGGCGGTCACGCGGGTTCCGTGCGCCCGCCCCTCGAACGAGTGTCCCGCCGTCAGGGACGCCACTGGCCTGGGCAGTCATCACCGGTGAGCACTGGGGCGGCACCCGCAGCCCAGACGTGGGACCGACACACCTCGACGACCTGTTCACCGACATCGGCCACCGCTTCGACCGCGTCGAACCACGCCGCCGCATGCGCGACTCCGTCCGCGGCAGCCCGCTCGCCCCGGTGGCCCGCAAAAAAGGGCTGGCAGCTGGCCGAACATGCCGACCGCACAGCACTGCCTCCGCCGGGGTGCAACGGCCGTACTCCGGCACCGTCGGCCGCACCGAGAACTCCTGCTGGAGTACCAACTCACGGGGGAGCTTCTTCCGGACGTCGAAGCGCCGGCTGCGCAGTACCCCGGCAGGCAGGACGTCCTAGGTCGCCTGCGGTGCGCGATCGAGGTGAACTGGGCGCGCCGCACGGGCAGGCCGTGGAAGACATGGGGGGCCTGGCCGACCACGTGCTGCAGGCTCTGCCCCTTGGCGTGGCCCGATCGCGCTCTTCGGGCACAACTCCTCAGCGCCGCCCTGCCCCCGCCGCGCAGCGACTTCACCGCCGTCGCGACATACCGGTATCGGTACTGGCCCGAAGCTCCGTTGTCCCGCCCGATCACGGCACTGGTGGGAGACCGGGACCGCACATGGAGGCCGACGACAAGCTCCACTGCGCGCGGCACACCGGCGCGCGATTCACCCAGCCATGTGCTTCCGGAGAGCACTTCCACCCCGCCGGTCGGACGGAGGCCGTGCCCCGGCTCGTGTGCGGCGCCCTCGCGCCGCAGCTGGACCGGGCCGGCGCCCGACCGCTGCCGGGGGCCGGTGCCGCGATCGTACGATGCCCTAGGAGCCGGCCCGCCTGAGGTCGGACGAAATGCGTCCCTCCAGAACCGAGGTCCGCAGCGCGTCGAGCCGCCGGTAGGCCGGTCCAGCCAGACTGTCCGTCGGCAGGCCGTGCAGCGAAAGCTGTTCGACCAGGTGGCGCACCCCCGCCCCCACGCTCCACCGGGGGACGAAACCCGGCACTTCCCGGGCCAGGCGCCCGAAGTCGACCCGGTAACTGCGCTGATCGGCCGGTACGTCGTCCACGACGGTGAGCCTGGTTCCGGCAACCGATTCGCAAACCAGGGCGGCGACCGCCTCAACCGAGTAGTTCTCGCTGTCGCTACCCACGTTGTACGTGCGGTCGCACACGGTAGACGTGGGTGCCATGAGCAGGGCCGCGAAGGCATGTGCCATGTCCTGGACGTGAAGGAAGGGACGCCACATCGCGCCGCCGGACAGCCGTACCTCCCCCGTGGTCAGGGCACTGACGGTCAGCTCGTTGACCAGCAGATCCGTCCGGAAGCGAGGCGAGAATCCATAGGCCGTGGCACTGCGCAGATACGTGGGGCAGAACTCCGGCCCGGCCAGCGACCCCAGGGCTTTCTCCGTCCGCAGTTTCGACTTGGCGTACTCGGTCAGCGGCTGGGGCTCGTCGTCCTCCGTCCAGGGGTCCTCCTTGCCGTGCCCGTACACGCTGCATGACGAGGAGAAAAGGAACCGCCGGACACCAGCCGCCTTCGCGGCGGCCGCGAGACCGACCGAGGCCCGAAAATTGATGTCCTCGGTGATCCTGGAAGGAATTTTTCCGGTCGGATCGTTCGCAAGACCGGCCAGATGGATAACGGCATCGTAGCCGTAGAAATGCTTCGCTTCCGCGTCGCGGACATCCAGGAGGTATCTATCCGGTTCCGATTCCTTGGGCCCCGCCCAGGAGTCACGGAAAAGATCGGCGTCCATTCCGGTTACCTGATGTCCTGCCAATTTCAGAATCGGAACCATTACGGTTCCAACATAACCCTGGTGCCCGGTGACTAGTACACGCATGATGACCTTCTCTTATCTTCCGTCAGAGGACATCGAGAGACCACTCCAGGGCCGCCATGGCGCTGTACAGTTTATTGGCCGCCTGCTGGAATACAATACTGCTCGATCCATCCAGCACTTCGGCATCGACCTCTTCACCGCGATGGGCCGGAAGATCATGCATGAAAACCGCGTTCGGATAGCGGTTGAGGAGTTCCGCGGTCACCTTGAAAGGCTGGAAGGTATCACGCCAGTTCAGATCCTCCTTCGATGTTCCCGTGGTCTGCCAGCGCGTCGTATAGACAATGTCGACTTTTTCCGGCAAGCCGTCGAGGTCATGCTGTTCGGTGCAGACGGCTCCATGTTCGGAGGCCAGATGTGTCGCGCTTTGCAGTGAATCGGAGGGGAGACCGTATCCCTGCGGCGTACGGAAATGCACCTCCGTGCCCGCATATCTGCTGAGGGCAAGACCGAGCGCGGCGGCCGTGTTGTTTCCCTCGCCCACGTACAGCACGCGCAGCCCCGAGATGGTGCCGAAGCGCTGCCGCATCGTCGTCAGATCGGCCAGGGCCTGCGTCGGGTGCTCGTCCGCGCTCATGGCATTGACGACGGCCATCTCGCCGGAGCCGGCCAGGGCACGCAACTGCCCGGGGTCGTCCGCCGTGCGCGCCACCAGACCGTCGAGCATGCAGCCCAGAATCCGACCCGTGTCCTCGAAGGTCTCCCCCGTGTTGAGCTGGAGATCTCCGGGGCCGTAGGTGAGGGTGTGCGCTCCGAGCCGCATGGCCCCGGAGACGAACGCGGTGCGCGTCCGGGTGGAGGTCTTGGCGAAGTAGGCACCCACGACCTTTCCGGAAAGGGACTGCCCGTACCTTCCGTCGGCCGTCGCGTGGGCGAGGCCGCGATCGACGATCCGTTCGATGTCCTCGGCAGTCAGATCCCGCAACGATATGAGGTGCCGACGGCTCCTGCTCATGGGTCCACAAACCTTTCAGCTCTACCCGGCACGGCGGGTCTTTATTTCGATGGGGCGCCGCGGCGGAGACCGGGGTGGCCTCCACCTGATTCAGTGGCCGGGCGCCCCTGTACAATCTGTCGAGTCACGCCGAATCGCCGAACAGCAGCCCGGACGGAACAAAGATGGCCGATCTGATCACCAGCGCGGGGAATCCCGTCGTCAAACGAATGCGACAGCTGGCGGAGCGTAAGCACCGCCGCCGCGAGGGAGTTTTCGTCGTTCATGGCATCCAGCCCGTCTGGCAGGCCGTCGAGGCACAGGCCGATATCGAGTTTCTCGCGGTGGCTCCGGAGCTGTTGAAGTACGCCCCGGCCGCGCGGATGGTTGAGGAACAGGAAGGTCGCGGTGTTCGCGTCGTGCGAATCAGCGCCGACCTTTTCACTCGCCTCGCGGACCGGGACGGCCCGTCCGGATTGGCTGCGGTCGTCCGAGGCCGACTGCGTGAGCTCGACGAAATTCCGGTGGGGTCCGACACACGCCTGGTTGTGTTGCACGAGGTCGGGAACCCCGGAAATCTGGGAACCATCATTCGTACCGCCGATGCCACGGACACCGCCGGAGTCATTCTGATCGGCAAGGCGACCGACCCGTTCGACCCTGCGGCTGTCAAGGCGAGCATGGGGGCGTTGTTCAACGTTCCGATTGCTCATGTGACAACAGCGGACGAATTCTTTTCCTGGGCGGCAGAACATGGCATCACCGTAGCCACTACGTCGGCGGCGGCCGACAGTAATTTCTGGAAAATTGAATACCCGACGCCGCTCGCGATCCTGCTCGGCGCGGAGGGACCGGGACTGCCCCCGGATGTGCTCGAACGGGGCGATCTGCGGCTGCATATTCCGATGACCGGTACCGCCGAGTCCCTGAACCTCGCCGTGTCGGCCGGGGTCCTTCTCTATGAGGCATGGCGGAAGACGGGCGGACCGCAGGGCTGAGCGGCCGTGGACCGGCGCTCAGCCCGGCGGTCGCGGCGCGCAGGTCAGCCCTGCGCGCCCTCCATCTGGCGGCGCAGGCTGAGGGGCCGCATGTCCGTCCACACTTCTTCGATGTAGCTCAGGCACTCGGCTTTGGGGCCCCTCCTGCCCACCTCACGCCAGCCCTCGGGTATCTCCTTGTCGACGAACCAGATCGAGTACTGCTCTTCGTGGTTGACGACGACCGTGTACTCGACGTCATCAGTCTGGGTGTCATTGGCCATGGTTGCTCCCTCTCCGTTCGAAGATGATGTATGGGCGGCTCACCTGGTCACAGATGAGCAAGGTGTTCCTCGACGTCCTTCCAGCCGGAGACGACGGGAGCCTGCCCGCCTCGGGCTCCGGAGACGGTCGGATGGGCCAGTTCACGTCCGGTTACCAGAAGGACCGCCGTCTCGGACCGCTCCACGAAGCCCAGCTCCAGTGCCTTCCACAGCCCTGCCAGACAGGCTGCCCCAGCCGGCTCGCTGCCGATCCCGGCCGTACTCGCGAGGACGGAAACGGCCCGCTGGAGCTCTTCGTCGGATACCGCGACGTAGGCGCCGCCGCTGTCGCGCACGTCCTGGAGAGCGAGCGATCCGATAGAGGGCTCGGTGACAGCGATGCCGTCGGCGATCGTCGGGCCATGAGCCCGCGCATCGGCCGGTTCGCCACGCCAGGCCCGCGCCAGCGGCTGACAGTGGGCCGCCTGTACCCCGATCAAGCGCGGTACGCGGTCCATCGCGCCGCACAGCAGCAACTCGCGGAAGCCCTTGGCGAGACCGCACAGTGTTGGTCCGTCGCCCACCGGTACGAAGACGACGTCGGGACGACTGCGGCTCAACTGCTCCCAGATCTCCAGGGCGACGGTCTTCTTCGCCTCGAGCGTCAGCGGGTTGACGCCGGTATTGCGGTCGAGCCAGCCCAGTCGCCGCGCCGCTTCCCGGGAGAGACGGAACGCTTCCGGGTAGCCTCCGGCAGCCCGCAGAACCAACGCTCCGGCGGCACGCATGAGGTCGATCTTGCCCGGGTTGCAGTCTTCGGGCACGAAAATGACGCTCCGCATTCCTGCCGCCGCCGCACCGAAGGCAGTCGCGACCGCCGCGTTGCCGGTGGAGGAGATGGTGATGGTGTCCGCACCGGCGCGCAGACCGGACTCGATCACCAAGGCGGTCGCCCGGTCCTTGTTGGACGCACTGGGGCCGCGTGTCTCGTCCTTGATCCACAGCCGAGGCATGGCCAGATCACGGCGCAGCCCCGGCGACCCGATCAGCGGAGTTCCACCGACCGGCAGGGGATAGCGGATCGGACCATCCTCCAGGGGGAGCAGCCCGGCATAGCGCCACATGCCGGGAGCGCTCATCAGCGTGTCCGGCAGCAACTGGGGCCCGTAGCGGTACTCCAGCAGTTCGCATTCCTCGGTTCGACGCGAACCCACCACCTCACCCATGACGTACAGGGAGGAAGTCGGGTATGTCCACGCCCACGCCCTGCTCCTCGGCGAGGCGCAGGACCAGGCTGGCGAGGGCGAGATCGAGGACGCCGAGGCCGAACGGGGAGAAGACGTGGGGACGGCCGTCGTCCGGCACGGTCACTGTGCCGCGGAGCACGTCCGCGAGCGTGGCCCGGACGAAATCCCTGTTACCTGTCTGCTGTTCCGTGAGGTGGAGCGATGTCTGCTCCCGCACCGCGTGATCGATGTCGTCGGTGTAGTTGTAAGAGGCCAGAATGGCCTCCGGGGTCAGGTCGCGCAGGGAGACGTGCAGTACCACGGCATTTGCCGGCGCCTTGCTCAGGTCCGGGATGTGGGGTGTCAGCGCGGTGGTCGCGATCGACAGGACCGAGGATTCGGCGATGACCACGTCAAGGGTTTCGCTCGTCGTCACAGTGAGTTCGGGGAAGGCGGCGCCCAGGCGCTCGGCGAAGCTCTTCGCCCGCTGCGGGTCCGTGTCGTTGACCGTCAGCATGCGGATGTCCGGACGCGTGGTGCGAAGGAAGCGGGCGACTTCGAAGTTGATGACCCCGCATCCCACGAAGCCCGCCCGGGCCCCGTCGCCCGGTACCCCGAGTACCTGAGCCGCGAGGGCGGCACTGGCCGCCGTCCGCTGTGCGGAGATGAGGGAGCCCTCCACCACCGCGGTCGGATGACCGGTTTCCGCGGAATTAAGGATCATGACGGCGGAGGCGCGGTCCATGCCACGCTCCACGTTGCCCGGAAAGGACGCGATCCACTTCAACCCCGCCGTCGGTACGGGCTTCGCCTGATGGGCGGGCAGGGCGATGATCCGGTTCCGGGACTCCGGCAGTCGGAGGAAGGAGGAGTGCGGAAGCGTGGTGTCGCCGTCGGCGTGCGCGAGATATGCGTCGCGCACCGCGCTCACGATGTCGTCCTCGTGCCCGATCAGAAGGCTGCGAACCTGTTCACCTGTGAGAATTAGCACATCATCCGCCTACGGTGAGTTCGATGGGGGGCAGGACCACGTCCGGCAGATCGCCGAAGTGTTCCCGGACCCAGGCATCGGAGTAGATGCTGTGGAGATACCGCTCGCCGCGGTCGGGCATGATGAGTACGCAGTTGGCTTCCGCAGGTATGCGGGGTGCGTACTTGAGCAGGGCTGCCAGGACCGCGCCGGAGGAACCGCCGGCGAGGTACGCCTCGTGGTGGACGAGCCGTCGGCATGCCGTCACGCATTCATGGTCGGTGATGTGAACGACGTCGTCCGCCAGGTCCGGTTCGAACAGCTCGGGCCGCACGGACGCACCGTGTCCCGGTATGAGCCGGTTCCGGGGAGGCAGCCCGAAGATGGCGCTCCCGACCGCGTCCACCGCGATGACTTTGGTCGGCAGGCCGTTGTCGCGGACGTACTCGGCACAGCCCCGCAAGGTGCCAAAGGTGCTGACGGCACAGAAGAGGTAGTCGAGGGGGCCGTTCAGTTCCTCCGTGACCTCTTTGATCGTGGCGAAGTGGGTCGCGGGGTTGAGCAGACTGCCGTACTGGTTGGGCCAGAAGGTGTGAGGTAGTTCCGCGAGGATCTGCTGGACCCTTCTACGACGGGCCGTCAGAAAGTCTCCGGTGACCGGGTCCGGGCGGCCGACCAGATCGACCCTGGCCCCGAATGCCTTGAGGATCGCCAGGTTCTGCGGTGTGGCCGCCGGATCGACGACACAGATCAGGTCGATGCCGTAGTAGCGGCATGCCTGGGCGAGGCCGATGGCGAAGTTGCCCGAACTGGACTCCACGACCACCGTCTTGCCGGGTGTGACGAGTCCGTTACGTACGGCGTCGGCGACGATCGCCGTCGCGGGCCGGTCCTTGATGCTGCCACCCGGATTCAGTGCTTCCAACTTCGCATAAACGGCGAACTCGGCACCGGGAGTGATTCGTTCGAGTCTTACCAGTGGTGTTCCGCCGACCGCAGAGAGGATTCCTGCCGGGGCTCCTTCGTTGTGATTCCGCGAGGAATGTGTCCGCTTTCGGTCAATTTCAGTCATCCCGTGTGGGGATGACCGCTGTGACCCCGCCCGTGGTGAGACAGCCACTCCTGTTGGCTCCTTAAACCTTGCCGGCCTCGTGAAAGTGCGGGTCCTCCCCAGCAACCCGCTTACCCAGTAGACCACTTGACAGCACGTCACAAGGATGTGATCAATAATACTCACTGGCGATCAGGTCCAAACGTGAAGCAGTGGGCAAGATCGGACGGTAGCTTGTCGCAACGGGGTGGTGGAACCATTTTGCTCAAGATTCCAGAAGGCGTTCATCCGCTGACGGTGTGTCAAAACACATGCGGGTGTTTCAGTTGACTGTCCATTGGGCAGTACCAAGCGGCCGTAGGCGTACTCAGCCGGGTACTACGAGCGGCTGCTCGTTCCCAGTCGCTCGTAATCTCGCACGCTGGGCCCTGCCGATGTCCTCGGCGGCCTGCTGATCACTCCGCCCGACGTCAGGACGTTCTCCGTCCTTTCGACGCCGGGCCGCACGAGTGCGCCTCGGCGCTGTTCGGCGACCTCGTCGACAGGGCCGACCGCGACATTTCGGTCGTTGCCACCAGGCAATCCGTCTCATCATGGACCCCTTTTGCCAGCCGGGAGACCGCTGTGGAAGTGAACTCGTCCGACATAGCCATCGTCGGGATGGCCATCCGGTGCCCGGGCGCCTCCGATCTCGATCAGTTCTGGGAAAATCTCAGAAGCGGCGAGGAGAGTATTTCTTTCTTCGCCCCCGATGAGCTGGAAGACTCTGCGTTCTTCCCCGTCGACGCCGACAACCCGCGTTTCGTACCTGCCGCTGGAATTGTGCCGGACGTGGATAAGTTCGACGCCCCGTTCTTCGGTATATCGCGCTCCGAAGCAGAAATGATGGACCCACAGCACCGGGTGTTCCTGGAAACCGTCTGGGCCGCGATGGAGAACTCGGGCAGTGACCTGACGTCGTTCGACGGCAACGTCTCCATTTATGCGGGATCGGCCAGCAACACCTATTTGATGTCCTTGGTCAACGGCGGCGCCAACACCCAACTGCGGAGTTATCAGGGACTGGTGGGCAATGAGAAGGACTATCTGGCGACACGGGTGTCCTTCAAGCTGAACCTGTCCGGTGAGGCGATCACCGTCCAGACGGCGTGCTCGACCTCGCTGGTGGCCGTCCATCTCGCCTGCCAGAGTCTGCTGTCGGGGCAGAGTGACGTGGCGATCGCCGGCGGTGTGTCTCTCCAGGCGTATCAGAAGACGGGCTACATCTACCAGGAAGACGCCATCTTCTCGCCAGACGGGCACTGCAGGGCGTTCGACCGGGACGCCCGCGGCACCGTGTTCAGCAATGGGGTGGGCGCCGTCGTGCTCAAGCCCCTGGACGCCGCGGTGCGCGACGGTGACCGTATCTATTCCGTAATCAAGGGCTCGTTCGTCAACAACGACGCGAGCGCCAAGGTGAGTTACACCGCCCCCAGTGTCGAGGCCCAGGCAGCCGTAGTGGCCGGCGCTCTGGCGTTTGCGGATGTTACGGCGGACACCATCGGCTACGTCGAAACGCATGGCACCGCGACAGAGCTCGGCGATCCCATCGAGATCGAGGCACTGACTCAGGCGTTCCGAGCGGACACGAACGAGAAGAATTATTGTGGTATAGGTTCGATCAAGACCAATATCGGCCATCTCAACGTGGCGGCCGGCGTGGCCGGGCTGATCAAGACAGCGCTCATCCTCCACCACAAGCAGGTACCGGCGAGTCTTCATTTCGAGAGCCCGAACCCCGGGATCGACTTCGCGAACAGTCCCTTCTACGTCAACACGGAGCTGCGCGACTGGCCGGACACCGGCACACCCCGCCGCGCGGGCGTCAGCTCGTTCGGCATCGGCGGGACCAACGCGCACGTCGTCCTCGAAGAGGCCCCGCGGGTCCCCCGCTCCCCTGTGACCGTCCAGCGCCCCGCCGAGCTGCTCACCGTCTCGGCCCGGTCCGAGGAGGCCCTGCGCACCTTCGCCGGGCGCCACGCCGCCCATCTGCGGGGACACCCGCAGACGTCGCTGGCCGACTACAGCTGGACGGCCGCCGTCTCACGGCGCCGCTTCCGGCACCGGCTCGCCGTGTCCGGGGGGACGGCCCCGGCGCTGGCCGACGCGCTGGAGCGGTACGCGCGCGGCGAGAGCCCTGCGGGGCTGACGACAGGTGAGGCGACCGCCTCACCCCCCTCGGTCGCCTTCGTCTTCACCGGTCAGGGTTTCCTGGCCCCGGGCACGGCCCGCGAACTCTACGACGCGGAGCCGGCCTTCCGATCCGCCCTCGACGAGTGCGCCGAGCTGCTGCGCCCCCACTTGGACGCCCCGGTGCACCGGTACCTGGACCAGGACGACCCGCTGAGCGGACAGCTGACCGACACCAGGATCGGTCAGCCGGTGCTGTTCGCGGTCGAATACTCCCTGGCGCAGATGTGGATGGCCTACGGAATCCGGCCGACCGCGGTGCTGGGACACAGTCTCGGCGAATGCGTGGCCGCCTGTGTGGCCGGTGTGTTCAGCCTCCGGGACGGCATCACGCTCGCCGCGGCGCGTGGCCGCGTCATGGCGGAGGACATGCCGGACGGCCTGATGGCGACGGTCTTCGCCGACGCCGACACCGTCCGCGCGGCCCTGGCCGACCACGCGGACAGGGTCTCCGTCGCCGCCGTGAACGGGCCGGCGAACACCGTTGTCGCGGGTGAGGCGCACAACGTCCGCGAGGTGCTGGATCGGCTTGAGCAGGACGGCCTGCAGACGCGGGAGCTGCCGGGTACTCCCGTCTCCCACTCACCGTTGGTCGAGTCCGCCGCCGCGTCTTTCGCCGAGGCCCTGGCCGGCATCGCCTACACGTCGCCGACCGTGCCGCTGGTGTCGACGGTCGACGGTGCCCCGCTGGCTCCCGGGGACGTTCCGAACACGGAGCACTGGGTGCGGCACATGCGCGAGCCCGTGCAGTTCACCCGGGGGGTGGACGCGCTGGCCGAGGCGGGCTGCACGGTTTTCCTGGAGATCGGCCCGGCCGCGGTGCTCAGCAAGCTGGGCCGCACCCTGCGGGCCGACGCCTGCTGGCTGGCGAGCCTGGACGGTCCGCAGGGGCAGTGGGGCGCCGTGCTCGCCGCGCTGGGCGGCCTGTACGTCGAGGGCGTGCCGGTCGACTGGGACGCCGTGCACGCCGCCAGTGCCCCGCGCCGCGTCACCGTGCCCAGCTACCCCTTCGAGCGCCAGCGGTACTGGATCGACCGGCGCACCGCGCCCCAGGCCGTCGCTCCGGCCGTGGTGAGCGAACCCGCTCCGCCCCAGGCCATCGCTCCGGCCGTGATGAACGAACCCGCTCCGCCTTCGGCGCGGGGGGTGCAGCCGCCGCCGGCGAGTGCGCCGTCGGTGGTGGTGTCCGACATCGCCGGGACCGGGTCGGCGCCCCTCGGGGCCAAGGACAGTGCGCGGGCGATCGGCGATCATCTGCGGTCACTCATCGGGCAGTTGCTGGGCATGCCCGCGGAAGAGGTGGAGAGCGGCACCCCGCTGCTCGATCTGGGCCTGGACTCCATGGCGATGCTGGAGGCAGTGGCGGTCGCGGAGAACACCTACGGCGTACGGCTGAAGGTCCGTCAGTTGATGGACGACTTGAACACCGTCGACGCCATCGCCGCCCATATCGCCCAGTCCCTGCCCGACCGGACGCCGGTCGTGGTGCCGGACCAGGCGCCCGGTGAGCCGGACACGGCGGTACGGGACGAACCGGCCGCGCAGGCACCCGCGGGCGCGCCGTCCGACCGCGTGTTCGTGCCTTACCGGCCGATCACGGTCGTGACCGACGACGAGGGCCCGCAGGACCAGTACCTCGATGAGTTCGTCACGCGGTACACCACCCGGACCCAGGGGTCCAAGCAGAGCGCCCAGCGTTACCGTCGTTCGCTCGCGGACAACGACAACCGGGTCCTGTCGAACTTCCGGATGTCCATCAAGGAGATGGTGTATCCGATCGTCGCCGAGCGGTCCGCCGGTTCGCGGCTGTGGGACGTCGACGGCAACGAGTACGTCGACGTGGTCATGGGCTTCGGCGTCAACCTGTTCGGCCACTCGCCGTCGTTCGTCACCCAGGCCGTCATGGGGCAGTTGGAGAAAGGCGTCCACCTGGGCGCCCAGTCCGACGTCGCGGGCCGGGTCGCCGAACTCACCTGTGGGCTCACCGGCACCGAGCGCGTCGTGTTCTGCAACTCGGGCAGTGAGGCGGTGATGCACGCGCTGCGGCTGGCCCGGGCCGCGACCGGCCGTACCAAGATCGCGATGTTCGCCGGGTCCTACCACGGCACGTTCGACGGAACGCTCGGCCGCCAGCAGCGGCTCGTCGCCGGCACCGCGCCCCTGGCTCCGGGCGTGTCGCAGCACATGGTCGACGACCTCATCGTCCTCGACTACGACCGGCCGGAATCCTTGGAGAAGCTCCGGGCGCACCGTCACGAACTGGCCGCCGTCCTGGTCGAACCGGTCCAGAGCCGTCGCCCCGACGTACAGCCGAGGGAGTTCCTCCGGGAGCTGCGGAGGCTGACCACCGAGGCGGGTGCCGCGCTCGTCTTCGACGAGATCATCACCGGTTTCCGCTCCCACCCCGGGGGCGCCCAGGCGTGGTTCGGGGTCAAGGCCGACCTCGCCGTCTACGGAAAGGTGCTGGGCGGCGGGCTGCCGATCGGCGCGGTCGCGGGGCGTGCCGCCATCCTCGACGCGGTCGACGGTGGCCTATGGCACTACGGCGACGGTTCCTACCCGGCCGCTCCCACCACGTTCTTCGCGGGCACCTTCTGCAAGCATCCGCTGGCGATGGCCTCGGCGCTGGCCGTGCTGACCGAGCTCGACCGTCAGGGACCGGGGCTGCAACGGGACCTGAACCGGCGCACCGAGCGGTTCGCCCGCGTCGTCAACGAGGGACTGGAGGCGGACGGCGTCCCGATCCGGATGGTCACCTTCAGTTCGCTGTTCCGGTTCACGTCGCAGCACGACATCCACATGCTCTACTACCACCTGGTCGACCAGGGGATCCACATCCGGGAGGGGCACAACGCCTTCCTGTCCGCCGCCCACACGGACGAGGACGTGGAGCGGATCGCGGCGGCGGTGCTGACCAGTGCCCGGCTGATGACCGAGGCGGGTCTGCTTCCGCGCGACAGCGAGGACCGGCCCGTGGCCGCGTCCGCGCCGGTTCCCGTCACAGAGCCCGCCAAGGAGCCCGTCGCGGAGTCGGCCGGGAGGGCGGCGCCCGTCCGCTTCCCTCTCACCCCCGCTCAACGCAACCTGTGGACGCTGGCGAACATCAGTCCCGAGGCGTCAGCCGCCTACCACCAGAATTCGCTGCTGCGGTTGACGGGCGACCTCGACCTCGGTGCTCTCCGTGACGCGTTCGCCCGGGTCGTGGACCGGCACGAGGCACTGCGGACCGTGTTCCACTCCGGTGGGGAGTACCAGGAGGTACTCCCCGTGACCCGTGCCGAGGTGACGGTGCTGCCGCTGCCCTCCGGGGGTGAACAGGACGAGAGCGCCGCCGTCCGGCTGGTGACCGCGGAGGCGGAGCGGCCCTTCGACCTCGCGACCGGCCCCCTGATCCGGCTGGCCGTCGTGCCGCTCGGCGAGACGTCCCACCTGCTGCACATGTGCGCGCACCACATCGTCGCCGACGGCATCTCCATGGGACTGCTGTTGGAGGAACTGGCCGCCATGTATTCGGCGGTCTGCCGGGCCGAGACACCGGCGTTGCCACCCCCGGTTCCCTTCCGTCAGCACGGCGAGGGGGGCGCGGCCGACGGGGACGCCCCACCGGTGGACACGGGCCTGGAAGCGGCGGAGGGTCACTGGCTGGCGCGGCTCCAGGGGCCGTTGCCCACGCTGGAGCTGCCCACGCGATCGGTGCGGCCCGCGGCGAAGACGTACGCCGGGGCGCGGCACGTCGCCGAGGTGGACGCCGACCTCGTGGAGCGTCTGCGCGGCGTGGCGGCCGAGCAGGGAGCCACGCCGTTCATGCTGCTGATCTCGGCGTACGCGGCTCTGCTGCACCGGCTGACCGGGCAGACCGATCTGATGGTCGGCGTGCCCGTCAGCGGGCGTACCGCACCGGGGACGGGACGCGTGATCGGCCACTGTGTGAACTTCCTGGCCCCCCGCTTCACCGTGACCGGCGACAGCCGGTTCAGCGATCTGCTGACCAGCGCCAAGGGTGATCTCCTGGACGACTTCGAGCACCAGGACCTTCCCTTCGCGTCCCTGGTGGAGAAGGTGGGGGCGCCGATGGATCCGGCGCGGGCACCACTCGTCGACGTGCTGTTCAACCTCGACCGGGCGTTCGCCGTACCCGAGTTGGACGGGCTGAGCGTCGAACATCTCGCCTTCCCCGTCCGGCACGCGCAGTTCGACCTCGAGCTCAATGTCGTCACGGTGGGGCAGACTCTGCGGCTGGAGTTCACCTACAGCACCGACCTCTTCGACGAGGCCGTGGTGGCCGCCTGGGCCGAACATCTGCTGGTGCTGCTGCGCGGTGTCACGGAGCGGCCGGACGCCCGCGTCGCTCAGCTGCCCCTGCACTCCGCGGAGCAGCGGGAGCTGGTGCTCGACACCCTGAACGACATCGCCGCCGCGCCTGTGGCCCAGCCGCTGCTGCACCTTGCCTTCGAGGAGCGGGCCGCGCAGAGCCCGGACGCGCTGTGCGTGACCGACGACGAGGGCACGCTGACCTATGGCGAGCTGAACGAACGGGCCGACCGGCTCGCCGGCCGGCTGCGGGGGCTGGGCGTCGCCCCGGAGACCGTGGTCGGTGTCCATCTCGAGCGATCGGCCCGGTTGTTCGTCGCCGTCCTCGGTGTGCTCAAGGCCGGCGGGGCGTATCTGCCGCTGTCCCCGGACAGCCCCTCCGAGCGGCTGGCGTTCATGATCGAGGAGTCGGGGGCTTCCGTGGTCCTGACCGAACGACGAACCGCCGACCGGTTGCCCGGTCCGGGCACGCGGGTACGTGTGGTGTCCCTGGACGACGACTCGCCGGTGATCCGGTCCGCCGAGGACCTGGGGCCGACGCCGCAGCCGCATGCGGACAGCGCCGCCTACGTGATGTTCACCTCGGGTTCGACGGGCCGGCCCAAGGCGGTGGTCGGCACCCACGCTGCCACGTCCAACCGCATCGCCTGGATGTGGCGGGAGCATCCGCTGCGGCCGGGAGAGGTCTGCTGCCAGAAGACGGCCATCGGGTTCGTCGACTCGGTGTGGGAGCTGTTCGCGCCGCTGACCAGTGGTGCGTCCACCGTGGTCCTGTCCGACCAGGTGGTGCGTGATCCGCGGAGCCTGTTGCGCGCTCTGCGGGAACACCGGGTGAGCCGGCTGGTGGTGGTGCCCGCGCTGCTGCGGGCGCTGCTCGACGCCCTAGGCCGCGGCGACCGTGCGCTGCCGGCCCTGCACCGGGTGGTGACAAGCGGTGAGGCTGCCTCGGCCGACCTGGTGCGCCGTTTCGCCGCGGTGCTCCCGGACGCCGTACTGCTCAATCTCTACGGATCGACCGAGGTGTCCGCCGACGCGACGGCGTACGACTGCCGTGAACTGCCGCCGGGAAGCCCCACCGTGCCCGCTGGGCGCCCCATCGCGGGCAACCGGGCCTATGTGCTCGACGCCGGCCTGCGGATCGCCCCGCTCGGAGCGACCGGGGAGCTGTACATCGGAGGCCGGGGGCTGGCGAGGGGCTACGCCACCGGGGCGGCGACGGCCGAACGGTTCCTGCCCGATCCGTTCGCAGCGGAACCGGGTGCCCGTATGTACCGCACGGGTGACCTCGCCCGGTACCGCCTCGACGGCACGATCGATGTCCTCGGACGAGCCGACCACCAGGTGAAGATCCGCGGTATGCGCGTCGAACCGGGCGAGGTGGAGGCGGTGCTTGAGCAGCACCCGGGATACCGGCAGACCGCGGTCGTGGCTCAGCCAGGTCCGGACGGAGCCCCCCGGTTGGTCGCCTTCCTGGTGCCGCAGAGCGCGCCCGAATCCGTGGGGACACAGGGGGCCGCACCCGACAGCAGGGATCTGCGCAGGTTCTGTGCCGCTCGGTTGCCCGAGCACATGGTCCCTTCCGCGTACGCGCTGGTGGACCGGCTGCCCACGACACAGAGCGGAAAGATCGACCGGAACGCCCTGCGGACCGAGGCGGTCGCGGAGCCGGAGCCCATGGGCACGACCAGGCCGGGCACACCTGTCGAGCAGGTGCTGCACGACCTGTGGTGTGAGGCACTGGGCCGCTCGGAGATCGGGATCGAGGACAACTTCCTGGACCTGGGCGGCAATTCACTCATGGCGATCCGGTTGGTCGGCCGAATACAGGAGCGTCTGGGGGTCGAGGTCGGGGTGCGGGATCTGCTGATCGCGCCGACCGTGGCCGATCTCGCCGCGGCGGTGGAGAAGGAGTTGCTCGACACCTCCGCGGACAGCCGTTTCGACTCCGTCATGCGAGCGCTCGAGGACATGGACGACGCCGAGGCGCAGCGACTGCTCCAGGAGGCCGGGGCGCACCGGCTCACCGACAACGAGGGCGAGACCAAGTGAACGAGGACAGGATGGCCCGGGTCGACGGCCTGTCGTCGGCGAAGCGGGCGCTGCTGCTGAAGGCTCTGGTGGACGCGGGAGCACCCCGGGACCGGCGCATTCCCCGGCGGACGGGGGATGCCCCCGCGGCGCTGTCGTTCGCGCAGCAGCGCCTGTGGTTCATGCAGCAGTACGACCCCGACAGCGCGGCTCTCAACATCCACTTCGCCCTGCGGCTGACCGGGCACGTCGACGCGGAACTGCTGGAGCGCAGCCTGACCCGACTGCTCACGCGGCATGAGGTGTTGCGGACGGTGTTCGAGTCGGGTGGTGGTGAACCGGTTCAGGTGGTGGGGGATGCCGCCGGGTTCGGGTTGCCGGTGGTGGATCTGTCGGGGGAGGGAGATCCGGAGGCGGTGGCCCGTGAGCGGGCCGTGCGGGAGGCGCGCCGTCCGTTCGACCTGGAGCAAGGCCCGCTGTTCCGGGCGGTGCTGCTGCGGCTGGGCGAGTTGGAGCACGTGCTGCTGGTGACGATGCACCACATCGTCTCCGACGGCTGGTCATTGGGCGTGCTGGTCGGGGAGCTGACAGCGTTGTACGGGGCGTTCGCCGAAGGCCGTACGGACCCGCTGCCGGAGCTGCCGGTCCAGTACGCGGACTACGCCGTGTGGCAGCGCGACCATCTGCGAGGCGAGGCAGCCGAACACCATCTGACCTACTGGCGCCGGCAGTTGGCCGACGCACCCGATCTGCTCGACCTCCCGCTGGACCGCCCCCGTCCCGGCCGGTACACCCCCGACGGCGCCCAGTACACCTTCACTCTGCCCCCCGCTGTGACGGCTGCTTTGCGGGAGGTGGGGCAGCAGGAGCGGGCGACACCGTTCATGGTGCTGCTGTCCGCGTTCAAAGTGCTGCTGTCGCGGTACTCCGGCCAGAACGACATCTGCGTCGGGACCCCGGTGGCGGGACGCTCACGGGCGGAGACCGAAGGACTCATCGGGTTCTTCGTCAACACACTGGTCCTGCGTTCACAGATACCGGCAAACGCGTCGTTCCGGGAACTGCTCCGCGACATCCGCGAAGTGACACTCAACGCCTACGAACACCAGGAACTGCCCTTCGAGCGGCTGGTGGAGGAACTGCGCCCGGTCCGCGACCCCAGCCGGACCCCACTGTTCCAGGTCATGTTCATCCTCCAGAACGCCCCGGTCCCCCCGGTCGAACTGCCCGGCCTGCGCCTGCAGCAACTCCCCATCGACAACAACACCGCCAACTACGACATCACGTTCGAGCTGACCGAGCGGCCGGAGGGCATGGCCGCCGTGTTGGAGTACCGGACGGACCTCTTCGACGAGGCCACCATGGCCCGGCTCGCCGATCACTACCGGGTCCTGCTGGAGGCGATCGTCGCCGATCCGGACGCGCCGCTCGACCGCCTGCCTGTTCTCACGGCCGAAGAGCACGAGCGGATCCTGGTGCGGTGGAACCGCACCGGCACGGGAGAGCCACTCGACCGGCCGACCCACGAGCTGATCGCGCGGCGGGCATCGCTCCACCCCGAGCGGATCGCCGCCGTGTGCGGTGCGGACCGCGTCACCTACGGCGAGCTGAACCGGCGGGCCAACCGGCTCGCCCATACGCTGCGCGGCGAAGGCGTCGGCCAGGAGACACTGGTCGCCCTGCTCGCCGACCGGAACATCGACTACCTGGTCGCCATCCTCGCGGTGCTCAAGGCGGGTGGGGCCTTCCTGCCCCTCGACCCCGAGCAGCCGCCGAGCCGGCTGGGCCAGGTGATCCGGCGCAGCGGCAGTCCGCTGGTGCTCACCGCCCGAAGGTACGAGACGCTCCTGGCCGAGGCCCTGGCCGGTGACGCCGCCGGAGGCGGACCGCGCGCCCTGCGGCTGGACCTGCTGTCGGACCGGCCCGGTCCCGAGGACGATCTGCCGGTCGTCGCCTCGCCGGGCAGCCTCGCCTATGTGCTGTTCACCTCCGGCTCCACGGGCACCCCGAAGGGCGCCATGCTGGAGCACGCCGGCATGCTCAACCACATCCGGGCGAAGATCCGCGACCTCGGCATGACCGAGAAGGACGTCCTCGCCCAGAACGGCCCGCAGAGCTTCGACGTCTCGGTCTGGCAGTTCCTGGCGGCGCTCACGCTGGGCGGCCGGGTCGAGATCTTCGAGGACGAGACGGCACACGACCCGGCCCGGCTCCTGGCCGAGTTGGACCGCCGGGAGGTCACCGTCCTCCAGGCGGTGCCGTCCGTCCTGCGCGGGCTGATCGACGAGGCGCGCTCCGCGGGCGACGCCCGGCCCGCCCTGACCGCGCTGCGCTGGGCGGTACCCACCGGTGACGCACTCATGCCCGCGCTGTGCACGGACTGGTTCGCGCTGTATCCGGACATCCCACTGCTCAACACCTACGGGTCGACCGAGTGCTCGGACGATCAGTGCCATCACCCGTTGCACGGGCCACAGGACGTCGACCCCGCGCTGCCGATCGTGTCGATCGGCCGGCCCATCGGCGAGATGCGCGCCTACGTACTGGACCGGCGGCTGTCCCCGCTGCCGATCGGTGTGCCCGGTGAGCTGTACCTCGGCGGCGTCGGAGTCGGCCGCGGCTATCTCGCGGATCCCGTCCGGACCGCAGAGGTCTTCGTGCCCGACCCGTTCTCCCCCGAGCCCGGTCGCAGGCTCTACCGGACCCGGGACCGGGTCCGGTTGCGCCCCGACGGTTCCATCGAGTTCCTGGGCCGGACGGACAACCTCATCAAGGTCCGCGGTTTCCGGGTGGAACCGGGCGAGATCGAGACAGCCCTGGAACGCCATCCGGCGGTGCGGGAGGCGCTGGTGACCGCGTTCGCCGCCGCGTCCGGTGACAAGCGGCTGGCCGCCTATGTGGTCCCGCACGACCCGGCCGTCGTCGAACAGGACGCGAGCGCGCTGATACGGCGACTGCGCGAGGCCCTGCGGGAGACGCTGCCGGACTACATGCAGCCCAGCAACTTCACGCTGCTGGAGGCCTTCCCGCTCAACGCGAACGGCAAGGTGGACCGGTCCGCGCTGCCGGGCCCGGACAGCGGTGCGGAGATCCGGGAGTACGTGGCGCCGCGCACCGAGGTCGAGCACGTCCTGGCGGACATCTGGACCGAGTTGCTCGATGCCGAGCGCGTGGGCGTGGAGGACAGCTTCTTCGACCTGGGGGGCCATTCGCTGCTCGCCACCCGGATCGTCGCCAGGGTACGGCAGGCCCTGAAGGTGGAGCTGCCGCTGCGGGCGGTCTTCGAGTCCGACACCGTAGCCGGACTGGCCCGGCGGGTGGAGCGCGAACTGGCCGCCGCCCCCACTGAGGAGGAGCGCCTCGCGTCCCTCCTCGATCAGGTGGAGAACCTGAGCGACGCGGAGGTCGAACAGATACTGCGTGAGGAAAGGCCGTCCCGTTCATGACGCGTACAGGTGACACATCCAGGGACGTCGACGAGCGCATCCAGCAGCTCTCCCCCGCCCGGCGGGCCCTGCTGGAACGGCTCATGCGGCAGCGCGGCACGGCACCGGCGCAAGCCATCGTGCGCCGGTCCGACTCCGGGAAGGCCCCGCTGTCGTTCGCGCAGCAGCGCCTGTGGTTCCTCGACGAACTCGAACCGGGCACCCCGCACTACAACGTGTACGAGGCCGTGCACATGGCCGGCCGGCTGGACGTCACCGCACTGGAGGCGGCCCTCGACCGACTGCTCACGCGGCATGAGGTGTTGCGGACGGTGTTCGAGTCGGGTGGTGGTGAACCGGTTCAGGTGGTGGGGGATGCCGCCGGGTTCGGGTTGCCGGTGGTGGACCTGTCGGGGGAGGGAGATCCGCAGGCGGTGGCCCGTGAGCGGGCCGTGCGGGAGGCGCGCCGTCCGTTCGACCTGGAGCAAGGCCCGCTGTTCCGGGCGGTGCTGCTGCGGCTGGGCGAGTTGGAGCACGTGCTGCTGGTGACGATGCACCACATCGTCTCCGACGGCTGGTCGTTGGGCGTGCTGGTCGGGGAGCTGACAGCGTTGTACGGGGCGTTCGCCGAAGGCCGTACGGACCCGCTGCCGGAGCTGCCGGTCCAGTACGCGGACTACGCGGTGTGGCAGCGCGACCATCTGCGAGGCGAGGCAGCCGAACACCATCTGACCTACTGGCGCCGGCAGTTGGCCGACGCACCCGATCTGCTCGACCTGCCCGCGGACCGCCCCGCTCCCGCCCGGCCGACGCGGCGAGGCCGGCGCCGTTCCTTCGTCGTCGACGCCGAACTGACGGCTGCTTTGCGGGAGGTGGGGCAGCAGGAGCGGGCGACACCGTTCATGGTGCTGCTGTCCGCGTTCAAAGTGCTGCTGTCGCGGTACTCCGGCCAGAACGACATCTGCGTCGGGACCCCGGTGGCGGGACGCTCACGGGCGGAGACCGAAGGACTCATCGGGTTCTTCGTCAACACACTGGTCCTGCGCTCACAGATAACGGCAAACGCGTCGTTCCGGGAACTGCTCCGCGACATCCGCGAAGTGACACTCAACGCCTACGAACACCAGGAACTGCCCTTCGAGCGGCTGGTGGAGGAACTGCGCCCGGTCCGCGACCCCAGCCGGACCCCACTGTTCCAAGTGATGTTCATCCTCCAGAACGCCCCGGTCCCCCCGGTCGAACTGCCCGGCCTGCGCCTGCAGCAACTCCCCATCGACAACAACACCGCCAAGTTCGACCTGACCCTGTCGCTGACGGAGGCCCCGGACGGCAGCATCAATGGAGCGGTGGAGTATTCGGAGGACCGGTTCGACGCCGACCGGATCGACCGGCTGACCGAGCACTACCTCCACCTGTTGCGGGGCGTCGTGGCCACCCCCGACGTGGCCGTCGCCCGGCTCGGCATCCTGCCGCCCACCGAACACGCCGACGTCGTACGGAACTGGAACGACACCGCGACCGACTGGGGCCCCCTCGGCCACGTCCCTGAGCAGATCGCCCGGCAGGCCGCCGCCACGCCGCACGCCCAGGCCGTGATCGCGCCCGACGGGCGGCTGACGTACCGCGAACTCGACGAGCGGGCCGGACGGCTCGCGCGGTGGCTGCGGGAACGGGGCGTACGGCGTGGCGCGGTGGTCGGCGTCTGCCTGGAACGCTCGGTGGACCTGGTGGTCACCCTGGTGGCGGTGCAGCGGGCCGGAGCCGCCTATCTGCCCCTCGACCCCGACTATCCGCAGGAACGACTCACCCTGCTGACCGCCGATGCGCGGGCGGCGGCGGTGGTGGTCCGTCCGGGCGCCCTGGCCGAGGTGTTCTCCGCCGTCACCGCGAGCGTCCCGCTCACGCCCGGCTGGGAGCGTACGGCGGACGGACAGGCCCTTCCCCCGGTCGAGGACCTCAGGGGGGAGGACCTCGCGTACGTCATCTACACCTCCGGGTCGACCGGGGCGCCCAAGGGCGTGCTCAGCACCCATGAGGGCCTGAGGAACCGGCTGGCCTGGATGCAGCGGACGTACGACATCGGCCCGGACGACCGCGTCCTGCAGAAGACGCCCTTCACGTTCGACGTCTCCGTATGGGAGTTCTTCTGGCCGCTGCTCACCGGCGCCTGCGTCGTTCTCGCGGAGCCGGGCCGGCACCGGGAACCGGGTTACATCGTGGATCTGGTACGCCGCGAAGGCGTCACGGTGCTGCACTTCGTCCCCTCGATGCTCGGCCCCTTCCTGGAGGAGCCGCACCTCGATGCCTGCGGCAGCCTGCGTCATGTCATGTGCAGCGGCGAGGCCCTGCCGGCGCACCTGGTGACCCGGTTCGCCGAGCGTCTCGACGCGCGACTGCACAACCTCTACGGCCCGACGGAGGCGTCCATCGACGTCACCGCCTGGGAGTGCGACCCCCAGGCGGTCGGCGGCGGCGTACCGATCGGCCGGCCGATCGCCAACACCCGCATCCATCTGCTCGACGCGTGGCTCGCCCCGGTCCCGGTCGGAGTGCCGGGCGAGCTGTACATCGGCGGCGCCGGACTGGCCCGGGGCTATCTGGACCGGCCCGGTCTGACAGCGGACCGGTTCGTCCCCGACCCGTTCTCCGACCGGCCGGGCGCCCGCCTCTACCGCACCGGTGACCGGGCACGCCACCGCTCCGACGGCACCATCGAGTATCTGGACCGGGTCGACCGGCAGGTGAAGATCCGCGGCTTCCGGATAGAGCCGGGCGAGACGGAAACGGCCCTCGCCGGTCATCCGGGGGTCGGCCAGGCGGTCGTGACAGTGGCCGAGGCGGCCGACGGCCACCGCACCCTCGTCGGCTACGTCCTCCCCGCGGCGGACACCGCGACCCCGCCCGCCGACGAGTTGCGGGACTGGCTGCGCCGTCGACTTCCCGAGCATCTCGTCCCGACCGTCCTCGTGCCTCTCGACGAACTGCCCCTGACCGCCAGCGGCAAGCTGGACCGGTCGGCCCTTCCCGCACCCGATCACACCCGGCCGCGGGCCGACCGGTACACCGCGCCCCGCACCGCCACGGAGCGGCTGCTGGCCATGGCGTGGTCCGAAGTGCTCGGCCAGGAGCGGGTCGGCATCGACGACAACTTCTTCTCCCTCGGCGGGGACTCGATCCGCAGTGTCCAGGTGCTGTCGCGGCTGCGCGCCGAAGGACTCACCCCCGCCCTGCAGCAGCTCTTCGACCACCAGACCGTCCGCGAGCTGGCCCACGCGCTGGCTTCCGGAGGCACCGGCACGGTGGAGGACATCCCGTCCCCGGCGCCGTTCGCCCTGATCCACGCGGAGGACCGGGCCCGGGTCCCGGAGGAGGTCGAGGACGCCTATCCGCTGTCCGCCCTCCAGGCGGGCATGGTCTTCGACGCGGAGTTCGACGACAGTTTCGCCATCTACCACGATGTGTTCAGCTACCACCTCGCCGGCCGTTTCGACCGCGCCGCGCTGGAGAGCGCGCTGGATCTGCTCGTCGCCCGCCACCCGGTGCTGCGCACCTCCGTGCACCGGGCCGGGTTCCGGGAGCCCCTGCAACTCGTGCACCGCTCGGCGCACGTCCCTCTTGAGGTCGAGGACCTGCGCGGAACCGACGAGCGCCTGCGGGAAGAGGCCGTCCGGGAGTGGGCGCGGGCCGAGCGGGTCCGGCCGTTCTCCTGGGAGACTCCGCCGCTGCTGCGCTGTCAGGTGCATCTGCGGGACGAGGACAGCTTCCACTTCTCGCTGAGCTGCCACAACGTCATCCTGGACGGCTGGAGCCTCGCCTCGCTGCTGACCGAACTCTTCCGTACCTATGTGACGCTGCTGGACCATCCGGGCGCGCACGCGTCGGTGGCCCCGGCGAGCGCCTTCCGGGACTTCGTGGCCCTGGAACGGGAGACCCTGGATTCCGCCGAGGCGCGGTCCTTCTGGGCCGAAGAACTGGCCGACGCCGACTTCACCCCGCTGCCCCGCTGGACCGAACCGGGCCGGTCCGCCGGGTCCATCCGGTGGAGATCGACGCGACGACCGGTGCCGGGCTGCGCGACCTCGCCCGGCGCACCGGGGTTCCGGTCAAGAGCGTGCTGTTCGCCGGCCACCTGCGGGTGATGAACCTCCTGTCGGGAAAGACGTCGACGGCCACTGGCATGGTGGTCAACGGGCGGACCGAGGGCCACGACGGTGAGCGCGCGCTCGGCCTGTTCCTCAACGTCGTACCCGTGGTGGAGGAGCTCAGGGGCGGTACCTGGACACAGCTCGTGCGCCAGGTGTTCCGGGCCGAACGGGACATCGTGCCGTTCCGCCGTTACCCGGCGTCCCGGCTGCGCGCCGAGCGAAAGGGCGGCCGCTGGTTCGAGACGGCCTTCAACTTCGTCAACTTCCATGTCTACGACGCGCTCGCGGAGCTGGACGGTCTGCGGTTGCTGGGCGCCGACACCTTCGACGACACCAACTTCACCCTGTGGACCGAGTTCAGCGTCAGCCACCGTACCTCTCGCCTGCAACTGGAACTGACCTATGACGCCGCCCAGTTGACGGACGAGCAGGTTGCGGGGATCGGCCGGTACTACACGGACGTCCTGACGGCGATGGCCGAGGACGCCGAGAGCCGTTACGACCGGCTCACACTGTCGTCGCGGGCCGCGCACCGGGAACTCCTTGGCCGGTTCAACGACACAGAAGCCGACCTGGGCGAGGACCCGGACCTGGTACGGCTCTTCCACGAGCAGACCGACCGGACCCCGGACGCCGTCGCGTTCCGCTGCGGCGAGGACGAGATCACCTACCGGGAACTCGATCTACGGGCGGACCGGCTGGCCCGCCGCCTGCAAGCGGCCGGCGTCGGGCCGGAACGCGTCGTCGGCGTGTACGTCGAGCGTTCCGTCCCTCTGGCCGTATGTCTGCTGGCGGTCCTGAAGGCGGGCGGCGTGTACCTGCCCCTGGACCCTGCCTACCCCGCGGCACGGCTCGCCCTGATGATCGAGGAGGCCCGGCCGACCGTGCTGCTCGCGAGCGGGGAGCCGCCCGCCGGGCTGTCCGCGGGCGCCGCCGAGGTGATCGCGCCGGACGTGCCGGCGAACGAGGCGCGGGTCCCGGACGGACCGCGCGTCCACGTGCCGGCGCACCCCGAGCAACTGGCGTACATCCTGTTCACCTCGGGCTCCACCGGTCGTCCCAAGGGCGTCGCCGGACGGCACGGGCAGATCGTCAACCGGCTGCTGTGGATGTGGCGGACGCATCCCTTCGTCCCGGGAGAGGTCGCCTGCCAACGCACCAGCCTCGGCTTCATCGACGCGCTGTGGGAACTGCTCGGACCGCTGCTCAAGGGCGTGCCCACCGTCATCGTCCCCGACTGGGAGGTCGTGGACCTGCCGCGCTTCACGGCAGCGCTGGCGAAGCACCGGGTGTCGCGGCTGTGGCTCGTGCCGACTCTGCTGCGCGCCCTGCTCGACACCTGTGACGAGGCCGCGATCGAACTGCCCGACCTCGTCTTCTGGGTGAGCAGCGGCGAGACCCTGCCGAGCGACCTCGCCGAGCGGTTCCGGCAGCGGATGCCGCACGCGGTGCTGTACAACCTCTACGGCACGTCGGAGGTGTGGGACGCCACCTGGTACGTGCCCGGCGGCCGGCCCGCCGGGGCGGGCAACGTACCGATCGGCCGGCCCCTGTGGAACACCCGCGCCTATGTGCTCGACCACCACGGCGAGCCGGCCCCGATCGGCGTTCCCGGGGAGTTGTGCGTCGGCGGCACGGGACTCGCCCGGGGTTATCTGGGCGCTCCGGCGCAGACCGCCGAGGCCTTCGCCCCCGACCCGTTCGGGGCTCCCGGGAGCCGGCTCTACCGCACCGGTGACCTGGCCTGTCTGCTGCCGGGCGGAGACATCCAGCTCCTCGGACGGCTCGACGGCCAGCTGAAGATCCGTGGGCATCGGGTCGAGCCCGGAGAGATCGAGGCCGTGCTCAGGCGGTGCCCGGGGATAGGGCAGGCCGTCGTCACGGTGTCCGAGGACGGACCCGACCCGGTACTCACGGCCTACCTCGTGGGCGAGGGCGAGAACCGGCCCGAGACCGCCGGGGTACGGCAGTTCCTGCGCGACCGGCTGCCCCCGGCCCTGCGCCCCACACGGCTCGTCCTCCTCGACCGTCTCCCCCTCACCACCAGTGGCAAGCTCGACCGGCTGGCGCTGCCCGCTCCCGGCGCCGCGTCGGCCGAGGACGACGAGAGGGGGGCGAGCGCCCCCCGCGACACCGTCGAGGAACTGCTGTGCCAGATCTGGGCCCAGGTGCTGGGCCGGGACGAGGTCACGGTCGACGACAACTTCTTCGACCTCGGCGATTCGCTGCTGGCGGTTCAGGTCATGGCCCGGATCAGGCGCGCGCTGGGCGTCGACCTCTCCGTCCGTGCGCTGTTCGAGGCGCCGACCGTGGCGCGCCTGGCCCGGGTCGTGGCCGTCGGTGGTGACACGGCGCCGGGGGCGGCGACACCTCTGGTTCCGCTGGAGCGGACCGGCGACGTGGTGCGCCCCTCCTTCGCCCAGCAGCGGCTGTGGTTCGTCGATCAGCTCGAACCGGGCAGTTCCGCCTACAACATCGCCGCCGCTGCCAGGATCACCGGCGAGCTGGACCCGGAGGTGCTGGAGCGGGCCCTGCGGGAGGTCGTGCGCCGGCACGAGACCCTGCGCACGACCTTCGACGTGGTGGACGGCGAACCCGCCCAGGTCATCCACCCGAGGCTCGACCCGGAGATCGTCAGGGTCGAGCTCGGCCCGGCGGACCGGGAAGGGCTGGACGCGGTGCTCGCGGCACACACCGCGCGCCCGTTCGACCTGTCGTCCGGACCGCTGCTGCGTGCCCTGCTCGTGCGGGTCTCCGCCACCGAGCACGTCGCTCTGCTGGTCGTCCACCACATCGCGGGGGACGCCTGGTCGATGGAAGTGCTGGTGCACGAACTGTGGAGCCTGTACGGGGCGTTCCGCGACGGCGTGCCGTCGTCACTGCCGACGTTGAAGGTGCAGTACGCGGACTTCGCCGCATGGCAGCGCGACGTCCTGGACGCCGATCGGCTGGCCGGGCTCGCACGCTACTGGGCGACGCGGCTCGAAGGCGCGCCGGAGCTGCTGGACCTGCTTCCGGGCCGTCCCCGGCCCGCTGAGCAGGGGCACCGTGGGGCCACATCCCGCCGGGTGCTGCCCGTCGACCTCGTCGAGCGGGTCCAAGGCCTCGCCCGGGACGAGGACGGCACGCTGTTCATGGTGCTGCTCGCGGCGTTCGACGTGGTCCTGCGCCACCACGCGGGTTCGGACGACATCGTCGTCGGAACGGATGTCGCCGGGCGGCCGGACGTCGAACTGGAGGACCTGATCGGCTTCTTCGTCAATCAGGTCGTGCTGCGCACCGACCTGTCGGGCGACCCGGGCTTCCGGGAACTCCTCGGGCGGGTACGGGAGAACACCCTGGAGGCGTACGCGCACCAGGACATGCCCTTCGACCGGCTGGTCGAGGCCGTGCGCCCGGCGCGCCGCCTCGCGCACGCGCCGGTCGTGCAGGTCAAGCTCGTGTTCCAGAACGTGCCGCAGCGGGCGGCCGAACTCCCCGGTCTGGACGTGGAACTCCTCGACATCCAGCGGGACTGGGCCCAGGTCGATCTCAACCTGCGCACGGCCCGTACGGCGGAAGGACTCGTGCTGTCCGCGCAGTACGACGCCGACCTCTTCGACGCGGCGACGGTGCGGGTGCTGTTGGCACAGCTGGAGACCGTGCTGCGGCGTGTCGTCGAGGACCCCGGGACGCGGGTTTCCGGGCTCGACGCCGAACTCGTGGCCGGGGAGCGCCACCAGCGTGAGCAGCTCGGTTCCCGGCTCCGGGACGGCAGCCTGCGGCGGCTCTCCCGAGCCCGGCGAAAGACGATCAGCCACTCCGACGACGAAGGCCAGGTATGACGCAGAATCGCAGCCCGAGGCGCCCGGGAGCCGTACGGCGCAAGGGGATCGGGATGACCCCCGACGCCCTGGTGGAAAGCGGCCCGCTCCTCGCCGGCCGGACGCTTCCGCTGTGCGTCCGGCCCACGGTCGCGGACGTCGACCTGACGGCATGGGCGAAGGAGCACCGAAGCACCATCGAGGCCCACCTCACCGATGTCGGCGGGGTGCTCTTCCGCGGCTTCGGGGTCCGCGGTGCCGCGGAGTTCGAGCAGGTGATCTCCTCGCTCTACCCGGAGCTGGTCGGTGAGCACGAGCGGTCCTCACCACGGCACCAGGTGGCGGGAAACGTGTTCACCTCGACCGACCACCCCGCCGACCAGACGATCTTCCTGCACAACGAGATGTCGTACTCGAACACCTGGCCCATGCGCATCGCGTTCCACTGCGTCACCGCGGCGGAGACCGGCGGGGAGACCCCGATCGCGTCCACGCGTGAGGTGCTGCGGCTGATTCCGCAGGAGATCCGGGACCGGTTCGAGGCCAAGAAGGTGATGTACGTCCGTAACTACAACGACGGATTCGGCCTGTCCTGGCAGACCTCCTTCCAGACCGACGATCCCGCGGTGGTGGACGCCTACTGCCGGGAGGCGGGCATGTCGGCGGAGTGGAAGGGCGGCAATCGGCTGTGCACCCGCATGGTGGGAGACGCCGTCAGACACCATCCGGTGACGGGTGAGCAGGTGTGGTTCAACCACGCGACGTTCTTCCATGTCTCGACCCTGGAGCCGGTGCTGCGTGACGCGCTGCTGGCCGACTTCGCGGAGGACGATCTGCCGACCAACAGTTTCTACGGCGACGGTTCGCCGATCGAACCGGAGGTCCTCGACACCCTGCGGGACGCCTACCGGCGAGCCACGGTCGCCTTCCCCTGGCAGCAGGGGGACGTCCTGCTGCTCGACAACATGCTGGCGGCCCACGCCAGGTCGCCCTACACCGGAGCACGCAAGATCGTCGTCACCATGGCGCAGCCGCTGACGACGGGCGCGTCCGCGCCGCGGGCCTGAGCCCGGGAAGGAACAACCATGACGGAACAGGGCTTCCGGCTCTCCCCGGTGCAGCGACGTCTGTGGACGCTGCATGCCGAGGACGGGGGAGCGGCGTACCTGGCGCAGTGCGCGGTGCGCATCGACGGACCGCTCGACACCGAGGTGCTGCATCGGCTGCTCCTGCGTGAGGTGCGCCGGTACGAGATCCTGCGTACCGGATTCCGGAGCATCTCCGCACTGGGTGTGCCGGTCCAGGTGATCGGCGAGGTCTCGGCGCCCGCCTGGGAGGAGACCGGCGTGCCGGCGGACGGTCCCGCCTTCGAGGACGCCTGCCGCAAGGCACTGGCGGCCCACCGGCAGGAGCCGTTCGACCTGGCCGCGGGGCCTTTGCTGCGTGTCACCGTGGCCCATGGCTCGGCCCGGCTGCACG
This sequence comes from Streptomyces sp. NPDC002643, assembly GCF_053592555.1. Taxonomy (NCBI): domain Bacteria; kingdom Bacillati; phylum Actinomycetota; class Actinomycetes; order Kitasatosporales; family Streptomycetaceae; genus Streptomyces; species Streptomyces sp. NPDC002643. Next base: position 197,418 of record NZ_JBSFVY010000019.1, read on the forward strand.
CCCTGCTGATCACGGCGTCCGCGTTCGTCGCCGACGGGGCGACGCTCGCCGGGCTCGTGGACGCCCTTGCCGCGGGCTACGCCGAGGAGCTGGGCCGGAGCCGGGTGGCCGACGCGGAGGAGGAGCCGCTTCAGTACGCCGACCTCGCCGAGTGGCTGAGCGAGCTTCTCGAATCGGAGGAGACGGCGGAAGGACGCGCGCAATGGCAGAAGCTGCTCAACCGCGCGGATCCCGCTCTGTTGCGCGGTGACGCCCCGCCGGCCGCCGGGGCTCCCGGGCCGCCCGGTGCGGGGTTCGCACCCCGTTCGGTCCCGGTGCTCGTCGGACCCGGACCGCTGGCCCGGCTGGAGGCCGCGGCCGGCGCCCACAGCGCCACGACGGCCTCCCTGACGCTGGCCTGCTGGTATCTGCTGGCCCGGCAGCTCTACGACGGCGAACTCCCCCTGGGGCTGATCGTCGACGGCCGGGAGGACCCCGAACTCGCGGATGTCATGGGCCCGTTGGCGCGGCTGGTTCCCATGCCGGCCGACTTCTCGGGAGACGGGACACTGGGGGCGCTGGCGGCCGATTGCGAGCGTGCGCTGGGTGAAGCCGGGCAACTGGCCGGGTACTTCGACTGGGACACGGCCGCCGCCCCCGACGGCCGGGCGGCGGGCTTCCCCGTCTCCTTCGGGTACGCGGACGTCTCCGGCGTCGGCGGCACGCACGGGGACGTCACGTTCGGTGTGGTCGGCCAGGACGCCTGCGCCGACCGGTCCGGGCTGCGGCTGTCCTGCGTGCGCCGCGCCGGCGACCTCGTGGCGGAAGTGCACCACGACCCGGCGGTGGTCGACGCCGCGACCGCGACGCGCCTGGCGGACCGGCTGGCCTCGCTGCTGGAGCGGGCCGCCGACCTGCTCGACACCCCGTGCCACCGACTCGACCTGCTGGACGACGCCGAACGGCGGGAACTCACCGACGCCGGACAGGGCCGGCCGCTCCCGTCGGGCGGCGGTTGCCTGCACGAGCTGTTCGAGGACAAGGTCCGGGAGCACCCCGATCGGACAGCGCTGGTCTGCGGGGGCGAAGAGCTCACCTACGCGGAACTCTCCGCGCGCAGCAACCGTCTGGCGAACCATCTGCGGGACCTCGGGGTCGGCCCGGAGGACCTGGTCGGGCTCTGCATGGAGCCGTCGCTCGACCTGCTGACCGCGGTGCTCGCGACGTGGAAGGCGGGCGGCGGTTACGTGCCGCTGGACCCGCAGAGCCCGCCGGAGCGGCTCACCCGTCAGATGCGGGACTCGGGCATGCGGGTCCTGCTGACCGGCTCCGCCCAGGCCTCCGGTCTCCCCATGGTGGAGGGCGTCGAGACCGTCCGTCTCGACACCGCGCCCTGGGCCGAGGCCGCCGCCACTCTCCCGGACAGCGGCGTGACCGAGCGCAACATCGCCTACCTCGTCTACACGTCCGGGTCCACCGGCGGGCCGAAGGGCGTTCTGGTCGAGCACCGTTCGGTCGTGCGCTTCGCCGACGCCATGCGTGCGGCGGTGCACGGCGACGGCGGCGCGCACCGGCAGGTCGCGCTGAACGCCGCGCTGACCTTCGACGCCTCGGTCCAGCAGATCGTCCGGCTGCTCGACGGCCACACCCTGCACGTCCTGCCCACCGAAGTGCGCCGCGACGACCGGCTTCTCGTGGAGTACGTGCGACGGCACAGGATCGATGTCCTCAACTGCACGCCGACCCAGTTGCAGACGCTCGTCGACGCGGGCCTGTTCGCGGCCGGGGAGCACCGGCCCGAGCGCGTACTGGCCGCCGGTGAGGCGCTGCCCGCGCCGCTGTGGCAGCGGCTGGCGGCCGTGGAGGGCACGGCCGCCTTCAACATCTACGGCCCGACCGAGTGCACCGTGAACGCCACGGCCGTACGGATCGACGCCGGGCGGTCCGCGCCGGTGATCGGCGGACCCTTGCCCGAGTACCGCGTCAGAATCCTCGACGCCCAGTCGCGGCTGGTGCCGGTCGGGGTCCCCGGTGAGATCCACATCGGAGGGCCCGCCGTCGCCCGCGGGTACGCGGGGCGGCCCGGGCTGACCGCGGAGCGCTTCGTACCGGACCCGTTCGCCGCTCGTCCCGGCAGCCGGCTGTACCGGACCGGTGACCTCGGCCGCTTCCTGCCGGACGGGCAGGTGGAATTCCTCGGGCGGCTCGACGACCAGGTGAAGGTGCGCGGCTTCCGGATCGAGCCGGGTGAGATCGAGGAGGCACTGCGCGGTCACCCCGAGGTACGCGACGCGGTGGTCGTCGCCCGGGGCGACGACGCGCGGCTGGCCGCCTATCTCGTGGCGCGGGGTCCGTCGGCTCCACAGGCGGAGGAACTGCGCGACTTCCTCGGTCAGCTGCTGCCGTACTACATGGTCCCCTCTGTCTTCGTCCCGATGGACGCCTTCCCGGTCAACGTCAACGGCAAGCTGGACCGGCGGGCTCTGCCCGCTCCCGACGCGGCCCGGCCGCTGCTGGGCAGTGCCTATGTCGCTCCCAGGACGCCCGACGAGCAGGCGCTCGCCGAGATCGTGGGCTCCGTCCTCGGCGTGGACCGGGTCGGCGTCGACGACAACTTCTTCTCCCTCGGTGGCGACTCCATCCGCAGCATCCAGGTCAGGACGCGGGCGGCTCGGCAGGGGCTGCACTTCTCGATCCAGCAGCTCTTCCGCTGCCAGACGGTCCGCGAACTCGCCGCCGCTCTGACGCCGGAGCCGGACGAGGCGGGCGAAGAGCCGGTACGGACGCCTCCGTTCGCGGGGCTCACGCGGGAGGAGCGCGCCCTGCTGCCGGACGACGTCGTCGACGCCTGTCCGCTGACGCGGATGCAGGCGGGCATGGTCTTCCACGGCGAATACCGCCCCCGGGAGCCGCTCTTCCACAACATCCGCACGGTCCATCTGCGGATGGCGTGGGACCCGGGGTGTCTGCGGCGGGCGCTGGACGAACTGTCCGAGGAACACCCGCTGCTGCGGACGTCGTTCGACCTCACCACGTTCCGCGAACCGCTCCAACTCGTGCACCGGCGGCTGGAGATACCGCTGCTGCATGAGGACATCAGCGGGCTCGACGACGAGGCGCAGGAACAGCGCCTCGCGGCGTTCCGCCGGGCCGAGGAGGACAATCGCTTCGACTGGGGCACCGGGCCGCTGATCCGCTTCGCGGTGCACCGGCGTTCCGCCGGGACCATGCAGGTCACCCTCACCGTCCACGAGGCGATCACCGACGGCTGGAGTGTGGCCTCCTTGCTGTCGGAGCTGTTCACCCGCTACCTCGCGCACCTGGCCGGCGTACCGCTGCCCCTGGCCCCGCCCCGCAGCGAGTACCGCGACTTCGTCGCGGCCGAACTGCGCGCTCTGGCCGACGCGGAGCACCGCGAGTTCTGGCGGACGTACCTCGACGGGCTGACCGACACCCGGCTGCCGCGCTGGCCGCTCCCGGGCGGGGGCGCGGCTCGGGAGGAGCGCGCGCATGTGGTGGTCGAGGTTCCCGTCGACGCGCGGACCTCCGACGGTCTGCACGCTCTGGCGGCCGGGCTGGGGCTGCCGCTGAAGAGCGTGGTGTTCGCCGCCCACCTGCGCGTACTGGCCGCGCTGTGCGACACCACGGACGCCGTGACCGGCCTCGTCGTCAACGGAAGGCTGGAGGTGCCGGACGGGGAACGTGTGATCGGCCAGTTCCTCAACACGCTGCCAGTGCGGATGAACGTCTCTGACGGAACCTGGAACGACCTGGTCCAGGCCGCCTTCCAGGCCGAGCGGGAGCTGCTGGCGCACCGGCGGTATCCGGTGGCGCTGGTGCACCGCGCCGACGGGGGCGAGCCCCTGTGCGACCACGCCTTCAACTTCACGCACTTCCACGTGTACCAGGGCCTCCTCGGCGGGAGCGGCGTCGAACTGCTCGACGACGACTTCTTCGAGCGCACCGACCTGTCCCTGCTGGCGGACTTCAGCGTGGACGCCGAGACGTCCCAGGTGCGCCTCGTGCTCAACTGCAACGGTCTGGGGGAGGACCAGGTCGCCGTGGCCGCACGGCACTACGAGGAGTGCCTGAGGGCGATGGCCGCCGAGCCCGAGGGGCGGCACCTGGACCGGCGGCTGATCGACGACCGCACCCGGGAACGGGTCATCTCCGAGTGGAACGACACCGGGCGCCCGTTCCCCACCGACGTCGGCTACGCCCAGCTCTTCGAGCGTCAGGCGGCGCGCACGCCCGATGCCGTGGCCGTGGCCTCGGGCCATGAGCGCGTCACTTACCAGGAACTCAACCGACGGGCCAACAGGCTGGCGCACCGCCTGGTCGAACTCGGGGTCGGACCGGAGAGCCGGGTCGCCCTGGTCATGGACCGCGGCGTCGGCCATCTCGTGGCCGTCCTCGCGGTGTTCAAGGCCGGCGGGGCGATCCTCCCGCTCGCTCCGGACGACCCGCCCGGACGGCTGGGCCGCGCGCTGCGGCGTGGTGGCGTCGGCGTGGTGCTGCACACGCCGGGGCACCGCGCGGTGGTCGAGGCCACGCTGTCGGGCGGCGCCGCGGATCACCGGGTGACGATCCTGTCGGTCGACGACCCCGCACAGGAACGCCTGCCGGACACGGACGGCCCCGTGCGCGCCCGGCCCGGCAATCTCGCGTACACGATCTTCACCTCGGGCTCCACGGGCGAGGCGAAGGGCGTGCTGATCGAGCAGCGGTCGATGGTCAACCACCTGTACACGAAGATCCACGACCTCTCTCTGGGGCCCGAGGACCGCGTGGCACAGATCGCGCCCCTGACCTTCGACGTCTCCCTGTGGCAGTTCCTGGCGGTTCTGCTGGTCGGCGGACAGGTGGTGGTGATACCCGACGCGGTACGACGGGACCCCGCCCGGCTGCTGCCCGAGCTGGCCGCTTCCGGGGTCACCGTGGCCCAGTTGGTGCCCACGCACCTCCAAGCCGTCCTGGACGCCGAGCCGACGGGTCGCACCGCGCTCCCGGACCTGCGCCGGCTGCTCAGCACCGGTGAGGTGCTGCCGCCCGCGCTGGCCCGCCGCTGGACGCGACGGTATCCCGAGGTGCCGCTGGCCAATGTCTACGGCCCCACCGAGTGCACCGACAATGTGGCCGGCGGGTTGCTGACCGGGCTCCAGGAAGGGCCTCGCTGCCCCATCGGGCGACCGCTCTCCAACGTCCGGCTGTATGTGCTCGACCGCGCGCTGGAGCCGGTTCCCTGCGGCATGCCCGGCGAGTTGTACGTCGGCGGAGTCGCGGTGGGCCGGGGCTACCAGGGGGACCCCGCGGCCACGGCCGAGCGTTTCGTGCCCGATCCCTTTACCCCCGGCGCGCGGCTCTACCGCACCGGTGACCTCGTGCTCCAGCGCCCCGACGGGGTGCTGGAGTACCTCGGCCGGCTGGATCGTCAGCTCAAGGTCAACGGCGTACGGATCGAGCCGGCCGAGGTCGAGCAGGCGCTGGCACGTCACCCGGACGTCAGGGCAGCCGTCCTGACCGCACGGGCGCATGCGGCGGGAAGCCGGACGCTCGTCGCATACGTCGTGCCCGCGGGGGCGGAGGCGCCGCCCGAGGACGCCCTGCGGGAGTGGCTGGTGGAACAACTGCCCGAAGCCCTCGTGCCGGCGGTCATCGTCGCAGTGCCGGAGATTCCGCTGACGTCGAGCGGGAAGGCCGACCTCGGCGCCCTGCCCGAACCGGTCGTGGACCGGCCCCTACGGGAGCCGCGGACGGACGTCGAGAAGCATCTCGTCCAGTTGTGGGGGGAGTTGCTCGGCGCACAGCCGCCGGGGATAGACGACAACTTCTTCGGCCTGGGAGGGGATTCGTTCCGGAGCACCCAGCTCATCGCGCGTCTCCGCGAGTCGTTCGGGGTCGATGTGCCCCTGCGCCGGTTCTTCGCGGAGCCGACCGTCGTGGCGCTCGCGGCTATGATCACCGGCGCGCCGGGGCGGCAGGCCGAAGGGCGGGAATCCAGTTGAATGGCTCTGCCGTGCGACCGCCGCGGAAGTTGAGCGAAAAGGGTCTGATGAACGTCCAGCACATCGGTGTGCACCACCCCAAGATCAAGCAAGTCCAGTCGATCCAGAACAATTCCGCACCCAATCCACACAAATTGTTTATCGCCGAGGGTCTTTGGGCGCACAACCTGCTCCTGGCCAAGGACACGCACGTGGACACCTTCTTCTGGTGTCCGGAGGCGGCGTACGGCGATGAGGCGCGCAAGCGGGCCGAGGAGATGATGGCCACGGCGCGTGTCTCCTACCAGGTGTCGCTGAAGACCTTCGCGCGCATCTCGGAGCGGGACAAGCCGGACGGGCTGCTGTCCCTGGCGCAGTTGCCGCGATGGGATCCGGAAACTCTCCGGCTCAAGAAGTCGGCACTCGTCATGGTGGCGGACGGAATGGAGATCCCGGGGAACCTGGGCACCCTGATCCGTACGCTCGACGCCTGCCAGGCGGACTGTCTCGTGCTGACGAACCGCCGTACGAGGCTGACCCACCCCAAGGTGTTCCGGGCGAGCCAGGGAATGGTCCTGAGCCTGCCAGTCGTCGAATTCGATTCGCCGGAGGGCGCGATCGACTGGTTGAAACGGAACCGCTTCGACGTGTATCTGGCCGACACCGACAATGCCAAGAGCTACCGCTCCTATTCCTATCGGAACCGGCGTACCGCGTTCGTTCTCGGCGCCGAACGGTACGGAATTCCCAAGCCGTGGTACGAGGCGGATTTCCAGCGGGTCTTCATCCCCATGCTGGGGTCGGCCGACTCGTTGAACGTGTCGATCTCCGCGGCAGTGATGCTGTTCGAGGCACGTGCGCAGAAGGAGGGGTGGTGAAGGAGCGGACGGAGGGCCGCTCCATGTGACAGGCGTATGCCGGCGCTCAGGTAGTCACCATCGAGTAGGGAGTTCGTGTGATGACGGGTGAACAAGTGTCAACAGCCGGATGGGCGATCCACGACGAGGCACGAGCGAAGCCGTTCCATCTGGGTTTCTCCGGTTCCCTGACCAACCCGGACCCGACGCTCTACGTGAACTCGGTTTCCCGCTGGGCCCAGTTCCTCGGGCACGCGACGGTCGCGGTCGGAATGCCCCTGTGGCTGGGGCTGGCCGAGGCGCACCGGTCCCGGCTGCGGAAGACGGACAACCCGCGTTACCGGGGGCCGTCCTCGCTCTTCTGGCACACCGTGGGGGCGGGCGCGTTCTGGGGCGTGGCGACAGAGCGGCTCAGGGGAGGTGAGAAGCCGCTCGTCGAGTCCTACACCGACCTTCTGACGCCGGGTCCGCTGACACGCCAGTACCTGGGCGACACGGCGCGCATCATCGTCGTCGACGATTTCTACGATGACCCGGAGGCGGTGCGCGAACAGGCTCGGCGCCATCCCATGCGGCCGTTCGACAGGGGCTGGCTCAACACGGTCCGGGGAGAGACCTCGCTGCGGTCGGAGGTCATGGAGGAGGCCCGGGTCAAGCTGGGGAAGGCGGTCGGGGAACCGCTGTCCGCCGAGACCTTCGCCGCCGAATGCGACGGACAGGCCAAGGGGTGGAACGGCGCGTTGCACGCGAAGCTGGCGGAGAACTGGCTCACCACCACCGCGTGCGACATCCACAACCACGCCAACCTGGGAGAACGCTCCTGGAGCGGCCTGGTGTTCCTGGACCACCGCGAGGACATCGCGAACGGCACGTCGTTCTGGGTGCGCCGGGCCACCGGCCGCTGCGCCGACACCACATGGATGTACGACGCCCGGCCCAAGAATTTCAGGCTGCTGACGACCGTGCCGCCGAAGTTCAACCGGCTGGTGCTCTTCTCGGCTCCTCTGCTGCACAGAGGTGAGGCCGGCTACGGCCACGACGCGGAGAGCGCCCGGCTCTTCCAGACGTTCTTCTTCACCCCGGAGGGGCCGGCCCGGTGACGGCACCGATATCGGACGACGCGCGGAGGGCGCTACGGGCCGGCCATCCCCGCGGCCTGTCGGCACCGGAGTCACTGGACCGCTGGTGCGCGGACTTCTTCGACGTGGCGTCGGGCTGGTGGACGACGCCCGAGATCGGCCCGCAGGACGACCGTCGGGTGCGCCTGCTGCGGTCCACGGCGCCCGCCCCCGGCAAGGTGCTCGAACTCGGCTGCGGGACGGGGGCGACGGCGGTGGCGACCGCGGCGGCGGGTTACGCCGTCACCGGGATCGACGTCAGCGAAGTCAGGATCGCGAAGGCCGAGGACCGGCTCACCGGACTCCTGGCAACCGCCGGGACGACGCCCGCGATCCGGCCGGTCTTTCGCCGAGCGGACTTCTACACCACCGAGTTGGCCGAGACCTTCGACGTGGTCACCTGCTGGAACGGGTTCGGGGTCGGCACCGACGACAACCAGCGGCATCTGCTGCGCCGGATCGCCACGGAGTGGCTCGACCCGGGCGGAGTGCTGATCATGGACATCTACTCGCCCTGGCGATGGGCCTCCATACACGGCAAGAGTTACGAATACCGTGACCTGATCTGTGAGAACCGCTTCGACCCGGTGGTATCCCGATTCGAGGAACGGTGGTGGCGCCGCAGCGACCCCGACACCGTCATCTCCCAGTACGGCCGCTGCTACTCCCCGGCGGATTTCCTGGTCCTGATCAAGGGACTCGGCCTGGAAGTCACCGAATTTCGCGTGCCGGACAGGTCGTTCGGCCCGGACGCCACCGACACCGACCTTGCCACCGCCCTCCTGGAACGCTGGGAATACACCGCGATCCTGCGGCGCGGAACCGAATCCTGAGGAAGGAAATCTCCTTGATACCGACCCGGCTCTACGGAGAACTGGCCTGGCTCTGGCCCATGTTGGAGGACTCGACGGGCTTCGCCCGAAGCTTCACGGACAAGTTGACGGATCTCCTCGGACCCACCGAGGACCTAGCGCAGAAGTCCATCCTCCACATCGGCTGCGGAGGTGGCCGGTACGACCAGAACCTCGCCCCCCGGTTCGCCAGGCTGGTCGGCGTCGACCAGAGCGCCGAGATGCTCGAACACGCCGCCAAGGCGTGCCCCACGGGTACCTACTTCCAGGCGGACATGCGTGAGCTGGACCTCGACGAGAAGTTCGACTGCGTCTTCATCGACGACGCGATGGGATACATGCTCGGAGAAGAGGACGTGCGCCGCGCTCTGGCCGCCGCCGTCCGCCACCTCCGGCCGGACGGCCGACTGGTACTCGCCCTCGACGAGGTCGGGGACACCTGCCCCCGCCTGCACACCCCCGTGTCCGTGGCGGAAGCCGCGGACAAACCCGACGGCCTCGAAGTCGTCTACTTCCGCTCGTACCACAAGCCGGTGCCCGACGATCCCCGCTGCCTCGCGACGTTCATCTTCGTGATCCATCAGGACGGCGAGCGCCGGGTGGAGGTCGACGAGCACGTCACCGCCGTACGGCACCGTGCCGACTGGCAGCGGCTGCTGGAGGACGCGGGACTGCGCTGGGAGGAGAAGTACGGCGGTCCGTGGGGGACCCAGACCTTCTATCGCTGCCGGCGCTCTTGAACATCGTCGTCGTGATGACCTGTCGGCTCTGCCGATTCTGACGCGGATCCAGTGAACCGTCCTCCCCGGGGAGTAAAGAGAACGTGACGATGGCGGGGCAAACCATGCACGAATCGGCCCATGGCCTGGTGGACATCCTTCACCGGCGGGCAACACACCAGGGCGACGACATCGCCTACACCTTCCTCGACGGTACACACGAGTACTCGTTGACATACGCGGAACTGTTCCGCCGGGCGGAGGGGGTCGCACGGGAACTCCGGGCTCACGGGGCCCCCGGCGACCGTGCCCTGCTGCTCTGCCCGCCCGGTCTGGACTTCGTCGTCGCGATGTTCGGTTGCATGGCGGCCGGATTCGTCGCAGTGCCGACCTACCCGCAGCGGGCGGGCCGTTCGGATTCCCGGCTGGCGGCGGTCGTGGCCGACGCCCGCCCCCGTGCCGCGCTGTCGACCCGGGCGCTGCTGCGCAAGCTGGACGCGGTCGACGCGCTGCCCGACTCGATCGCGAGGGTCACCCTGGACGCGCCGGCCGACCTGCCGGCCGAGGTCCTCTCCGGGGAGCGGCTCGATCCCGCGGCGCCCGCCCTGCTCCAGTACACCTCCGGCTCGACGGCCAGCCCCCGCGGCGTGGTGGTGACTCACGCGAACCTGCTGCACAACTCCTCGCTCATCGCCGGGAGTTTCGGCAGCGACACGCACACACGCGCGGTGATCTGGCTGCCCTCATACCACGATATGGGGCTTATCGGAGGAATCTTCCAGCCGCTCTACGCCGGCTTCCCCGTGACCCTCATGGCGCCCCTGGCCTTTCTCCAGTCACCGTTCGACTGGCTGCGCCAGATCAGCGAGACCGGCGCGACGATCAGCGGCGGCCCGAACTTCGCCTACGACCTCTGCGTTCAGCGGGTGACCGACGAACAGCTCGCCCAGCTAGACCTCAGCGGTTGGCGCGTGGCGTTCAACGGTGCGGAACCCGTGCGCGCGCAGACCCTGGAACGGTTCGCCGACCGCTTCGCCCCGTGCGGATTCCGGCCGGAGTCCTTCCTCCCCTGCTACGGACTGGCCGAGTCGACCCTGCTGGTCAGCAGCGTGGAACCGGCGGCGGCGCCGGTCACCCGCTTCTTCGCGCGCACGGCGCTCGCCGACGGCGTGGTACGGCGGAGCCGGGCCGACGACACCGCCGCGGCGCGGCTTGTGGGCTGTGGCCGGCCCCGGCCGGAGCTGGACGTCCGGATCGTCGACCCGCAGACGCGCCGGCCGAGCCCGCCCGGCGGTGTCGGCGAGATCTGGGTGTCCGGGCCGAGCGTGGCCGCCGGCTACTGGAACCGGCCCGAACTCAGCGCCGAGACGTTCGCGGCGTGCCTTGAGGACGGCACCGGCTCCTATCTGCGCACCGGGGACCTGGGATTCCTCGATGAGGGAGAACTGTTCGTCACGGGGCGGCAGAAGGACCTTGTGATCATCCGCGGACGCAACCACTATCCGCAGGACATCGAGGCCAGCGCCACCCGGGCGCATCCCGCCTTGCGGCCCGACGGCGCCGCGGCCTTCTCCGTGGACGAGGCGGGCGAGGAACGCCTGGTCCTCGTGCACGAGGTGGAAGTCGGCAGGGACGACCTCCCCTCCGAGGAGATCGCGGCGGCGGTACGGCGCGAGGTGCTCCGGGACCACGAACTCCCGGTCTTCGAGGTGGTCCTGGTCAGGTCGCGCAGTGTGCCCCGCACCACCAGCGGCAAGGTACAGCGTGGCCGGTGCAGGCAACGCCATCTCGCCGGGGAACTGCTCGTGGTGGCCCGGCACCGGCTCGACGTGACGGACACGTACCCGTCCGGGACGGCCGGGCCGGCGACCGGACCGCGTCCGCGTGAGGAGATCCTCGCCGCGCCCGGGGCCGAGCGGCGAGCGCTCGTCGCGGCCCATACGCAGCGGCTGATCGCACGAACACTCGGTCTGCCCGGCGGCGCCGGACACGTGTCGGCCGACCACTCGCTCGCCGACCTCGGCCTGGACTCCCTGAAGGCCACCCAACTCCAGCACGCGGTGGAAGCCGATCTGGGCGTTCTGCTGCCGCTCGCGCTGCTCCTCGACGGCCCGACGGTGAGCGAGATCATCGACCGGCTCGCCGAGGCGATCGACGCCCCGGCGCCCATTAGTCTCTTCTCGCCCGCCGCCACCGAGGGTGTATCCGGGCATCCGCTGTCCGCCGGGCAGGCCGCCATGTGGTTTCTCCAGAGGCTGGCTCCTGACACCTCCGCCTACACGATCGCGTGTGCCCTGCGCATCCACGCGGACGTCGACACCGAAGCCCTGAGGGCCGCGTTCGAGGCCCTCGTACTGCGCCACCCGATTCTGCGGACCACCTACGACACGGCGGCCGGCCGGCCCGTCCAGGTGATCGGGGACGACCCCGCCCTGGAGTTTGCCCACCACGACGCGAGGGCTTGGTCCGACGCCGATCTGGACGCCGCGCTCTCCCGCGCCGCCGAGCGTCCCTTCGACCTGGCGGACGGGCCGGTGCTCCGCGCCGAGCTGTTCCGCCGGGACGACGCAGAGCATGTGCTGCTCATCGCCGTGCACCACGTCGCCGCGGACTTCTGGTCGGTCGAGGTCCTGCTCACCGAACTGGGAATGCTGTACGACTCCGGAGCCGCGGCGGATCTCCCTCCGCTGGGCGCCACGTACGCCGGATACGCCGCCTGGCAGGCGGAGCTGGTGAGCGGTGCCGAAGGCGATCGTCTGTGGGAGTACTGGAAGCGGTCGCTGAGCGGCTCGCTGCCCGTGCTCGACCTGCCCACGGACCGGCCGCGGCCCGCTGTGCAGACCTATTCCGGGTCCATCCACCGCTTCGGCCTCGACGCGGGTCTCACCTCGCGGCTGCGGACACTCGCCGAGCGTCACGGCGTGACGCTGTACACGGTGCTGCTGGCCGCCTACTCCGTCCTGCTGCACCGCTACTCCGGCCAGTCCGACATCGTCGTGGGTTCGCCGCTGGCCGCGCGCAGCCGTGCGGCCCTGGCCGGGCTGGTGGGACACTTGGCCAACACGGTGCCGCTGCGGGTCGACCTGTCGGGGGATCCGACCTTCGAGCAGGTGCTGGGGCGCACCCGCGAGGTCACGGTGCAGGCACTGGCGCACCAGGACTTCCCGTTCGCCGCCATGGTGGAGCGGCTGGGCCTCGCCCGCGATCCGAGCCGTACTCCGGTCTTCCAGGTGTCGTTCACCTTCCAGCAGACCCATCTCTCCGGAGACAGCGGACTCGCGGCCCTGGCCTTCGGGGACGCGGGGTTGAAGGGCGCGATCGGCAGTCTGCCCGTCGCGTCGGTGCCGCTGCCGCGCCGGTCGTCCCAGTTCGACATCTCGCTGCACCTGGCCGAGACCGGCGGGGACATGACGGGATCGATGATCTACAACACCGATCTCTTCGACGAGCGGACCATCGAGGCGATGTCTCGCCATCTGCGGGCCCTGCTGGACGGCCTCGCGGCCGACCCCCGGGGCAGGATCTCCGCGGTGCCGATGGTCGGCGAGGAGGAACTGCCCCGGCCGTCGGACTCCCCCGTCGACGCCGACGCACTCACGCCGGTGACCCGCCTGATCGAGGCGCAGGCGGCACGCACCCCCGATACCGTCGCCGTCATCGACGCGTCGGGGGAATGGACGTACGAGCAGGTGAACACGAGGGCGAACCGGCTGGCCCGCCATGTGCGGGCGCGGGGAGCGGAGCGGGGCTCGCGCGTGGCCGTCATGCTCCGGCCCGGCGTCGACCAGGTCGTCGCCGTGCTCGCCGTGCTCAAGGCCGAGGCGGCGTACGTACCGGTCGACCCCGCGTATCCGGCCGACCGGGTGCGCTTCCTGCTTGCGGACGCGCACGTCGACGTCGTCCTGACGCACTCCTCGGTCCCGGCCGAGCACGTGCCCTCCGCGGTCACCCTGCTTCATGTGGACGGTGAGGACCTGGACGCGTACCCGGCGGACGACCCGGTCACCGCGACCGGTCCGGCGGACCTGGCCTGTGTCATCTACACCTCCGGATCAACCGGGCGGCCCAAGGGCGTGATGATGTCCCACGCCGGTGTCTCGCTCCAGGCGCGGGGGCTTTCCGAGCGTCTCGGCGTGGGCGCCCGGGACCGGCATCTGCTGGCCCAGTCCCTGGCCTTCGCCGCCTCCCTGCGCCAGTTGACACTGCCGCTGTCCTCCGGTGGCAGTGTGGTGATCGCCGATCCCTCGCACGTGGCGGACGTCATCGCCCTGTTCGGCACGGTGAAGAACCACGGCGTCACCGTCATGTCGCTGAACCCATCCTCCTGGCAGCACTGTGTGGAGGCCCTCGACCGGCTGGAGCCGGAGCGGCGGCGCGAACTCCTCGACAACCGGCTGAGGCTGCTGCTGTCCGCCAGCGAGCCGCTGTCCCCCGGCGTGCCGCGCTGGTGGTCGAAGGAGCTGGGACCCCGGGCGCGGTTCGTCAACATGCTGGGGCACACCGAGGTCTCGGGCATCGCGACGACGTACGACGTGCCCGAGGACCGGGCCGCCGAGCCGTCGACCGTCGGGGCCACCGTACTGGTGGGGAAGCCCTTGCCCGGCATCACGGTCTCGGTGCTCAACAGTTCGCTGGAGCCGGTGCCCATGGGGGCGGCCGGGGAGATGTGCCTCAGCGGCCCGGCCCTGACCCAGGGCTACCTCAACCGGCCGGGACTGACCGCGGACCGGCTGGTTCCCGACACGCGCTCGCAGCGGCCGGGCTCCCGCCTGTACCGGACCGGCGACCTGGTGCGGCTGCTGCCCGACGGGACGATCAGGCATCTGGGCAGGATCGACGACCAGTTGAAGATCCGCGGATTCCGGATCGAACCCGGGGAGGTCGAAGCCGCGCTGGAGCGGCACCCGTCGGTCGGCAGAAGCATCGTCATGGCCTACGGCGACGCGGACCGGGAACGGCGGCTCGTGGCCTACGTGGTAGCCCTGAAGAGCCCGGCGCCCACGGCGAGCGAGCTGCGCCGTCACCTCGGCGGAGAGGTGCCGGAGTACCTGATACCGGCGACGTTCGTGATGCTGGACGCCCTTCCGCTCAACCCGAACGGCAAGGTCGACCGCCGGGCGCTGCCGGCCCCCCAGGACACCAGGCCCAGCCTCGACGAGGAGTACGTCGCCCCGGGGACCCCGACGGAGGAGGCGGTCGCGGGGATATGGCGCGAGGTCCTCGCCGTAGACCGGGTCGGGGTCCACGACAGCTTCTTCGATCTCGGAGGCACCTCGCTGTCCATCACCACGGTCCATCAACTGCTCCGTGAGCGGTTGGGGGTCGAGCTGCCAGTCGCCAAGATGTTCCAGTACCCGACGGTCCACGCGCTCGCGACGCACTTGGACGACGGTCAGGGCGAAGGACAGATGGAGCGGGCCAGGGCCGCCGCGGGCCGCCGCAGGGACCGGCTCGCGGCCACGGCACGCAGGCGTCAGCAGAGCAGGTCTCCGAAGCCGTAGCGGGCTCCTGCCCCGGGTCCGCTCACGGGTCCGGCATCGGCGGCCCACCGGGACGCGCGTCGGTGGGTCGCCGGCGGCGTACAGGTGGGCCGTTGAGGCCCCTCACACCATGGACGCCAGGAACGAGCGGACCGCCGCCTCATACCGACCGGGATCCTGGTTCCAGCCCCGTCCGTGCCCGGCATCCGACGTGATCAGGGTGATCAGATCGGGGTTTGAGCGGGCGAGGTCGAGCGCGGGCCGGGCGGGCACGGTGCGGTCGGCGGTGTCGACGAACAGCAGCATCGGAACGGAGAGCGTGCCGGCCAGGTCCGTCTGGCTCAGCTCCGCCAGGGACAGGGCCGTCCGCGATTCGATATGACGCTGGACGCGTCGCGCGAAGTCCTCCGACAACCCGTACTGAGCCGACTGGGCCGTGAACGTGGCGTCCCAGTCGAGTACGGGACAGTCCGCGACGATGCCCCGGACCAAGTCCGTCTCCTCGGAGCGCATCCGGCGCAGCGCGGTGAGCGCCAGCATGGCACCCATGGACCAGCCGTAGAGCACCACGGAGGTGGCACCGCTGGCGCGCGCGTACCGAACGGCCAGAGCGACGTCCCGCCATTCGGTGTCGCCGAGGTGAGTGAAGCCGTTGGGGCTCGCCGGACAGTCCGGGTCGTTGCGGTAGCCGACCACGAGCGTCGTCGCGCCCGACGAGGTGAGCGTGGGCAGGACACGAAGGGCCTCTCGGCGGGTCGCGCCCCGCCCGTGTACGGCGATGACCCACGTGGTCGAGGTGCTGTCCGGGGATATCCGCCAGGCGGGAAACGTCCCTGACTCACCCTGGAGAGGCACCTCTTCGAACGCCAGTCCGTGCGCGGTCAGTGGATCTCCGGCGTACACGTGACTGTCGACATAGGCTCGGACACCGGGCCCCGGCCGACTGCCCGAGAGATGCGCGACCGTCCGCCGCACCCGACCGTCCTGCCGGTGCACATCGGGGGTGAGTTTCGCGTGGCCGCCCGGCCAGAACAGTCCCACGGTGACCGGCCTGACCGTGTCCTCATCTTCAGTCAGCACGAGGTGAACGTCGGACGCGGCCTCGATGGTCACGGGCCAGGAGAGGGAACGATCGATCCGCAGAGCGGTCTCCGACAACTGCCAGGCAAGGTGCTCGCTCCACAACTCGTCGGTCAGCGGACAGGGTGACGGCCCCTGTGGCGCGGGGACGCCGTGCCACACCACGGGCAGCCCGCCGTCCGCCCCCCGGGCCTGTATCGCCGCGCCGATCCGGGATGCCACCGCTGGATGGGCTGCCCAGTCGGGGTCGAGAAGGGCCGACGCCGCGTACGGCGTTCGGGGGCACGTCTCGGCCTGGGCGTCGGCGCCGACCGTGCCTCCGTCGAAGACCAGCGTCACAGTGGGGTGGGCGCCGTCGCCGGAGTGGTGGCAGTGCATCAGCAGCAGGCGTCCGTCCGGGCGGCCCGAAAGGCCGGCGACCGCCCGTCGCACGGCCGACCCGGGCGCCTCGTCCCCGGCGACGATCGCGGACGGGAGACCCCAGGTCTTTGGCCCTGAGCCGCCGACCATGAGCACCCGACGGGTGCCGTCGTCCACCACGACTTCGACTCGCACCAGAGCCTGCCCATGCGCCGGGGCGGACCGCGAGCACAGCGAACGCCACGCGTCGGCCGACGTCAGATGGGCGGGGAGAAGCTCGGCAGAAGACGCCCCCGCCCCGGAACCCAGGCTCACCACGTCCGCCGTCCGCCTCCTCGTCCGCGCTGTGCCCTGTGCGCTCTTGCGCGCCGAAGAGAAAAGATAGCCGCCTCTTTGGCCCCGTGCACCGCCCTGGGCTCCGAGTGGAAGACGCCGCAGGAAGCACCGGGAATCCGGGCGGGAAGCCTCTGTACCAGGTACGTGGCTGCGTCCGGGCAGGGCGACCGCTCTCTCCGTGACCGGCTGGACGTCCCATGGCGGGAGGAGGATTTCGCCCTGCTCGGCCTCGCCCTGGCCCCGGCCCCGGCCACGGATGGACACAACAAGCGCCTTCCAAGCGGCGCTTGGCACCGGATCACGGACACCCTGTGACGGCCGTCGAGCGGAGATCCGCTCTGGGTAGAGTCCTGTCGGGCCGGTGAAGCCGGCTGCCCATCCCCGAAGGGCTGACCGGAAGGCGTCTGACATGCGATCGCGACTGCGTTGTGCCGTGCTCGACGACTACCAGGGGGTCGCCACCGAGGTCGCCGACTGGTCGGCCGTCGCCGGCGACGTCGAAGTGGTGAGCTTCCGGGAGCACTTCGGGGACGAGGACGCGCTGGTGGCGGCGCTCGAAGCGTTCGAGATCGTCGTCACCCTGAGGGAGCGCGTCGCGTTTCCCGGCTCCGTGATCCGGCGGCTGCCCCGGCTACGCCTCCTCATCGCCTCCGGTATGCGCAACTCGGTGATCGACTACGCGGCGGCCGGGGCACAGGGCGTGACCGTGTGCGGTACGGCCAGTTCCTCCACCCCGCCCGTCGAGTTGACCTGGGCGCTGCTTCTCGGCCTCGCCCGTGGGCTGGTCCCCGAGAACGACGCCCTGCGCGGCGGCGGCCCCTGGCAGAGCACCGTGGGCGCGGATCTGCACGGCGCCCGCCTCGGCCTGCTGGGGCTCGGCAGGATCGGCAGCCGGGTGGCCCGCGTCGGTCTCGCCTTCGGTATGCGGGTGACCGCCTGGAGCCAGAACCTCACCAAGGAGTACGCCGACGAAGTTGGCGTCCATCTGGCCGCGTCCAAGGAGGAGTTGCTCTCCGACAGCGACTTCGTCTCCGTCCACCTCGCCCTCGGCGACCGCACCCGCGGCCTCCTCGGCGCCCCCGAACTCGCCCTCCTCAAGCCGACCGCCTACCTGATCAACACCTCCCGCGCGGCCATCGTCGACCAGGACGCGCTGCTCGCCGCGCTCCACGAGGGCCGTATCGCCGGAGCCGGCGTCGACGTCTTCGACCTCGAACCCCTCCCCGCCGATCACTCCATGCGCACCGCTCCCCGCCTCCTCGCCACGCCCCACCTCGGCTATGTCTCGCGCGCCAACTACGCCACGTACTACGGCCAGGCCGTGGAGAACATCCAGGCCTACCTGGCCGGTTCCCCCGTACGCCTGCTCGGGGCGTAGTCCGCGAACCACCGCCCACCGCCCACCGCCACACGGCCCTCGGCCCTCGGCCCTCGGCCGGTCACGCGGCCCCGCGTCACGCGTCGCGTGGCGCGTGGCGCGTGGCGCGTGGCGCGCGTCGCGTGGCGCGTGGCGCGTGGCGCGTGGCGCGTGGCGCGTGGCGCGTGGCGCGTGGCGCGTGGCGCGTGGCGCGTGGCGCGTGGC
>NZ_JBSFVY010000020.1:0-183418 GCF_053592555.1 Streptomyces sp. NPDC002643
TTGGCACGCTGTTGAGTTCTCAAGGAACGGACGCTTCCTTCGTACTCACCCAGACTCTCGTCTCGGCTTTCCTCCGGGCGCTTCCCTTCGGTCTTGCTATCTTGCGTTTCCGACTCTATCAGATCGTTTTCCGATCCGATTCCCAGTCGGTGGGATTTGCCTTGGGCCTCTCGGTTTCCCTCGCGGCCTTTCGACATTCACTACGTTAGCCGATTCCCTCGGGAACTCATAATTGAGTGGTGCGGGCTTGAATTAGGGCACGCCTAATGCGCCCCCGCTGAGGGGTTGTCGTAGGTAGTGGGTTCGCCGCTTTCGGATGGTGGCTGATCGCCGTACCGGCTCAAGCGGCTCGGGCTACGTTACGGATCGCCCAGAGGCTAGTCAAGTTGAGCGTCGGCGGGGGACATGGGCCCGATAGGGGCTCACGGTGGGGTCGCCCGCGACCCAGAAGCGCCAGGGGTGGACTCCGCCGTCTCCGGCCACGCCGGTACGGGGGCCGTTGAGTACCTGGTCAGGGGTGACGGGCGTACCGGTGAGGACAGTCAGCGGTGAGGCGTCCGAGGTGCAGACGTCGGTGCCGTCCAGGGCTCGGTCCACATCCAGGGCGGTGGCCAGGCGTGCGGGGCCTTTGGCCAGTTCCTTGTCATTTCGGGCCGAGATTCGACGTTTGCGGGCGAGCTCGGCGCCCTCGGTGATCTCGCCGGCGCGGAGCAGCACCGCGCTCGCGCGGCCTTCCGGGCCGCACACCAGATTCATGCAGTGCCACATGCCGTAGGTGAAGTAGACGTACACATGTCCGGGCGGACCGAACATCACGCCGTTGCGGGCCGTGCGACCGCGATAGGCATGTGAGCCGGGGTCGTTCGCGCCGTCGTATGCCTCCACCTCTGTGAGGCGGAGTTCGATCGGACCGTCGGGGGTGTGGCGTACGAGGACGCGGCCCAGGAGGTCGGGGGCGACCTCCAGGACGGGGCGGTCGAAGAACTCCCGGGCGAGGGGCGTACGGTCGGGGCTCGCGATCATGGCGTACGAGGGTAGTCCAGACGGGTGCGGGTCGACGGGTGGCGAGGAGGCGTCCTCGTTGGAAGGCTGAGGGCGCGGAACCGGCCACCGCCGGTTTGCGTTTGTAGGGATCAAGGATTCACGCCACGGCGCGATCCACACCACACACAACAAGCACCACACACAAGACAGACAGAGCCACACAGATAGACAGGCGTTGCCTGACGGGAGGAACAGTTATGGGGTTCAAGCGGCTGCTCGCGAGCCTGGGGGCCGGTGGCGCTTCGGTCGAGACGGTGTTGACGGAGGTCAATGTCGTCCCGGGTGGTGTCGTCCAGGGTGAGGTGCGCATTCAGGGCGGCTCCGTGGACCAGCAGATCGAGGCGCTCTCGGTCGGGCTGCAGGCCAAGGTCGAGGTCGAGGGCCAGGACGCCGAGTACAAGCAGGACATCGAGTTCACCAAGCAGCGGCTCGGTGGTGCCTTCGAGCTGAAGGCCGAGGCCGTTCACGTGGTGCCGTTCGGGCTGGAGATTCCCTGGGAGACGCCGGTCACCACGATCCAGGGGCAGACCCTGCCGGGGATGCACATCGGTGTGACCACCGAGCTGGAGATCGCTCGTGCGGTCGACTCCGGTGACCTGGACCCGATCAATGTGCACCCGCTGCCGGCGCAGCAGGCGATCCTGGACGCCTTCGTCCAGCTGGGCTTCCGTTTCAAGAACGCGGACATGGAGCGCGGTCACATTCGCGGTACGCGGCAGAAGCTGCCGTTCTACCAGGAGATCGAGTTCTTCCCGCCCCAGCAGTACCACGGGCTGAACCAGGTCGAGTTGAGCTTCGTCGCCGATGAGCGCGAGATGGATGTCGTGCTGGAGATGGACAAGAAGCCCGGTCTGTTCAGCGAGGGCAGTGACTCGTTCCGCGCGTTCAAGGTGGGGCTGCACGACTACCAGGGCACCGACTGGGCGGCATATCTGAACCAGTGGCTGTCGGAGGTCGGCAGCAAGCGCAGCTGGTTCTAGGCTCTGAGGAGACCAACCCCAGACCCATCAGGAGGTACCGAGGTGACCGAGCCGAAGAGGCCGCCGCTCCCCCATGATTTCCTTCCGGTCGTGCCGTCGTTCACGGTCACGAGCGAGGAGGTCCGGCCGGGCGCGACGCTTAAGGACGCTCAGGTCTACGCGGAGGGGAACACCTCGCCGCAGCTGCGCTGGGAGGGTTTCCCGCCGCAGACCAAGAGCTTCGCCGTGACCTGCTACGACCCCGACGCCCCCACGGGGAGCGGGTTCTGGCACTGGGTGCTGTTCGACATCCCGGCGTCCGTGACGGAGCTGCCGACGGGTGCGGGCTCGGGGAAGTTCGAGGGGCTGCCCGAGGGCGTCGTGCATGCGCGCAACGACTACGGGACGAAGGACTTCGGTGGTGCCGCGCCGCCGCCCGGGGACCCGGCGCACCGCTATGTCTTCACCGTGTACGCCGTGGACCAGGAGAAGCTCGGTCCGGATTCCGATGCTTCGCCCGCCGTTGTCGGTTTCAATCTGCGGTTCCACACCCTGGCGCGCGCTCAACTCATCGGTGAGTACGCGGCGGTCGCGGAAAAGTAACGAAGCCGGACGTTCATTGAACGTTTGCCCGTCTCTGGTCATGGAAGTGATCAGGGGCGGGCATTTTTTATTGCGTTGTCCATCTCGGCGTGCCCGGCCAGAGTTGATCCAAGCCCAGCCCGCCGGGGGATGGGCCGGTGCACAGGAGGTGGGCGGGGATGCGGGACACGCTGGTACTGAACGCGAGCTTCGAGCCGCTGTCGACGGTGACGCTCAACCGAGCCGTCGTTCTGGTGCTGCAGGACAAGGCGGTTGTCGAGCAGACCCACCCTGAGTTGCGTATGCGCGGAGCCGCGGTCGATATACCGGCGCCCCGGGTGATCAGGCTGTGCAGGTATGTACGAGTGCCGTTCCGAAGACAAGCGCCGTGGTCGAGGCGGGGTGTGCTGGTACGGGACCGGCACAGGTGCGCTTACTGCGGCCGCCGGGCGACCACTGTGGACCATGTGGTGCCTCGGTCTCGGGGTGGTGGGGACACGTGGTTGAACACGGTGGCTTCGTGTGCCGAGGACAATCACCGTAAGGCGGACCGGACTCCGGAGCAGGCAGGGATGCCGTTGCTTCGGCAGCCGTTTGAGCCGACTCCGGCTGATGCGATGCTTTTGTCTTTGGGGCATGAGGACTTTGATGCGCTTCCGGGGTGGTTGTCGCAGAAAGCCGCGTAGCGCCGTTGGGCAACTGTCCGGTGCGGGGTGCGGGCTGAGTGTGGCTGGTCGCGCCCACGCGGCGAAGCCGCATATTCAACACAGCCCCGCGCCCCTGAGTAAGTTGGGGCCCGCCTTCGTCATGAAGGCGGGCCCCATTTGTTGCTAGTCGATCGACGGCCTCTCTCGGCGGTCCGATGGGTCGTTGCCGTTCTTCGGGGACGGGACGCTGGGGGTGGTGCCGCCCATGGCGCCGAAGTTGCCCATGGCTCCGGAGAGGCCCTTGAGGGCGTCGCCGATTTCGCTGGGGACGATCCAGAGCTTGTTGGCGTCGCCCTCGGCGATCTTCGGGAGCATCTGGAGGTACTGGTAGCTGAGAAGCTTCTGGTCCGGGTCTCCGGCGTGGATGGCCTCGAAGACCGTACGGACGGCCTGGGCCTCACCTTCGGCGCGCAGGGCGGCGGCCTTGGCCTCACCCTCGGCGCGGAGGATCTGGGACTGCTTCTCGCCCTCCGCGGTGAGGATGGCGGCCTGGCGCGTACCTTCGGCGGTGAGGATCGCGGCGCGCTTGTCACGGTCGGCGCGCATCTGCTTCTCCATCGAGTCCTGGATGGAGGTCGGGGGCTCGATCGCCTTCAGCTCGACGCGGTTGACACGGATGCCCCATTTGCCGGTGGCCTCGTCGAGGACGCCGCGCAGGGCCGCGTTGATCTCCTCGCGGGAGGTGAGGGTGCGCTCCAGGTCCATGCCGCCGATGATGTTGCGGAGGGTGGTGACCGTGAGCTGCTCGATGGCCTGGATGTAGCTGGCGACCTCGTAGGTGGCCGCGCGGGCGTCCGTGACCTGGTAGTAGATCACCGTGTCGATGTTCACGACCAGGTTGTCCTGGGTGATCACCGGCTGCGGCGGGAACGGTACGACCTGTTCGCGCAGGTCGATGCGGTTACGGATGGTGTCGATGAACGGGACCACGATGTTGAGGCCCGCGTTGAGTGTCCGCGTGTAGCGGCCGAAGCGCTCGACGATGGCGGCGCTGGCCTGTGGGATGACCTGGATGGTCTTGATCAGGGCGATGAAGACCAACACCACCAGAATGATCAGGACGATGACGACCGGTCCCATCGTGTGTTCCCCGTGCCCTTCTCCGCGTCGGCGCTTCCGAAAAGATCTTATGCCCGATTGGATGTTGAAGATCTTGCTCGTCGAGTCTGGCAGAACAGCGCCTGCCAGGTGGGTCGTTCAGTTCATAGCGTCATCACGTCGTGACCACGTCGTTCGAGGTCAGTCACGCGAAGTCGGTTGTGCAGGGTCGGTCGTGGGAGTCGTAAGCGTCACATGACGATCGCAGTGGCCCCCTCGATCTCCACGACGTCCACTTCCTGGCCCACTTCGTAGGTCTGTGCGGTGTCGAGGGCGCGGGCGGACCAGACCTCGCCGGCCAGCTTGATACGGCCGCCCGATCCGTCGACCCGCTCCAGGACCACGGCGTGTTTGCCTTTCAAGGCGTCGACGCCGGTGGCGAGTTGGGGGCGTGAGGATCTGTGGCGGGCCGCGACGGGCCGTACGACGGCGATGAGGGCGACGGAGACGACGGTGAAGACGATCACCTGGAGTACGACACCGCCGCCCAGCCCCGCGGTCACGGCGCCGGCGACGGCGCCCAGGGCGAGCATGCCCAGTTCCGGCATCGCGGTCACGACGAGGGCGATACCGAGCCCGGTTGCGCCGATCAGCCACCACACCCATGCGTCGATGCTGTCCACAGGGGCAATGGTAGGTCCGCGACCGGCCCTCCGACAGGGTGCGCGGGGACAAAGATCACGTATGAGGGTCGCCAAGTCCGGTGCGCCCCGGCCGGGTTGTGGAGCCGGGGCGTCCGACTGGCGGGAGAGGGGGAGAAGTTGGAGGTCAGGTGAGGGGCAGTCCGCGGGCGGTCCAGCGGTCGTCGCTCTGCTCGACGACGAGAGGGAGGCCGAAGCAGAGGGAGAGGTTGCGGGAGGTCAGCTCCAGCTCCAGCGGGCCCGCGGTGAGGACCTTGCCCTGGCGGATCATCAGGACGTGGGTGAAGCCCGGGGGGATCTCCTCGACATGGTGCGTGACCATGATCATGGAGGGGGCGATGGGGTCGCGGGCGAGGCGGCCGAGACGGCGTACGAGGTCCTCGCGGCCGCCGAGGTCGAGGCCGGCGGCGGGCTCGTCGAGCAGGAGCAGCTCGGGGTCGGACATCAGGGCGCGGGCGATCAGGGTGCGCTTGCGCTCGCCCTCGGAGAGGGTGCCGAATTTGCGGTCGACGTACTCGGTCATACCGAGCCGGTCGAGGAAGGCGCGGGCGCGCTGCTCGTCGATCTCCTCGTAGTCCTCGTTCCAGGTGGCCGTCATGCCGTACGCGGCGGTCAGCACGGTCTGCAGGACGGTCTGGCGCTTGGGGAGCTTCTCGGCCATGGCGATGCCGGCCATGCCGATGCGGGGGCGCAGGTCGAAGACGTCGACCTGGCCGAGGGTGTCGCCGAGGATGGTGGCGGTGCCCTTGCTGGGGAAGAGGTAGCTGGAGGCGACGTTGAGGAGGGTGGTCTTGCCGGCGCCGTTGGGGCCGAGGATGGCCCAGCGCTCGCCCTCCTTGACCGACCAGGAGACCTGGTCCACGAGAGCCCGGCCCTCGCGGACCACGGATACGTCCTCCAGCTCCAGAACATCGCTCATGAGCGCGCTGTCTCCCCTTGCAGTGTCGGCCTGTCTCGGCTGTCGCGTACGCCTGTGGTTTGGAGCCACCGCCGAGTGGGCGCAGCCCTCAGGGAAATCTACGCCACCGGTCGGGCCCTCCATTCCATCGGTCGGTCCTTAGGGTGGGGGCATGCTCTCGGAACCACGTTCAGGACGCCTTGCCGCTTGGGGAAATGCCCTTCTTGCCGGACTTGTCTCGCCGGATGACGCGGTGCTCGCGATTGTCGGGGAGGACGCTCGGCATCGGGTGGAGGGGTTGCCCGGGGAGTCGGGGCCCGTCGGGCTGACGCTCGCGCTCGGGCGGTTGCGGGGGCTCGGGGTGACCGGGTTCCGGGTGGCGTTGCCGGCGCCGGGGCATCCGTTGGGGCTGAGCGGGCCGCCGGAGTTCAACAAGCGGGCGCTGGAGGCGGAGGAGGCGGTGATCTGCCACGGGGGTGCGCTGGGGCTGGTGCCGGAGGTGTACTCGGTCGGGCCCGTCGGGGACGAGCATGTCGAGGTGGTCTGGCACTGTCTGGAGGTTCGGGAGGCGCCGCCCGCCGATGTGCCGTCGCTCGGGGAGGCCGAGCGGGAGTTGGCGGAGGCGCTGCGGGAGGCGACGGCGGTGTTGTCGCGGTTGGACGTGGCGGCTTCGGGGCCGGTGGCGGAGGCGGCCATCGACGCGTATCGGGCGCGGGCCGAGCGGGGGCGTGAGGTGTTGGCGCCGGGGTATCCGCCGCGGGCGGTGCGGGTGTTGGAGCTGGCGCAGCGGGTGGGGGTGTTGATCGCCGTGGCGTACGAGAACGGGCACGGTGGGGCCGTCAGCGCCTCCGAGATGGCCTCGCGGGCGGGTGCGTTGCGGCCGGTGGAGCGGACGGCTCGGAGGGCGCAGGTGGCTGCGTACAACTCCGTTGTGGAGGAGCGGGAGCGGTAGGCGGGCGCCGCTTTGGGTGGGTGCGCCGGGCCCCTGGTCCGGTGTTGCCCGGCGGGTTGGCCGGGCGGGGGTGCGGTGACCCCTGTTGCGTCGTTACCCGGCGGCTGGGGCTGGGCGGGGGTGGGTTTCGCTTACCGGCGCTGACAGGGTGCCGCTGCGCCCACCCGTGCCGCCCCAGCGGCACGACTGCCCGCAGCTGTGGGGACTGCTGGGTGGACAGCCGCACCGGCAGCACGAACCGCAGCTACGACGACTGCCGGGTGGGCCTCGCCCCAGCGGCACGACTGCCCGCAGCTGTGGGGACTACTGGGGGACAGCCGCACCGGCAGCACGAACCGCAACCACGACGACTGCCGGGTGGGCCTCGCCCCAGCGGCACGACTGCCCGCAGCTACGACGGCTGCGGCTGCCTGCGGCTGAGTGGAGCCGGGGGAAAACCTGACCGGCCTTCCAGGAGTTGCTGGAAGGCCGGTGGTCACTGGTGGGCCGGGGATGTCAGTGGTTGACGCCCAGGTTGCCGAAGGCCGGGTTCAGGATGCCGACGACGCTGACGCTGTTGCCGACCGCGTTCACGGGGACGTGGACCGGGGCCTGGATGACGTTGCCCGAGACGACGCCCGGCGAGTTGAGCGCCTTGCCGTCCGCGTGGGCGCCGCCGTGGGCGGCGGCCATACCGGCACCGGCGGCGACGAGGCCACCGGCCACCATCGTGACAGCGGCGGCCTTCTTGACGTTCTTCACTTCATAGCCCTTCGTTACGATCACTGCGGCGGTCGCGCGCAGCACGCTCTGAAGAACGCGGGGCATCCGGCGAGGATGCGCCATCCGGGGGACATACACCCGACAGTATGAATCTCAGCCCGGAGGGGGACCTTCCGGATTGCCGTACGGGCGGACCTCGCCGACGGTCGCACGGGCGGACGGGCCCGTCATCCGGTCACACCGTGGCGTACCGCCCAGAGCGCTGCCTGGGTGCGGTCGGCGAGGTCGAGCTTCATGAGGATGTTGGAGACGTGGGTCTTGACCGTCTTCTCAGAGAGGACAAGTGCTCGGGCTATCTCTCGGTTGGAGCGGCCGTCGGCGATCAGGCCGAGCACCTCGCGCTCTCGCTCGGTGAGTGAACTGCCTCTCCCCTGCCCGGAGTTGGCCTCCTCCTGGGACAGCAGGGCACCGGCGACCTCCGGCTGGAGGAGGATGTGGCCGGCGTGCACGGAGCGGATGGCGCCGGCGAGGGCGTCGGGGTCGACGTCCTTGTAGACGTATCCGGCGGCTCCGGCGCGCAGGGCGGGGACGACCGTGCGCTGCTCGGTGAAGCTGGTGACGATGAGCACGCGCGCGGGGTTGTCGAGTTCGCGGAGTCTGCGGAGGGCCTCGACGCCGTCCATGACGGGCATCTTGACGTCCATGAGGACGACGTCCGGCTTCAGTTCCTCGGCTCGGGCGACCCCTTCGGCGCCGTCGGCGGCCTCGCCCACGACCTCGATGTCGTCCTGCACCTCCAGGAAGGTGCGCAGGCCCCGGCGGACCACCTGGTGGTCGTCGACGAGGAGCACCTTGATTGCGTCAGCCACCGGGGACCTCCATCTCGATCGTGGTGCCCTTTCCGGGCGCCGATTCCACGGTCAGGGTGCCGCCGACCCCGCTGGCCCGGTCGCGCATGGAGACCAGGCCGAGATGGCGTCCGGCGCGGCGTATCGCCTGGGGGTCGAAGCCGGTGCCGTCGTCGGTGACGCGGAGGACGGCTCCGGTGCCCCGGCGGTCGAGGGCGACGTCGACGTGTTCGGCGCCGGAGTGGCGCAAGGCGTTGTGCAGGGCCTCCTGGGCGACGCGCAGCATGGCCTCCTCCTGGGCGGCGGGCAGGGCGCGCACGCCGCGTCCGGCGAAGGTGACGCGGGCGGTGTGGGCGCGGTCCAGGACCTGGATCTGGGTGCGCAGCGTGGCGATCAGGCCGTCCTCGTCGAGACCGGCGGGGCGCAGTTCGACGACGGCCGCGCGCAGTTCGTCGGCGGCCTCGGCGGCGAGGGCGGCGACCTGCTGGAGCTCGCCCTTGGCGCGTGTGGGATCGCGGTCGACGAGGGCGGCGGCGGCCTGGGCGGTCAGGCGCAGGGAGAAGAGCTTCTGGTTGACGGCGTCGTGCAGTTCGTGGGCGAGCCGGGAGCGCTCCTCGGCGATGGTGAGTTCGCGGCTGCGCTCGTAGAGGCGGGCGTTGGTCAGGGCGATCGCGGCGTGCTGGGCGAGGATCGACAGCAGTGCCTCGTCCTCCTCGGTGAAGCCGCAGCCGCCGTCGGGCTTGGGGCAGCGTTTGTTGGCGAGGAAGAGGGCGCCGATGACCTCGTCGCCGTCGCGGATGGGCAGGCCGAGGAAGTCGATCAGGTCGGGGTGGGCGCTGGGCCAGCCCTCGAAGCGGGGGTCCTTGCGGACGTCGGCCAGGCGCTCGGGGGTGGCCTCGTGGAGCATGGCGGCAAGGATGCCGTGCTGGCGCGGGAGGGGGCCGATGGCCTTCCACTGGGCGTCGCTGACTCCGTCGACGACGAACTGGGCGAAGCCGCCGTGGTCGTCGGGGACGCCGAGGGCCGCGTACTCCGCGTCGAGCAGCTCACGGGCGGAGGCGACGATCGTCTTGAGGACATCGCGCACCTCCAGGTGTCTGCTCATGGCCAGCAGCGCGGCGCTCACCGCCGCCAGGCCGGACCGGGGACCTTGACTCATGAACTCACCGTACCGGCGGGGTCCGACAACACGGATCGGACCGCTGACGTGCGCGTCCGGGCCGCCGGATCTAGGGCGGGGGACGTAGGACCTGGGCCCCGGACCGCTGCCCTAGGGCTCGGGTCGCGTGTCCGTCGGTCCGGGGCCGTGGGGCCGGGCGTTTGGGCCTAGGGCGAAGGGCCCCGGTGGGTCACGACCCGCGTACGAGGCGGTCGGGAGGGTGGCGTTCCTACGTTGAGATCACCGCCGGTCACACCGGTCGGCGGCCGGGACGAGGGGACGTATGCCATGCCGGTAGCGATCATCACGGGGGCTTCGAAGGGGCTGGGGCGGGCGCTCGGCGCGGCCCTGGCGGAGCGCGGCTGGGATCTGGTGCTGGACGCCAGGACCGGGGTGGTGCTGCGCGAGACGGCCGAGGAGCTGTCGGCGTACGGGACGCGGGTCGAGGCGCTGCCGGGGGATGTCACGGACGCCGGGCACCGGGCGGAGCTGGTGGCGGCGGCGCGTGCGCTGGGCGGGGTCGATCTGCTGGTGAACAACGCGTCCGCGCTGGGCGCCGAGCCGCTCGTACGGCTGGAGGGGCTGTCGCTGGACGGGCTGCGGCGGGCCCTGGAGGTCAATGTGGTGGCGGCGCTGGGGCTGGTCCAGGAGGCGCTGCCACTGTTGCGGGCCTCGGGGGCGGGCGCGGTGATCGATGTCAGCTCGGACGCGGCGGCCGAGGCGTACGAGACGTGGGGCGGCTACGGGGCCTCCAAGGCGGCGCTGGACCATTTGTCGGCGGTGCTGGGCGCGGAGGAGCCGGGTCTGCGGGTGTGGGCGGTCGATCCCGGGGACATGGGCACGGATCTGTACGCGGCGGCCGTACCGGACGACGACGATCCGCGGCCGAGCCCGGAGAGTGTGGTTCCGGCCTTTCTGCGGTTGATCGACGAGCGGCCGGCCAGTGGCCGCTACGGGGCGCCGTCCCTGCTGGAGGTGCGATGACGACGGCGACCGTACGGGTGCCGGAGGGGTTGCACGCGCGTGTGCCGGTCGAGCAGCGCGGGCCGGGGCTCGACCGGGACTCCGTACGGCTGCTGGTGTCGCGCGGTACGGAGGTGTCGCACCACGGGTTCAGGGAGCTGCCTCGGCTGCTGCGGGCCGGTGATCTGCTCGTGGTGAACACCTCGCCGACGCTGGCGGCGGCCGTGGACGGGGTGATCGGGCACGCGCGCGTGGTGGTGCATTTCTCCACGCGGGGCGACGACGGGCGATGGGCCGTGGAGCTGCGGGACCCGGACGGCCGGGGCACCACACGCGCGCGTGCGGGAGGACCGGCGGGGGCGGAGGTGCGGCTCTCCGGGGGCGTACGGCTGGTCCTGGAGGAGCCGCTGAGTGCCCGGGGTGAGCGGTTGTGGTGGGCGCGGGTGTCCTCGGCGGATGATCCCGATGTCATCGGGATGTTCGGGGAGCACGGGCGGCCCATTCGGTACGCGTACACGGAGCGGGATCAGCCGTTGTCCGTGTATCAGACGGTGTTCGCGCTGTCGTCGGCCGATGGCGCGGGCAGCGCTGAGATGCCGAGTGCGGCGCGGCCGTTCACCGCGCGGCTGGTGGCGGAGCTGGTGAGCCGGGGGGTGCAGTTCGCGCCGGTGACGCTGCACACGGGGGTGGCGTCGGCGGAGGCGCACGAGCCGCCGTATCCGGAGCGGTTCGCGGTGCCGGAGGCTTCGGCTCGGTTGATCAATGCGGTGAAGGCGGGAGACGGGCGGGTCGTGGCCGTGGGGACGACCGCTGTGCGGGCCGTGGAGTCGGCCGCCGGGCCGGACGGGGTCGTACGCGCGCGTGCGGGGTGGACGGATCTGGTGGTGACTCCGGAGCGGGGGGTGCGGGTCGTCGACGGGCTGGTGACCGGGCTGCATGAGCCGGAGGCGTCGCATCTGCTGATGCTGGAGGCGATCGCGGGACGGGCGGCGCTCGACCGCGCGTACGAGGCGGCGATCGGGGGGCGGTACCTGTGGCACGAGTTCGGGGACGCGCATCTCATCCTGCCCGGGGAGACACCTCACACAGAGCATTGCGCCAGCAACTGCCCGTAAGACGGGCGGCCGGCCCGTGTGAGCCCTCCCATAGGGCGCACATCACGTACGAAGTCTCCTAGGAGATGGATAAGGGCGGCATGAGCGGGAGAGACGGGTTGATCTGTCCTATTTTGCCGCTTCCCGCTCAACTACCCGGGATCGTACGTCACACCTTTGCCACGGAATTTTGCGACCGCTAAGAATGGCTGCCGTCGCTCGGCGCCGCGGGTCATCTCCCGCGCCGTTTGCGCTGGAAGAACCTGTCCCCACCCGGCCAGAGAGCGACCTCCGAGCTATTCGAAGAGGTCCTTCACCCATGCCCAAGAACGCCAATACCCCCGGTCACAGTCTCGCGCTGCGCAAGGTCCACAAGCTCTCGCTCGCCGGGGCCGCCGCCGTGGGCGCCGCCGCCCTCGCGTTCTCGCTGGTGCCGGCCGAGGCTCAGACCGCCACGAAGACGGTGTCCGCGGCGCCGGTGGCGTTCGAGCAGAGCGCGGCCAAGGAGGCGAAGGCGAGCCTCACCGCGCAGGTGACCGCGGCCGAGAAGAAGGCCGCCGCCGAGGCCGCAAAGAAGAAGGCGGCCGCCGCCGCGAAGAAGAAGGCCGCCGCGGAGCGCGCCAAGAAGCAGGCCGCGAGCCGTGCCGCCGCGCGCGCCAAGCTGAAGGCCGCCGCCGTCAAGTCGTACCCGAACAACCTCGACGGCTGGATTCGCGAGGCGCTCGACATCATGAAGAAGCACAAGATCCCGGGCACCTACAACGGCCTGCACAAGAACATCATGCGGGAGTCCTCGGGCAACCCGAACGCCATCAACAACTGGGACATCAACGCCCAGAACGGTGTTCCGTCGATCGGTCTGCTCCAGGTCATCAAGCCGACCTTCGACGCGTACCACGTCCCGGGCACGGCCTGGAGCCAGTACGACCCGGTCGCCAACATCACGGCCGCCGCGAACTACGCCGCCGACCGCTACGGGTCGATCGACAACGTCAACAGCGCGTACTGACGCATACGGATACGCCGAAGGGCGGCACCCCTTGCTCGGGGTGCCGCCCTTCGTGTGCCCTGAAGGCGCCGTGTGCCGGTGAGGGCTACTTGCGCATGACCTCCGGCTCGTGGCGGCGCAGGAAACGGGCCACGAGGAAGCCGCAGACCACACCCAGCAGGATGAGGGCGACCATGTCGAAGCTGTAGACACCGGCCGTGTGGTCCCACAGCGGGTCGGTGTCGCCCTTCTCCTTGGGCGGGCTGATGTTGTTGAAGTCCAGCGTGGCGCCGGCGGCGGCGACCGCCCAGCGGGACGGCATCAGATACGAGAACTCGTTGACGCCGGGGCTGCCGTGCAGGGCGAACAGACAGCCGGTGAAGACGACCTGGATGATCGCGAACATCACCAGCAGCGGCATGGTCTTCTCGGCGGTCTTCACCAGCGAGGAGATGACCAGGCCGAACATCATCGAGGTGAAGCCGAGCCCCATGATCGGGATGGACATTTCGAGCATGACGGCGAACTTGCCGTCGCCGAAGATCAGGCCATCCTCGGGAATCGTCCGACTGGCGAAGCCGATCGCGCCGACCATGAGGCCCTGGAGCACGGTGACCGTGCCGAGGACGATGACCTTGGACATCAGGTACGCCGAGCGCGACAGGCCGGTCGCCCGCTCGCGTTCGTAGATCACCCGTTCCTTGATCAGCTCACGTACGGAGTTGGCGGCGCCCGCGAAACAGGCGCCGACCGCGAGGATCAGCAGCACCGTGGTGGCCGTGCCGTTCGGGATGGGCATGCCCGTCGCCGGGTTCAGCTTCCTGACCAGCAGGTCCTTGTCCGGGTCGATGAGCAGGCTGACCGCACCGAGCACGGCCGGCAGGATCACCGTCAGCGCCAGGAAGCCCTTGTCGGAGACGATGACCGAGAGATAGCGCTTGACCAGCGTGCCGAGCTGCGAGAACCAGCCCTGCGGCTTCGGCGGGCGCATCGACTGCGGCGGCGGCATGTGCACCGACTGCGGGGCGACGGCGTCGATGTCGGCCGCGTACATCTGGTAGTGCTGCGAGCCCTTCCAGCGGCCCGCCCAGTCGTAGTCGCGGTAGTTCTCGAAGGCGGAGAAGACATCGGCCCAGGTCTCGTAGCCGAAGAAGTTCAGGGCCTCCTCGGGCGGACCGAAGTACGCCACCGAACCGCCGGGCGCCATCACCAGGAGCTTGTCGCAGATCGCCAGCTCGGCCACCGAGTGGGTGACCACGAGGACCGTGCGGCCGTCGTCGGCGAGGCCGCGCAGCAGCTGCATGACATCGCGGTCCATGCCCGGGTCGAGGCCCGATGTGGGCTCGTCCAGGAAGATCAGCGACGGCTTGGTGAGCAGCTCCAGGGCCACGGAGACACGCTTGCGCTGGCCACCGGAGAGGGAGGTGACCTTCTTCTCCTTGTGGATGTCCAGCTTCAGCTCGCGCAGCACCTCGTCGATCCGGGCCTCGCGCTCCTGCGCCGTGGTGTCGGCGGGGAAGCGGAGCTTGGCCGCGTACTTGAGGGCCTTCTTGACGGTCAGCTCCTTGTGCAGGATGTCGTCCTGCGGGACCAGACCGATGCGCTGGCGCAGCTCGGCGAACTGCTTGTACAGGTTCCGGTTGTCGTAGAGGACGTCGCCCTGGTTGGCGGGGCGGTAGCCCGTGAGTGCCTTGAGCAGGGTGGACTTGCCGGAACCGGACGGGCCGATGACCGCGATCAGCGACTTCTCCGGGACGCCGAAGGAGACGTCCTTGAGGATCTGCTTGCCGCCGTCGACGGTGACCGTCAGATGACGGGCCGAGAAGGAGACGTCACCGGTGTCGACGAACTCCTCAAGGCGGTCGCCGACGATACGGAACGTCGAGTGACCGACACCGACGATGTCGTTCGGGCCGAGGAGGGCCGTGCCGCCCTTGGCGATCGGCATACCGTTGACGAACGTGCCGTTGTGCGAGCCGAGGTCACGGATCTCGAAGCGGCCGTCGGGCGTCGCGTGGAACTCGGCGTGATTGCGGGAGACCTGGAGGTCGGAGACCACCAGTTCGTTCTCCAGGGCACGGCCGATGCGCATGACACGACCGAGCGCCAGCTGGTGGAACGTGGTCGGGCTGCGGTCGCCGTAGACCGGCGGCGCCCCCGCGCCACCACCGGGGCCCTGCTGCGGATAGCCCTGCTGGTGCGGCACCTGGGCCTGCTGCGGCTGCTGCCAGCCGGCCTGCGGCGCCTGCTGCTGCGGAGGGGCCTGCTGGGCGGCGTATCCCGCGCTCGCGCCCTGGGCCGCGTACGGCTGCTGGGGCTGGGCCACCGCCGCGGCCGCACCCGAGAGGCTGACTCTCGGACCGTCGGTCGCGTTGCCCAGATGCACGGCGGAGCCCGGGCCGATCTCCAACTGGTGGATTCGCTGGCCCTGTACGAAGGTGCCGTTGGTGCTGCCGTGGTCCTCGATCACCCAACTACGGCCGCTGAAGCTGATCGTGGCGTGACGCCAGGACACTCTGGCGTCGTCGAACACGATGTCTCCCTGCGGATCTCGTCCGAGGGTGTATGCCCTGGACGGATCGAGCGTCCAGGTTTGTCCATTGAATTCCAGTACGAGTTCAGGCACTCCATGCCCCACTGAGTTGTCCCCCGAGTTTCCCCCATCACAGGGAGTCTAGGGATGTCGAACATCGGGGGGAACTATTTCAGGCTCGGCCCCCTGACCGAAAGTCGGGCCTTGTGAAGGGAACGTACGGGGTCGTTTTCCCGTCCCGTTGACGGGGTCGAAACCTGGTCGGAGAGTGGTAATCCCACGCGAGGGGGACATCGGCGGTGCAACGCCGCGATGCGGATCGGGGGGTCCGAGCATGAGCAACCAGTCCGTCGGCCATGGCAGGAGGACGCCGTGGGGGGATGTGCTCTTCTCCGCGATGGCCGCTGTGAGCTGGGCGTTGATCGGGATGGCGGCGACGGCCGCGCTCGGTCTGCATCTGCTGGAGGCCGATACCGCGGGTGAACTGGGGCCCATGACGGCGGCGGTCGTGGCACTTGGGGCGGGTGGTTCGGTCACTCCGTCCGGCGACGTGTCCGTGTTTGGCCTGGAAGGAGCGGAGGCGACCACGGCCATCGAGATCACGCCACTGGGTGTGAGCCTCGTGGGTGCGCTCCTTTTGTCGTGGTTCTTCCTGCGCTCGTTGAGGGGTGCGGGGGTGTCGCCGCGGGGCGTGGGAGGGCCTGTGCGGGGCGCGGGAGTTGTGATCGCGCCCGGTGAACTCCTGGTGCGCGCGGGCACGGTGGTCGTGCTGTTCGTGGCGCTGATGGGCGGGCTGTCGTGGGCCGGGCAGGCGGTGATCACCCTCGACGGCGGCGAGTTGGGCCTCGACGAGCAACTGCCGGGCGGCGGCGACCTGGACGGCGTCGAGATCCCCGGCCTCGGAGACGTCGGAGACATCGGCGGCGGCCTGCTCCCGGACCGCCTCGGCGACCTGGCGAACGCCAACGCCCAGGTGGGCTTCACCGTCGACACCGTACCCACACTCCTCGGCGCGCCGGCCTGGTGCGTCGGCGTCCTGCTGATCGCCCTGCTGGCCTCGCGCCGCACGCCCCTGCCGCGCGGTCTCGACGCCGCGCACCGGGTCGTACGGCCCGCCGTGTCCGCCCTCGTCACCGTGCTGCTGGTGGCGGTCCTCGCCGGGCTCGCGGCGGCGGCGTACGCGGCGATCGGCGACCCCCACCCCCGGCGGATCGCCGGCGCGGCCCTGCTCGGCGCCCCCAACGGGGTGTGGCTGGGCGTCCCCATCGGCCTCTTCGTCCCCTGGAACGGCCGCGCGACCGGCGCCCTCGCCGATGTCCTCCCCGATCCCCTCGACGAACTGCTCCGCATCGGCGCCGACGAGCCGGTCACGCTCGGCCGCCTTGCCGAACTGGACAACCGGGTCTGGCTGTTGGGCGTGGCGACGGCACTGATGATGCTGTACGCCGGGGCGTTGACGGCCGTGCGGACGCCTTTCGGTACGACGGCGGACAGGCCACCGTCCGGTACGTCTGCCACTACGCCTTTTGTACGGGGCTCGGCCGAGGCGAGTGGCTGGGATTCGACCGGTGCGGATGTACGAGGCGGGAGCGCGCTCGCGTTCGCCGGGCGCTGCGCCCTTCGGCTCGGGGTGGTGACGGCGATCGCACTGCCGCTGCTTGTCCGGGCGACGGAGGTGTCGGTGGACGCATCGCTGGCCGTGTTCGGCATCG
Organism: Streptomyces sp. NPDC002643; assembly: GCF_053592555.1. Classification (NCBI taxonomy): domain Bacteria; kingdom Bacillati; phylum Actinomycetota; class Actinomycetes; order Kitasatosporales; family Streptomycetaceae; genus Streptomyces; species Streptomyces sp. NPDC002643. The sequence goes on from NZ_JBSFVY010000020.1 coordinate 16,881, forward strand.
ACGCGTTCGACGCGGGCATCGAGCTGCGCGGCCAGACGGCGACGGCCTTGGTGCTGGGCGCGGTGTGGGGGGCGGGAGCGGGGGCCGCCGGGGCGCTGCTGGCCTACGCCACGAAGTCGGCCGGGTTGAGGGCGGCGCCGTTGGCTCGGGGGGATGTGGGGGGTCATGGGGCTTCGGGGGGCGCAGAGGGTGCGTCCACTGGCGAGAGCTGCTTGGGGGCGTCTTCGTCGGCGGCCACTCCGTCGGGGCCGTACACGCCGAGCACGCCTTATCTGCCGCCGAACCCGGATACGAATCCTTATTTGCGGCTGCCGGAGGAGTTGCGGGGGGCGGGGGGTGCGAGGGGGGCGGAAGGACCTCGGGGGGCGGGGTCCGGGTCAGGGACCGCTTCCGGGTCGAGGTCCGGGTCAAGGTCCGGGCCGGGGCCCAGGTCGGGACGCTGGCCGGCGCCGCCGCCACCGCCGGAACCGACACCGCCTCCCCCGCCCCGCTCGGCGGAGGGGCGACCCTCGCCGCCTCCACCCGCACCCCCACCACCGCCGCCACCGCCTCCGCCTCCTCCCCCGCCGTCTGGGCGACGGGGGCGTTGAAAGGCACCGTGCGTTGAGGCGTCAAGGTCACCGGTAATCGGAGGAAAAGCCGCTCCGATGAACCCCGAAGTGCGACGGACGCCACCGCCCCCATGACCGTCCAAGTGCGCCACAGCACGCCCCGGCAGGCGCCCAGCTCCGCTACGGCACCTCCCTCAACCCACCCGCCCCAGCCGCAGCAGCACCCCACAGCCACCCTGCCCTGCCACAGCACCGCCCCGCCGACACCCGGCCCTGCCACCGCGCGGCGTCGCGGGGCCGCCGAGGTGCACGAGTGGGGGCCTTTCCGGCGGAGTCGTCCGGGCTTCGTACTCGATCCTGATTCGCTTCAAACTCTGGTAACCCAGTGTTCTCCGTCCGCTGGGCGGACCTCAGGGGCAAAAGGCATGAGGCGCCGGATACGGTGGGAACATCATGAGCGCTTCGCAGACCTCCTCTGACGCCCCCACCCTCCTCGTCAAGATCTTCGGCAAGGACAGGCCGGGCATCACCGCCGGGCTGTTCGACACCCTCGCCACATACTCCGTCGACGTGGTCGACATCGAGCAGGTCGTCACCCGTGGCCGGATCGTGCTGTGCGCGCTCGTGACCGAGCCGCCCGCCGGGCAGGAGGGCGATCTACGGGCGACCGTCCACAGTTGGGCGGAGTCGATGAAGATGCAGGCGGAGATCATCTCCGGCCTCGGCGACAACCGCCCGCGCGGCCTCGGCCGCTCCCACGTCACCGTCCTCGGCCACCCGCTGACCGCCGAGTCCACCGCCCGTATCGCCGCCCGCATCACGGCGACCGGCGGCAACATCGACCGTATCTTCCGACTCGCCAAGTACCCGGTGACGGCGGTGGAGTTCGCGGTGTCCGGTACGGAACCGGAGACCCTGCGGACGGCTCTGGTGACCGAGTCGGTGGCGCTGGGCGTGGACGTGGCCGTGGTCGCGGCGGGACTGCACCGGCGGGCGCAGCGGCTGGTGGTCATGGACGTGGACTCCACGCTCATCCAGGACGAGGTGATCGAACTCTTCGCCGCGCACGCCGGGTGCGAGAAGGAGGTTGCCGAGGTGACGGCCGCCGCGATGCGCGGTGAGCTGGACTTCGAGCAGTCGCTGCACGCGCGCGTGGCGTTGTTGGAGGGGCTCGACGCCTCGGTGGTGGACAAGGTCCGCAGCGAGGTGCGGCTCACGCCGGGGGCGCGCACCCTGATCCGTACGCTGAAGCGGCTCGGCTTCCAAGTGGGCGTCGTCTCGGGCGGGTTCACGCAGGTCACGGACGACCTCAAGGAGCGGCTGGGGCTGGACTTCGCCCAGGCCAACACCCTGGAGATCATTGACGGCAGGCTCACCGGCAAGGTCGTCGGCGAAATCGTCGACCGCGCGGGCAAGGCCCGGCTGCTGCGCCGGTTCGCGGCGGAGGCGGGGGTGCCGCTGGCCCAGACCGTGGCGATCGGCGACGGCGCCAACGATCTCGACATGCTCAACGCCGCCGGCCTCGGTGTCGCCTTCAACGCCAAGCCGGTGGTCCGCGAGGCCGCCCACACCGCCGTGAACTTCCCCTTCCTCGACACCGTCCTCTACCTCCTCGGCGTCACCCGGGAAGAGGTCGAGGCGGCGGACACCCAGGACGAGCAGTAGCGCGGCAGACGCCGAGGCCGCAGTCGGACGGACGAACGTGGGCCACAGTCGGAGCCGGACGGCAGGAGATGTGGGCCCCCGGTCGCACGGCAGGTAGCGAGTCCGTAGCCGGACGGACGGGAGCTGGGCCGCAGACGAACGGCATCCGACTGTCGTCCGCCTGGCAGTCGTACGCCAGCCGCCTGCCAGGCAGACGACCTTCGGATGCCAGGTCAGGCCCGGACGCGCGTGGAGAACTGTGTCACCCGAGCGTACGGAAGGCCCGGCACCGCATCGGTGCCGGGCCTTCGTCGTGCGTGGGGCGGACGGGCCGGACCGGGCTCCCCCACCGGGCCGAGCCGGACTGCGCCTCCCCCGCCGACCGGGCCGGACCCAGCCGGTGGACCGGCCAGAACCGTCGGAGGCGGACGGTCGGCGGGGGTCAGTCCGTCGGGGCCCAGTAGTCGCGCAGGGTGCCGACGCCCGGTTCCAGGGTCTTCCAGGAGCCCTCGAAGGAGAGGACCGCGAAGGCGGCGGCCGGGAAGTCCCGGCGGGTCATGCGCTCGCGGGCGTCGCCCTCGGCGTGGCCGGCGAGGATCTCGGCGAGCGCCTGGACACCGGGGTTGTGGCCGATCAGCAGAACGTTCTGCGCGTCGTCCGGGGTTTCGTTGAGCAGGGCGATCAGCTCGCCGGGCGAGGCCTCGTAGATCCGCTCCTCGTAGACGGTTTTCGGCCGTTCCGGCAGTTCGTGCACGGCCAGCTTCCAGGTCTCGCGGGTCCTGACGGAGGTGGAGCAGAGGGCAAGGTCGAAGGGGATGCCGGAGTCTGCCAGCTTGCGCCCGGCGACTGCGGCGTCCGTACGGCCCCGGTCGGCGAGCGGGCGCTCGTGGTCGGACACCTGGGGCCAGTCGGCCTTCGCATGCCGGAAGAGGACAATCCTGCGGGGTTCTGCGACGCTCATGTGTCCCAGCTTCGCATGAAACAGGCCACAGGGCGCAGGGAGTTGAAGTGCGGATACTCGGCACCCGTGACTGTGCTACCTGCGGCTCGGCCGCCCGTCATGGGACGAGGGCCGGGAGCGCGTGCCGTATGTGCTCCACGACGAGGGAGATCACGGGGCCGCCGCTCGCCGCCTGGGCGTTCCCGGGGTTGAGGATCAGCAGCAGGAGGGTGACGAAGCCGACGGCGGGGAGGGCGAGGGCCCACCAGGGCAGCCGGACGGCGACGCCGCCCGTGGTCGCCGGGTGGGATCGGGGGTGCGTACGCGCCGACATGCCGCCTCCGTGGTCTTCGAGTGGTCGGTGGCCGGTCCTCCGTGGTCCCTCGTGGGGTCCTCGCGGCCACACCTCGAAGTTACGGAATCCGTGCGCGCCAACACATCCGGTGATCCACCCACTTGACCCTGAGACTCGCCCCCTAGGGGATGGTGGGGACAACCCCACCCCCGATGTCGGCGACAGGCGGGCTTGGAGGCGTGCCGTCCCGCAGTCACGCCGTCCCGGATTCGCAGCGTCCCGGTTTCGCACCGTGCCGGAGTCACACCGTCAAGGAGTCACACCGTCACGGAGAGGCGATCGCCGCGATGATCCCGATGACGACGAAGATGGCGAGGAACGAGCCGAAGACGATGAGCATCTTCTTCTGACCGTTCTGGGGGTTCGGGTCGAGCACTGGCATGGGCCAAGTCTCGCACCCCCGGCCCACGGCGCGGCTTCCGGGGTGCCCTCAGCACAGCGCCGTCTCGTCCTCCACCATCCGGTCGCGGCCCGCCAGGACACCCATCGCGATCTGCGGGATCATCAGCACCGCCATGAGGGCGAGGGGCAGCCCCCAGCCGCCGCTGTGCTGGTAGAGGACGCCTACGAGGAGTGGGCCGGGGATCGAGATCAGATACCCGGTGCTCTGCGCGAACGCGGACAGCCGGGCCACGCCCGCGCCGGTCCGGGACCGCATGCCGACCAGGGTGAGGGCCAGCGGGAAGGCGCAGTTGGCGACGCCGAGCAGCAGTGCCCAGGCCCAGGCGCCGCCCGCCGGGGCGAGGTACAGACCGCCGTAGCCGAGGAGTCCGCAGACGCCCAGTACCGCCGCGATCGGCCCCTGGTGGGGCAGCCGGGTGGCGAGCCGGGGGATCACGAAGGCCAGCGGTACGCCCATGACCATCGTGACCGCCAGCAGCAGTCCCGCCGTGTCCGCCGAGACCCCGGCGTCCCGGAAGATCTGCGGAAGCCACCCCATCGTGATGTACGCGGCGGTCGCCTGAAGCCCGAAGAACACGGCGAGCGCCCACGCGGTACGGCTCCGGGTGATCCGCGGCGCTGAGCGCTCCGCGCGCACGTGGGCCGACACGGGCCGCGATCCTTCCAGCTCCCGACCCCGTACGAACGGCAGCCAAGGCACCACGGCCACCCCCGCGAGGAGCGCCCATACGGCGAGCCCGGTCTGCCAACTGCCGCCCAGCGCCTCGGTCATGGGAACCGTGACGCCTGCGGCGGCGGAGGTGCCGACGGCGAGGGCCATGGAGTACAGGCCCGTCATGGAGCCGACCCGGTCGGGGAACCAGCCCTTGACGATGACCGGCATCAGGACGTTGCTGACGGCGATGCCCATCAGGGCGAGCGCGCTGGCGGCGAGGAAGCCGGCCGTACCGGCTGTGCCACCCACGTATGGCCGCATCAGCAGGCCGGTGGCGATGGCGGCCATGCCGGCGCAGACCACGGCGGCGGGACCGAAGCGCCGGGCGAGCCGGGGGGCCATGACACCGAAGACGGCGAAGCAGAGCGGCGGCACCGAGGTGAGGACACCGGCCACGCTGCCGCTCATCCCGAGCCCGTCGCGCACCTCTTCGAGGAGGGCGCCGAGGCTGGTGATGGCGGGGCGGAGGTTGAGGGCGGTCAGAACGATGCCGACGATCATGACCCGCTTCGCCCACGCGCGCGTGCCCGCAGCCGAAGGTGAGGCCGATCCCCGGGGCGTGCCCGTCACCGAGGACGAGGCCTGCCCCTGGGGTGCGCCCGGTCCCGGCAGCGTGCCCGGTCCCGGGGGCGGGCCCGGGTCTCGTTCGACCGGCACCGACTGCAGGGCTTTCTCACTCACCATGGCGCCCATCATAGAATCATAGGATGATTGACTGTCCATCCGGGGGTGACTGGTGCAGAATCCCGGTACCGCCCTGATCCAGGACCGCATCCCTTTGGCGCGAAGGACCGTCATGCCGCTGAGCCATCCCCGTCGATCGGCGTTGTCCGAGCAGGTCATCGCCGCCCTGCGGAACCAGATCACCTCGGGCGAGTGGCCGGTGGGCTCCCGCATCCCCACCGAGCCGGAGCTGGTGGAGCAGTTGGGCGTCGCCCGGAACACCGTGCGTGAGGCGGTGCGGGCGCTGGCGCACAACGGGCTGCTGGACATCCGGCAGGGCTCCGGCACCTATGTCATCGCGACCAGTGAGCTGGCCGGTGTGATGCACCGCCGCTTCGCCGACGCCGATCCGACCCATGTCGCCGAGCTGCGTTCCGCGCTGGAGTCGAGTGCGGCCAAGCTGGCCGCCCGGCGGCGCACCGGGAGGGACCTGAAGCAGTTGGACGCGCTGCTCGTACGGCGTGAGGAGGCGTGGGAGTCGGGCGACGCGGAGGCGTTCGTGGCGGCGGACGCGACGTTCCACCTGGCGGTGGTGGCCGCGTCCCACAACGACGTCGTCACGGCCGTCTACGCCGATCTGGGCGAGGTGCTGCGGGACTGGCTGCGCGGCGACGTCGGCGAGGAGCTGACCCCGGAGACGTACATGGACCACACCCGGCTGGTGGACGCGATCCGCGAGGGTGACGAGGAGGCCGCGGCGGCGGAGGCGGCCGACTATCCGTTCCAGTGCCGTCCCGGCCGGGTCAGTCCGCCAGGCGGTGGTGGCTGAACCACACCTCCCGGACCTCCTTCCAGCAGCGTCCGGTGAGCCGTACGGTCTGCGCGGGGCCCGCCTCGACCGGGGCCCCGTCGCTGTCGAGGTCCCACCACCGCTCGCACTCGATGTGCATGCGTACATGGTCGAGTTCGGCGTAGCGGTTGAAGCAGTAGCCGATCACCTGGGAGCCGAAGACCCGGCTGTAGCAGGAGGCGCCGAAGGGATCGGGCCGGTCGGCGGTCACGCGCGCGTAGACGTTTCCGCCCCCCACGCGCGTGTGTCCGTGCCCCACGCGCGCGTGCGGTATCGCCTCGTACGGGAAACAGGCCAGGAGGGCTGCGGCGAGGGCGACCGGGGCGAAGCTGCGGAACAGACGCACAACGGAACCTCCTCGGCCGAGCGGCTGAGCGGTGTACGTCCAGCGTGCGCGTCACCGCGCCCCGGTGACCCGCCGGGTGAGCCGAACGAGTGACAGTGGCGGTGGCGACGCATACGACGAGGGCGCCCACCCGAAAGGGTGCGCGCCCTCGAACGTTCGGCCGAGCCGAAGCGGTGGCGGTCAGGCGCCGATGGCGTGCAGTCCGCCGTCGACGTGGATGATCTCGCCGGTGGTCTTCGGGAACCAGTCGCTGAGCAGCGCGACGACACCGCGGCCGGCCGGCTCGGGGTCCTTGAGGTCCCACTCCAGCGGCGAACGGTTGTCCCACACGGAGGCCAGCTCACCGAAGCCCGGGATGGACTTGGCGGCCATGGAGGCGAGCGGGCCGGCGGAGACGAGGTTGCAGCGGATGTTCTGCTTGCCCAGGTCACGGGCGATGTAACGGCTGGTGGCCTCCAGGGCGGCCTTGGCCGGGCCCATCCAGTCGTACTGCGGCCAGGCGAACTTCGCGTCGAAGGTGAGGCCGACGACCGAGCCGCCGTCCTGCATCAGCGGCAGACAGGCCATGGTGAGCGACTTCAGGGAGTACGCCGAGACGTGCATGGCGGTGGCGACGGACTCGAACGGGGTGTTGAGGAAGTTGCCGCCGAGCGCGTCCTGGGGGGCGAAGCCGATGGAGTGGACGACACCGTCCAGGCCGCCGAGCTCCTCACCGACGATGTCGGCGAGCCGCCCGAGGTGCTCGTCGTTCGTCACGTCGAGTTCGATGACCTTGGTGGGCTTGGGGAGCTTCTTGGCGATGCGCTCGGTGAGCGTGGGCCGGGGGAACGCCGTGAGGATGATCTCGGCGCCCTGCTCCTGGGCCAGCTTGGCGGTGTGGAAGGCGATGGAGGACTCCATCAGCACACCGGTGATCAGAACGCGCTTGCCGTCGAGGATTCCGCTCATGGTTCAGTGACCCATTCCCAGTCCGCCGTCTACGGGGATGACGGCTCCAGTGATGTACGAGGCGTCGTCCGAGGCGAGGAACCGCACCGTCGCGGCGATCTCCTCGGGCTGCGCGTAACGGCCGAGCGGCACCTGCGACACGATGGTGGAGCGCTGCTCGTCGGTGAGCACCTTGGTCATGTCGGTGTCGACGAAGCCGGGGGCGACGACGTTGAAGGTGATGTTGCGCGAGCCCAGCTCACGGGCGAGGGAGCGCGCGAAGCCGACGAGGGCGGCCTTGGAGGCGGCGTAGTTGGCCTGGCCGGGGCCGCCGTACAGCCCGACGACGGACGAGATGAGGACGACGCGGCCCTTCTTGGCGCGCAGCATGCCGCGGTTGGCACGCTTGACGACGCGGAAGGTGCCGGTGAGGTTGGTGTCGATGACCGAGGTGAAGTCCTCCTCGGACATCCGCATCAGGAGCTGGTCCTTGGTGACGCCGGCGTTGGCGATGAGGACCTCGACCGGGCCGTGCTGGGCCTCGATCTCCTTGTATGCCTGCTCCACCTGCTCGCTGTCGGTGATGTCACACCTGACCGCGAGGCAGCCCAGCTCCGCGAGGGCCGCCGGTGGCTCACCCGAGCGGTATGTGTACGCGACCTTGTCGCCGTTCTCGGCGAACGCGCGGGCGATGGCGAGGCCGATGCCCCGGTTGCCTCCGGTGACGAGAACCGAGCGGCTCAACGGATCACCCTTTCCTTAGCGGTCTTGCGGCGGTCTTTCACAGCGGTCCGGACGCCTGTCCGAACAGCTGGATGACAGGCGGCTTCCCCGAAAACCTATCGGTCCGTCCTGCCTCACGGGCGATCGGCCACCGACAGTGGCATCGGGTACACACTGTCGGATTCCTACAGTCGGTCGGATCGTCCGTTCGTGGCCGGTCGGATCATCCGTCCGCGGGGTTTCCGCAGCACTTCTTGTACTTGCGCGCCGAGCCGCACCAGCAGGGGGCGTTCCGGGGCGGCGGCCAGTCGGTCACCCGTCCCAGGCGGGCGAGCTCGGCGGCGTACGCGGACCGGGTGTCCGGCGCGTCGGGGGATCGGCCGGTTTCCGCCGCATGGGACTCCAGACCGCTCACCGTGGCACGACCGACGGCGAGGTGTGGGGCGCCCTCCTCGGACAGCTCCCTCAGCGTGCGTTCGACCTGCCGCCGGTGGCCGGCCTGATCGGTGCCGTAGGCGTCCGCCGCCGTCGGCCGGCGCTCCAGGAGCCCGGTGAACTCCTCGGGCGGCCAGTACAGGACGCAGGTGCTCCGCACGGCCGTACGCGCGGGCAGTCGGCCGCCCCTGAGTTCGTCCGGCAGCGCCTCGATCGCGGCCTCCAACGCCTCGGGTACGCCCTCCGCCATCCGCATCAGCCGGAGCGGATCATGCATCTCGTCGAGCGGTGTCACCCGGCCGAGGAAGGGGGCTGCCCGACGGTCGTGGAGTTCGTCGGCCACGTCGTCCCAGTCGTCGTGCGGCTCACCGAGCAGTCTGCGCACCCGGTGGCGGCCGATGACGAGCGTCTCGACGTCGTAGTGGTGCGGATCGGCCTCCACCGTGTCCACGGTCACCGTCGTGCCCGCGCCGAGGGCGTGTGCGATGCCGGCCGTGAACCACTCGGCGGCCGTGGCCGGCTCGTCCCCCGCCTCGAACGCCTCCGCGACGAAGTTCCAGGCGCCGGCGTGCCGGGGATGCCGTCGGCGGAACGCGGCGGCCACCGCGCGGGCCTCCTCGCTCCGCCCGGCGTCCCACAGCACCCCGATGCGATAGGCGTCCACCAGGTCCGGTTCGGCGCAGCCTCCCGCCCCGTCGTCCGCGTCCAGCAGTCGTTCGTACAGGGCGATGGCGCGGTCGTACTCGCCCGCGTCGCTCCACGCGTCGGCGGCCTCCAGGAGCAGTTCCTCACGGTCCTCGGGGTGCTGTTCCGCCAGTTCCTCGCACTCCTGGGCCGCCTTGGCGTGATCGGCCGGTGAAGAAGGTGCGGTGCCCCTGAGGGCCGGTGGGCGCCTGCTGCCGTGCGCTTTCGTGTTCCCCCTGTGCTTGCCGCCGGTGTGGCGCTTGCTGGCCATGAGTCCACCGTAGGTCGAGCGGAGGCGCAGGCGCCGCGCGAGAGCCTCGGAGGCGCTGGATATTCGGCATGTGGGGCGGGCCCCGGGCGTGCTTGACTTCGGCCTGGCGATTCGATGGATCGATATGGATCGATCAGGACCTGTGTGACGGTCAGAGCGAAGGGATTCCCACCCGTGCCCCATGAAGTCGATCAATCATTTCTGGCACTACCGCTGAGGGCCCTGGCCGACGCCGCGCTCGCACGCGCGCGTGCCCTCGGGGCCGAGCATGCGGACTTCCGGTTCGAACGGGTGCGCAGTGCGTCCTGGCGGCTGCGGGACGCCAAGCCCGCCGGGTCGTCGGACACGACCGATCTCGGGTACGCGGTGCGGGTGGTGCACGGGGGGACCTGGGGGTTCGCGTCCGGGGTGGATCTGACGATGGACGCCGCCGCGAAGGTCGCCTCGCAGGCCGTGGCCATGGCCAAGCTGTCGGCCCAGGTGATCAAGGCCGCCGGGTCCGATGAGCGGGTGGAGCTGGCGGACGAGCCGGTGCACTCGGAGAAGACCTGGGTGTCGTCGTACGCGATCGATCCGTTCAGCGTGCCGGATGAGGAGAAGTCCGCGCTCCTCACGGAGTGGAGCGCGCGGCTGCTGGCCGCCGACGGGGTCGACCATGTGGATGCCTCGCTGCTCACGGTCCACGAGAACAAGTTCTACGCCGACACCGCCGGGACCGTCACGACACAGCAGCGGGTGCGGCTGCATCCGTCGCTCACCGCCGTGTCCGTGGACGAGTCCAGCGGTGAGTTCGACTCCATGCGGACGCTGGCGCCGCCGGTCGGGCGGGGTTGGGAGTATGTGACGGGCACCGGCTGGGACTGGGACGAGGAGCTGGCCCAGCTTCCCGGACTGCTCGCCGAGAAGATGCGGGCGCCGAGCGTCCGGTCGGGTCTGTACGACCTGGTCGTCGACCCGTCGAACCTCTGGCTGACCATCCACGAGTCCATCGGCCACGCCACCGAGCTGGACCGCGCGCTCGGCTACGAGGCCGCGTACGCCGGTACCTCCTTCGCCACCTTCGACAAGCTGGGCAAACTGAAGTACGGCTCCGAGCTGATGAACGTCACCGGTGACCGCACCGCCGAGCACGGTCTCGCGACCATCGGGTACGACGACGAGGGCGTGGAAGGGCAGAGCTGGGATCTGGTGAAGGACGGGACCCTCGTCGGCTATCAGCTGGATCGCAGGATCGCCCGGCTGACCGGGCTCGGGCGGTCCAACGGGTGCGCGTACGCCGACTCCCCCGGGCATGTGCCGGTGCAGCGCATGGCCAATGTGTCGCTCCAGCCGGACCCGGCGGGGCTGTCCACCGAGGATCTGATCGGTGGGGTGGACCGGGGGATCTATGTGGTCGGGGACCGGTCGTGGTCCATCGACATGCAGAGGTACAACTTCCAGTTCACGGGTCAGCGGTTCTTCAGGATCGAGAACGGGCGGATCACCGGCCAGCTGCGGGATGTCGCGTACCAGGCGACGACGACCGACTTCTGGGGGGCCATGGCGGCCGTGGGCGGGCCGCAGACCTACGTCCTGGGCGGTGCCTTCAACTGCGGCAAGGCCCAGCCGGGCCAGGTCGCGTCGGTCTCGCACGGCTGCCCGTCGGCCCTCTTCAAGGGCGTCAACATTCTGAACACCACGCAGGAGGCCGGTCGATGAGCGCGCGCAACACCTCGGCTCACAAGCCGCACGAGATCGTCGAGCGGGCTCTTGAGCTGTCGCGGGCAGACGGGTGTGTGGTGATCGCCGACGAGTACTCGACGGCCAATCTGCGCTGGGCCGGCAACGCGTTGACCACGAACGGCGTCACGCGTGGGCGCTCGGTCACCGTCGTCGCCACCGTCGACGGCAAGGAGGGCACCGCCTCCGGGGTCGTCTCCCGCTCCGCCGTGACCGCCGACGAGCTGGAGCCGCTGGTGCGGGCCGCCGAGGCCGCCGCGCGCGGTGCCGGGCCCGCCGAGGACGCCCAGCCGCTGGTCACGGGCGCGGAGCACTCCCCCGACTTCGCCGACGCGCCCGCCGAGACCTCCTCCGCCGTGTTCACCGACTTCGCCCCGGCCCTCGGCGAATCGTTCGCACGCGCGCGTGCGGGCGGCCGGGAGCTGTACGGCTTCGCCAACCACGAGATGGTCTCCAGCTATCTGGGGACGTCGACGGGCCTGCGGCTGCGGCACGACCAGCCGAACGGGACGCTGGAGATGAACGCCAAGTCCCCGGACCGCAGGCGCTCGGCCTGGGCGGGCCGCTCCACACGGGACTTCAAGGACGTCGACCCGGCGGCCCTGGACACGGAGCTGGCCGTACGCCTCGGCTGGGCCGAGCGGCGCATCGAACTGCCCGCCGGGCGCTACGAGACGCTGCTGCCGCCGACGGCCGTGGCGGACCTGCTGATCTACCAGATGTGGTCGGCGTCGGCGCGGGACGCCGCCGAGGGCCGTACGGTCTTCAGCAAGCCCGGCGGCGGTACGAGGATCGGCGAGCGGCTCACCGAGCTGCCGCTGAGCCTGCGCAGCGACCCGAACGAGCCGGGCCTGGAGTCCGCGCCGTTCGTGCTGGCCCACTCCTCGGGCGGCGACAGCTCGGTCTTCGACAACGGACTCGCGCTGAAGACGACCGAGTGGATCCGCGCGGGCGAGATCGCGAATCTGACGACCTCCCGCCACAGCGCGGGGCTGACCGGGCTGCCGGTGGCGCCGGCGATCGGCAATCTGATCCTCGACGGCGGTCACGACCGTTCTCTGGAGGAGATGGTCGCGGACACGGACCATCGTGGGCCCTGTCTGCTGCTGACCTGCCTGTGGTACATCCGCGAGGTCGACCCGGCGACGCTGCTGCTGACCGGGCTGACCCGGGACGGCGTCTACCTCGTGGAGAACGGCGAGGTCACGGGCGAGGTCAACAACTTCCGGTTCAACGAGTCGCCGGTGGATCTGCTGGGGCGGGCCACGGAGGCGGGGCGTACCGAGAAGACGTTGCCGCGCGAGTGGAGCGACTACTTCACCAGGGCCGCGATGCCCGCGCTGCGGGTGCCGGACTTCAATATGAGTTCTGTCAGTCAGGGCGTATAACCTCGTAGGCGTTCGTGGTCGGCTGTCACCCGACTGCCGGATGATCACCGCGAGGATCGCAGCGGAGATCGCCACGAGGACCATCGCGAGAAGACCATCGAGGAGACGCGAGAACCGTGACGGACATCGTCGACGAGCTGAAGTGGCGGGGGCTGTTCGCCCTGTCCACTGACGAGGACGCTTTGCGCAAGGCGCTCGCGGACGGTCCCGTCACGTTCTATTGCGGCTTCGACCCGACCGCGCCGTCTCTGCACGTCGGACACCTCGTGCAGGTGCTCACCATGCGCCGGCTCCAGCAGGCCGGGCTGCGTCCGCTGGCCCTCGTCGGCGGCGCGACCGGCCAGATCGGCGACCCCCGTCCGACGGCCGAGCGCACGCTGAACGCCCCGGAGGTCGTCGCCCAGTGGGTGACGCGGCTGCGCTCGCAGATCGAGCCGTTCCTGTCCTTCGAGGGCGAGAACGCCGCCGTGATGGTGAACAACCTGGACTGGACCGCCGGACTGTCCGCCATCGAGTTCCTGCGGGACATCGGCAAGCACTTCCGGGTCAACAAGATGCTGACCAAGGACTCCGTCGCCCGGCGGCTGGAGTCCGAGGAGGGCATCAGCTACACCGAGTTCAGCTACCAGCTGCTCCAGGGCATGGACTTCCTGGAGCTGTACCGCCGCCACGGCTGCACGCTCCAGCAGGGCGGCAGCGACCAGTGGGGCAACCTCACCGCCGGGCTGGACCTGATCCACAAGCTGGAGCCGCACGCCAATGTGCACGCGCTGGCGACCCCGCTGATGACCAAGGCGGACGGCACGAAGTTCGGCAAGACCGAGGGCGGCGCCGTCTGGCTCGACCCCGAGATGACCACGCCGTACGCGTTCTACCAGTTCTGGCTGAACGTCGACGACCGGGACGTCTCGCGGTACATGCGCATCCTGTCCTTCAAGTCCCCTGCGGAGCTGGAGGAGTTGGAGAAGCAGACCGAGGAGCGGCCGCAGGCCCGGGCCGCGCAGCGGGCGCTCGCCGAGGAGCTGACGACGATCGTCCACGGCGCCGAACAGACCGCCGCGGTGATCGCCGCGTCCCGCGCCCTCTTCGGGCAGGGGGAGCTGGGGGAGCTGGACGAGAAGACGCTGGGCGCTGCGCTGGCCGAGGTGCCGCATGTCCAGGTGGCCGGGCTGGCGCCGGTGGTGGATCTCTTCGCCGAGGTCGGCCTGGTGCCCAGTAAGTCGGCGGGGCGGCGGACGGTGAAGGAGGGCGGGGCGTACGTGAACAATGTGAAGGTCACTGCCGAGGATGCGGTGCCGGCGGAGGGTGAGCTTCTTCATGGGCGGTGGCTGGTGCTTCGGCGGGGGAAGAAGAATTTGGCCGCCGTTGAGGTGACGGGCGCCTGATCGCCATTGAGGGCGTGGGTGATGTGGCGAGTGCCGCTTTGGTTGTGGTTGCTCGCGCCCGCGCGGCGGAGCCGCAAATCGATACAGCCCCGCGCCCCTTACGGGGCGCGCTGCTTCCTCTTGCCCAGCGTTGCCACGTACAGGCTGTCGCCCAGGTACACGATCACGATCGCGGCGATCAGTTGGAAGATGTGGCGGCTCCAGTCGATGCCGGCCGTTTCCTCGACTCCGAAGCCCCGGGCGACCGCGTTGCCGATGATGGCGCCGATCATGCCGAAGATCGTCGTCAGCCAGAGTGGGCTGTGCTGTTTGCCCGGGATGATCGCCTTGGCCAGCAGGCCGAGTACGAATCCGACGATGATCGCCCACAACCAGCCCATGGCTGCCTCCTCGTACGGCTCCAGGTGAGCAATACGCCCAGTGTCGGCCCGCTCGCCCTACGCCGCATGTCGGGCCGTGGCCTACGCGGTACGGCCGATGCCGTCCCGTCCCCGTGGAAGGTGACCCGGTCTCGTAGGCGGCGCAGCCCAGGCGTACCGTTGAAGTCGACCGGTTCCCCGTTCCGCGGGGCGGGACCGGGTGGGGTACGGGCCGGGGAGCGTCCGACACAGGCGGGTGGTGGAACGTGATGCGGAAGCAGGGCAACGTCGAGGTCTTCCGGATCACCGGGGCCCGGCAGGGGCTCGCCGACGACGTCCGCGCCAGACAGCGACGCTATGTGATCTCCATGTCGATCCGCACCCTCTCCGTGATCGCCGCGGCCGTCCTGTGGAATGTCGAGCGGCATGTCGCGGTCGTGGCACTCGTGCTCGGGATGGTGCTGCCGTACATCGCTGTGGTGGTCGCCAACGCGGGCCGGGAGAGCGCGCCTTCCCTTCCGTCCACGTTCGTGATGGCGCCGATGCGGACGATGATCGCGCCGCCGTGTGACTCCGACGGCGCCCGTTCCGGTGGGTCCGAGCGTGCGGAGGGCTTCGCGGAATCGGCCCCGGAAGACGCCGCCGGCGACCCGGCCGGTGGTGGCGGTGACCGCGGTGAGTCCCGAGAACGGGCCTGAGGGCCGGGTGTAGCGGGTCCCCGGCCCGGTCCGAGCACCGGAAACCGGGGCGAACCGGAATAAGGGCGCCCGCCCCGGCTCAAGAAAAGCTCAGATCAATCGTGTAGTTCTTGTGCCGGGCAGAGGCCTACCCGTGACATACTTCGTACGCGCTCCGCATCCCCCGTCGGAGCGACAGACCGACGCCGGGCAGCTCCCCCCGTGGCTGCTCGGCGTCGCCTTTTCAGCGGCTAGGGTCGACGTGTGAACATCCTCAACGTCCCCGGCTCCGATCCCTCCTCGCCTTCTTCTCCCATCTGTTCGGCCAAGGGGTGTCGTGCGGATGCGGTGTGGGTGCTGGCGTGGAACAACCCCAAGCTGCATACGCCGGAGCGGCGCAAGACGTGGCTCGCGTGCGAGGAGCATCGGGAGCACTTGTCGCAGTTCTTGGGGGTGCGGGGGTTTCTGAAGGATGTGGTGACGCTGGAGGAGTGGGGGGCGCGACAGGGGTGACGGGCGCTCCGTTCATCCCCCCGATCGCCGACTCATCCCCCGATCGCCGACATCGGCCTCTCCGGCTGGACGAACGTCGGGTCGTCCAGGCCCGCGCCCGCTTTCTTGCCCCACATCGCCAGGCGCCAGATGCGGGCTATCTCCTCGTCGGGGGCGTCGGAGCGCAGGGCGGCGCGCAGGTCTGTTTCCTCGCGGGCGAAGAGGCAGGTGCGTACCTGGCCGTCGGCGGTGAGGCGGGTTCGGTCGCAGGCGGAGCAGAAGGGGCGGGTGACCGAGGCGATGACGCCCACGCGGTGGGGGCCGCCGTCGACCGCCCAGCGCTCCGCCGGGGCCGAGCCCCGCTCGTCCTGGCCCTCGGGGGTGAGGTCGAAGCGGGTGCGCAGGGAGGTCAGGATGTCGCCCGCCGTGACCATGCTGTCGCGCTTCCAGCCGTGCTGGGCGTCCAGGGGCATCTGCTCGATGAAGCGCAGCTCGTAGTCGTGCTCCACCGCCCAGGCCAGCAGGTCGGGGGCCTCGTCCTCGTTCAGGCCCGGCATCAGGACCGAGTTGACCTTGACGGGGGTCAGACCGGCCTCGCGGGCGGCGAACAGGCCCTCCAGTACGTCCTTGTGGCGGTCGCGTCGGGTGAGCCTCTTGAAGACGTCCGGGCGCAGGGTGTCCAGGGAGACGTTGACCCGGTCCAGGCCCGCCGCCTTCAGGGCCGGTGCCGTGCGCTTGAGGCCGATGCCGTTGGTGGTGAGGGACATCTGGGGGCGGGGCGTCAGGGCCGCCACGCGCTCCACTATGCCGACCAGGCCGGGGCGCAGCAGCGGCTCACCGCCGGTGAAGCGGACCTCCTCGATGCCGAGGGAGGTCACGGCTATGTCGATCAGGCGGACGATCTCGTCGTCCGTCAGCAGGTCCGGCTTGGCCAGCCACTGCAGGCCCTCCTCGGGCATGCAGTACGTACAGCGCAGATTGCAGCGGTCGGTCAGCGAGACTCTCAGGTCGGTGGCCACTCGGCCGTAGGTGTCGATGAGCACGTGGGCCCCCTCCCGTACCGGATCAGTAATTCCCGAACACTTGCGAGCCTACGTGAGACCACCGACAACGCCGGGGCTGGATGCCGTGAAACAGGTGCGGGGCCGCCGTAGAGATCTACGGCGGCCCCGGGCGGAGGGAACCGGATCAGTGCGCGCCGGTACCCGTGAGCGAGCGGACCTCCAGTTCGGCGTACTTGGCCTCGTCGGGCTCCTCCTTGGAGAGGATCGTGCCGAGCCAGCCCATGAGGAAGCCGAACGGGATGGAGATGATGCCCGGGTTCTTCAGCGGGAACCAGGCGAAGTCGACGTCCGGGAACATCGCCTTCGGGTCGCCGGAGACGACCGGCGAGAAGAGGACCAGGCCGACGGCGACGATCAGACCGCCGTAGATCGACCACAGCGCGCCCTGAGTGGTGAAGCGCTTCCAGAAGAGGCTGTAGAGGATCGTCGGCAGGTTGGCGGAGGCCGCGACGGCGAAGGCGAGGGCGACGAGGCCGGCGACGTTCAGGTCGCGGGCGAGGGCGCCGAGGCCGATGGAGACGACGCCGATGAAGACGGTCGCCCAGCGGGCCGCGCGGACTTCTTCGGCGCCGGAGGCCTGTCCCTTGCGGATGACGTTGGCGTAGATGTCGTGCGCGAAGGAGGACGAGGAGGCGAGGGTGAGGCCGGCGACCACGGCGAGGATGGTCGCGAAGGCGACCGCCGAGATCGTGGCGAGCAGGATCGCGCCCCAGGCCGAGTCGACACCGCCGAGGTGCAGGGCGAGCAGCGGGGCGGCCGTGTTGCCGGACGGGTTGGAGGCGATGATCTCGTCCTGGGAGATCAGCGCGGCGGCGCCGAAGCCGAGGGCGATGGTCATCAGGTAGAAGCCGCCGATGATGCCGATGGCCCAGTTCACGGACTTACGGGCGGCCTTGGCGTTGGGCACCGTGTAGAAGCGGATCAGGATGTGCGGCAGACCGGCGGTGCCGAGGACCAGGGCGATGCCGAGGGAGATGAAGTCCAGCTTGGAGGTGCCAGTGGCGCCGTACTGGAGGCCGGGCTCCAGGAAGGCGGCGCCCTTGCCGCTGTTCTCGGCGGCCTGGCCGAGCAGATCGGAGATGTTGAAGTTGAACTTCAGCAGCACCAGGAACGTAATGAGGATCGTGCCGCCGATGAGGAGGACGGCCTTCACCATCTGGACCCAGGTGGTGCCCTTCATACCGCCGATGGAGACGTAGACGATCATCAGGACGCCGACGAGGGCGACGATCAGGATCTTGCCGGCGTCGGAGGTGATGCCGAGCAGCAGGGAGACGAGGACGCCCGCGCCCGCCATCTGGGCCAGCAGATAGAAGATCGAGACGACGATGGTCGAGGTGCCCGCCGCCGTGCGCACCGGGCGTTGGCGCATGCGGTACGCGAGGACGTCGCCCATGGTGTAGCGGCCGGAGTTGCGCAGCGGCTCGGCGACCAGGAGGAGGGCGACCAGCCAGGCGACGAGGAAGCCGATGGAGTAGAGGAAGCCGTCGTAGCCGAAGAGGGCGATCGCGCCGGCGATACCGAGGAACGAGGCCGCCGACATGTAGTCGCCGGAGACCGCGAGCCCGTTCTGGAAGGCGCTGAACTGCCGTCCGCCGGCGTAGAAGTCGGCGGCGTCCTTGGTCTGGCGCCCGGCCCACACGGTGATGACGAGGGTCGCGGCGACGAACAGCGCGAACAGGGTGATGATGAGCGGCCGGTGCTCGCTGGCCTCGTTGGCCGCGAGGAACGTCTGCTGTGCGGGGCTCATGCGCCGCCCTCCATCCGGGACTTGATGGCCTCGGCCTTGGGGTCGAGCTTCGCGGCGGCGTGCCGCGAGTACCACCAGGCGATGAGGAACGTGGTGACGAACTGGGCGATTCCGAGGACGAAGGCGATGTTGATGTTGCCGAAGAGCTTGGTGCCCATGAAGTCGCCCGCGTAGTTGGAGAGCAGGACGTACAGCAGGTACCAGGTGATGAAGGCGACGGTCAGCGGAAAGGCGAACGAGCGGTAGGAGCGGCGCAGTTCGGCGAACTCGGCGCTCTGCTGGACCGCGGCGAACTCCTCGGTGGTCGGGAGGTGGTGCTCTGCCTTCGAGGGGGGTGGTGCGTCGGTGGCCACGGGGTCTCCTCGCGTCTCCGCCGCGGTCGCGACGGTGGATGGGGACGTTTTCTCGGTCGGCTCGGGCGTCGGGTCGATGTCGGACATGTGGTCGGCTCTGTTCCTCACGGTGACGGGTGCGCGATCGTGCTCGGGCTCCCTGCTCAACGTCACGGCGGCGCCGCGGCACCGGTTCAACCGTGTGTCTTTCTTTCGAAAATCGATTCGGAGATGGGTCGACACAGGGACCCGAACGGCTCAACAGCAGGTCACGGGTGAGGGATACCCCTCTACTTCGCCCACTCGCCCCTCAAGTCATTGCTGGCCAAGGACGCCGAGGGATAGCTTCGGGCTGCACCACCAACGTCATGTACCTGCCCGGGCACCCGTGTGTCTCGGGCGGTTTCTTTGAGGATGATGTGGAGACCCCATGGCTCATCTGCGCTCCAGACGACGGCTCACGCTCGCGGTGCCGGTCGTCCTGTCGCTGACCGCCTCGCTCGGCTTTCTGCCGGGTGTCGCCTCGGCGGCGCCGCTCACCGCGCCCGCCACCGCGACCGCGGAGGGCCCGAACCTCTCGTACGTCGTGAACACCAAGACCGACAAGCGCACGATCGCCAAGGTGCGGAAGGCGATCGCCGAGGCCGGCGGCACCGTCGTCATCACGTACGGCAAGATCGGCGTGATCGTGGTCCACTCGACCAACCCGGAGTTCGGGCCGACGATCCGTGCCGTGCGCGGGGTGCAGTCCGCCGGTGTCACCCGGACCTCGCCGCTGACCCCGGCCGGTACGACGGACCTGGGCGCCGTCGACATGCTGACGGACGCGGAGGCCGCGAAGGTGAAGGCCGCCTCGGCGGACATCCCCGACGCCGAGCCGCTGGAAGCCGACCAGTGGGACCTGCGTTCGATCGGCGCCGACAAGGCCGCGAAGATCGACGACGGCAGCGAGAAGGTCACGGTCGCCGTCATCGACACGGGTGTCGACGACACCCACCCGGACATCGCGCCGAACTTCTCGAAGTCCCAGTCGGCGAACTGCAACGGCGGTGTGGCCGACACCAGTGAGGGCGCGTGGCGGCCGTACACCGTGGACGACTACCACGGCACGCATGTCGCCGGTGAGATAGCCGCGGCCCGCAACGGCATAGGCGTCGCCGGGGTGGCGCCCGGTGTGAAGGTCTCCAGCATCAATGTGACGGACCGGTCGAACGGCCTGTTCTACCCGGAGAGCGTGGTCTGCGCCTTCGTGTTCGCCGCCGACCACGGTGTGGAGATCACGAACAACAGCTACTACGTCGACCCGTGGCTCTACAACTGCGTGGACGACCCGGACCAGAAGGCCATCGTCGACGCCGTCAACCGGGCCCAGCTGTACGCCCAGAAGAAGGGCACGCTGAACCTGGCCTCGGCGGGCAACTCCAACCACGACCTCGCCTCCGACGCGCTCGTGGACGACTCCAGCCCCGATGACTCCACCCCGGTCGAGCGCACCATCGACCCGAGCGAGTGCTTCGATGTGCCGACCCAGCTGCCGGGTGTCGTCACGGTCAGCGCGACGGGTGTGAAGAACGAGAAGTCGTACTACTCCACGTACGGCAACGGCGTCATCGACATCGCGGCGCCGGGCGGCGACGCCCGCTACCAGATCCCGGACACCCCGTCGAAGAACGGCCGCATCCTCTCCACGATGCCGAACGGCGGCTACGGCTACCTCCAGGGCACCTCGATGGCGTCTCCGCACGCCGCCGGTGTCGCCGCGCTGCTGAAGTCGAACCACCCCTGGGCGAGCCCCAAGCAGTTGCAGTGGCTGCTCAAGTCCCAGGCGGACAAGACGGCGTGCCCCGAGTCGTACGACCAGAACGGCGACGGCGTCCAGGACGCGGTGTGCGAGGGCGGCCCGCGGATGAACGGCTTCTACGGGTTCGGCATCGTCAACGCCCTCAAGGCCGTCAAGTAACCACGGACGACAACGAACTGGAGTCAGCATGACAGCGCCTCACCAGCGCTTCCGCCGCCTGGCCGTCCTTCCGCTGGGCATGGCCATGGCGACGGCGCTCGTCGTCGTACCGAATGTCACGGCCTCGGCGGCCGAGTCGGACACCACCGATGACACGCAGCTCAGCTATGTCGTCAACGTCCGCCCCGGGCACGGCCCGTCGAAGCAGGTGAAGAAGGCCATCGCGGAGGCCGGCGGCACGATCGTGACGTCGTACGACCGGATCGGCGTGATCGTCGTCCACTCGGCGAACGCCGGCTTCGCGGCCGCGATCCGTGAGGTGCGCGGCGTCCAGTCGGCCGGTGCCACACGGACCGCGCCGCTGCCCGCGCAGTCGACCACGGATGTGGGCACCCCGAAGGTGCTGACCGCCGAGGAGGTCGCGGACGTCGACGCGGCGGACGGGCAGGACCCGTTGGAGCCGTTGCAGTGGGATCTGCCGGCCATCAAGGCGGACAAGGCCCACGAGGTGTCGCAGGGCAGCCGGAACGTCACGGTCGCCGTCATCGACACCGGCGTCGACGACACCCACCCGGACATCGCTCCCAACTTCGACCGCGATGCCTCGGTCAACTGTGTGACGGGCAAGCCCGACACGACCGACGGCGCCTGGCGGCCCAGCGCCGAGGAGAGCCCGCACGGCACGCATGTCGCCGGTGAGATCGCCGCCGCGAAGAACGGCGTCGGCGTCACCGGTGTCGCGCCGGGGGTGAAGGTCTCCGGCATCAAGGTGTCCACCACGGCCGGCTTCTTCTACACGGAGGCCGTCGTCTGCGGCTTCATGTGGGCCGCCGAGCACGGCGTGGACGTCACCAACAACAGCTATTACACCGACCCCTGGTACTTCAACTGCAAGAACGACCCGGATCAGAAGGCCCTCGTGGAGGCCATCACCCGGGCGTCGAAGTACGCGGAGAAGAAGGGCGCCGTGAACGTCGCGGCGGCCGGCAACGAGAACTACGACCTCGCCGCCGACGAGATCACCGACCCGGTCTCCCCCAACGACTCCACCCCCTCGGACCGGGTGATCGACCCCTCCGAGTGCCTGGACATCCCGACCCAGCTGCCGGGTGTCGTCACGGTCGCCTCGACGGGCGCCAAGGGCCTGAAGTCGTCGTTCTCCAACCACGGTCTGGGCGTCATCGACATCGCCGCACCCGGCGGCGACTCGACCCGCCTCCAGACCCCGGCCCCGCCCGCCACCAGCGGCCTCATCCTCGGCCCGCTGCCCGGCGGCAAGTGGGGCTACATGGCCGGTACGTCGATGGCGTCCCCGCATGTCGCGGGCGTCGCCGCCCTCATCAAGTCGACGCACCCCTACGCCCCGCCGGCGCTCGTCAAGGCCCTGCTGTACGCCCAGGCCGACGCCACGCCGTGCACGGACCCGTACGACCTCGACGGGGACGGCAAGGCCGACGCGGTCTGCGAGGGGCCGAAGAACTACAACGGCTTCTACGGCTTCGGCACAGCGGACGCGTTGGACGCGGTGACGAAGTAGGGCACCGCCGGAGCGAGGGTCGCGGAGCGCTCCGGGACCGGCGTCTTCGGGCCGGGCGGTGACACCACCGCCCGGCCCTTGGCGTACGCGCACGTCGTTTCGCGGCTCCGCGCGCGCGTGGCCTCACCGCCGGGTAACGCGCTGTCAGCCCCGGCCCGTATCCTCATGGACCATGCTCGAAGACCGTACGACCGCAGCGTCCCAAGCTCCTTGGCCGGCCGCGTATCCGCAGGGGTACGCGGTTGTTGACGTGGAGACGACCGGGCTGGCCCGGGACGACCGGATAATTTCGGCGGCCGTGTACCGGCTGGACGAGCGGGGCGAGGTCGAGGACCACTGGTACACGGTGGTGAACCCGGAGCGGGACCCCGGGCCGGTGTGGATTCACGGACTGACGAGCGATGTGCTCGAAGGGGCCCCGCTGTTCCGGGACATCGCCGAGGAGTTCGCCTCGCGGCTGGCGGACCGGGTGCTCGTCGCGCACAACGCGGTGTTCGACTGGTCGATGATCGCGCGGGAGTACGCGCGCGTGGAGATCGACGCCCCGGTAAGGCATCGGCTGTGCACCATCGCCCTGTCAAAGGAGCTCGGGCTGCCGCTGCCCAACCACAAGTTGGAGACCCTCGCCGCCCACTTCGGGGTCGTACAGCAGCGAGCGCACCACGCGTTGGACGACGCCCGGGTGCTGGCGGAGGCCTTCCGGCCGAGTCTCCACGCCGCCGCGGCCGGTGGTGTACGGCTGCCTTTGCACGAGTGCCGGCCGCTGACCGAGTGGAGGGACACGGCGGCCGGCGGTGCCTCGCCGCGGATCGGGCAGCAGGCGACGGGGGGTGGTGGCTACGGGGGTTACGGCGGGTATGCGCCCAGCAGTTGGCGGCCTTCCCGGAAGCGGCCCGCCTGTCCCTACCCCAACCCCGGGCGGTACGAGGACGGCAAGCCGCTCAAGCAGGGCATGCGGGTCGCGTTCTCCGGGGACACCTCCGTCGAGCGGGATCTGCTGGAGGACCGGGCGATCGAGGCGGGGCTGCATGTCGCGACGAGTCTGTCCCGGCTGACCAGTCTGCTCGTCACCAACGACCCGGACTCGGGGACGTCGAAGGTCGTCAAGGCACGGCAGTACGGGACGCCCGTCGTGGACGAGGCGGCGTTCGGGCAGCTGCTCCGCGATGTCGAGCCCGCCGACGAGTGACGTGGCACGCGGGGTGCCGTGCGCGGGGCGTACGCCGGTGACCCGTACGGACGGGTGATTGGTGGGCGACTCGCCCGGCGACCGCTCGCCCGTGCCGTGGTCACGGCTCACCCTGTGGCGCATGGCGAGATGTGAAGTATGCGGAAATGACTACGGAATGACCTTCGAGGTGCACGCGCAGGGCGCGGTGCACGTCTTCGACTGCTTCTCCTGTGCGATCCATCGCATGGCCCCGATCTGCGAGCACTGTCGTGTGCAGATCATCGGGCAGGGGGTCGAGGCCGACGGCCACTGGTACTGCGGTGCGCACTGCGCTCGGGCCGAGGGGAAGGCGGGGATCGTCGACCGGGTGTGAGACCCCGAGCACACCACTCCTGGCCCACGGCCCCCGACGGGACCCTCCCGTCGGGGGCCGACGCACGCGTTGTACGGTCGTGGGGTGTACCGCTTCCTGTTGTCCCGGCAGTGGGTGATCCTCACGCTGCTCGCCCTCGTCCTGATCCCGACCATGATCAGGCTGGGCATCTGGCAGATGCATCGCTACGAGGAGCGCAGCGCCCGGAACCAGCTCGTCGCCGACGCGCTGGCCTCGAAGCCGGTGGCCGTGGAGCGGCTCACCTCTCCCGGACACACCGTCACCAGCGCCGAGCGCTATCGGACGGTGACCGCGAAGGGGCGGTTCGACACCGAGGACGAGGTCGTCGTCCGGCGTCGTACGAACTCCAATGACGAGATCGGGTTCCATGTGCTGACCCCGTTCGTCCTCGACGACGGCAAGGTGCTGCTGGTCAACCGGGGCTGGATACCGGCGGGGGCGTCCCAGACGGAGTTCCCCGAGGTGCCGGCGCCGCCCGGGGGTGAGGTCACCGTGACCGGGCGGCTGATGCCGGACGAGACGACTGAGGCCAGCGGGATCAAGGACCTCAAGGATCTGCCGGACCGGCAGATCATGCTGATCAACAGCGGGGAGCAGGCCGAGCGGCTCGGTGTCGAGGTACTCGGCGGTTATCTCGCCCAGACGGCGCCCGAGCCGAAGGGGGACATCCCGGAGCAGCTGGGCAGTCCCGGTGATGAGAATGCCGCGCTGAACTATGCGTATGCCCTGCAGTGGTGGCTCTTCGCCGGGGCCGTTCCTGTGGGCTGGGTGATCCTTGTGCGCCGCGAGGCCCGTGACCGCCGGGAGGCGGGGAGCGGGGCCGCGGCGGAGCGGGAGGAAGCGGCGGCGGCTCCGGTGTAGCCGGGGGCGGGCGCCGTTGGCCTTGCCGGGCGCCCGGCGGCTGGGGCTGGGCGGGGCGGGGCGGGGTTTCGCTTACCGGCGCATGCAGGGTGCCGCTGCGCCCACCCGTGCCGCCCCAGCGGCACGATTGCCCGCAGCTACGACAGCTGGAGCGGCGCCCGCAGCTACGACGACTGCCGGGTGGGCGCCACCCCAGCGGCACGACTGCCCGCAGCTACGACGGCTACGGCGACTGGGTGGGCGCCCACCCCAGCGGCACGACTGCCCGCAGCTACGACGGCTGCCGGGTGGGCGCCGGCCCCGCTGCACGGCTGCCCGCAGCTATGTGCAGCGTCAGCAGCAGCGGCCCTCGGGGTGCTCCTCTCGGTGCCGGGTCCGCTGTTCGTCGTACTCCCGCCGGGTCGGTACCGGGGCGTGCGGGTGGTGACGGAGGTGCCGCTCGCGGTAGCGGTCGTACTCCGCCTCCCCCATCAGTTCCCGCAGGTACCAGCGGACGGTCCGCACCGCTCCCGCCGTGCGGGCCCACAGGCGGGAGGCGACGAAGGTCCCGGCCGTCACCGGCCTGCCCCCACCAGTTGCTCGTCCGACCGCCTCGGCTCATCGCCCTCGATGCGGGACTCGACGTACGGTGCCTCGGTGGTCGGCAGTGGGGACGGGGAGCGTACGGCACGTACGCAGACGGTCGTGCAGTTGATCAGGACCGTCAGGACCAGTAGCAGGAAGATGGCCATGATCACGCCGTCGACCGTGTTGTTGAGGACGATGGTGTGCATGTCGTCCATGTTCGTGGCGCCGGGCAGGAGTTCGCCCTTGTCGATGGCGGCCGCGTACTTGTCGCGGAGGGCGAAGAAGCCGATCGCCGGGTTGTCGGAGAAGATCTTCTGCCAGCCGGCGGTGAAGGTGACGGCCACGTCCCAGGCGAGCGGGATGCCGGTGACCCAGGCCCAGCGGAGCTTGCCGGACTTGATCAGCACGGTGGTGGTGACGGCGAGGGCGACGGCGGCGAGGAGCTGGTTGGCGATACCGAAGAGGGGGAAGAGCTGCTTGATTCCGCCGAGGGGGTCGGTGACACCGGCATAGAGGAAGTAGCCCCAGGCGCCGACGACCAGGGCGCTGGTGATCCAGATGCCGGGCTTCCAGGTGACGCGGCCGATCGGCTTCCAGACGTTGCCGAGCATGTCCTGGAGCATGAAGCGGCCCACGCGGGTGCCCGCGTCCACGGTGGTGAGGATGAACAGGGCCTCGAACATGATCGCGAAGTGATACCAGAAGGCCTTCATCCCGGCGCCGCCGAAGACCCCGGCGAAGATCTCCGACATACCGACCGCCAGGGTGGGTGCGCCTCCGGAGCGGCCTACCAGGGTCTCCTCCTCGACCGCCTTCGCCGCGGCGGTGAGCTGGTCGGGCGTGATGGTGAAGCCGAGGTTCCGTACCGCCTCGGCGGCGGTGTCGGCCGTCGGGCCGAGCAGCGCTGCCGGGGAGTTCATGGCGTAGAAGAGCCCCGGCTCCAGGACGCACGCGGCGATCAGGGCCATCACGGCGACGAAGGACTCCGTGAGCATGGAGCCGTAGCCGATCAGCCGGACCTGGGACTCCTTCTGGATCAGCTTCGGGGTCGTACCGGAGGAGACCAGGGCGTGGAAGCCGGAGAGGGCGCCGCAGGCGATGGTGATGAAGAGGAAGGGGAAGAGGGAGCCGGCGAAGACCGGGCCGGCGCCGGTGGAGGCGAAGTCGGTGACCGATTCGGCCTTGAGGTTCGGGGCGGCGATCACGACGCCCACCGCCATCAAAGCGATGGTGCCGACCTTCATGAAAGTGGAGAGGTAGTCACGCGGGGCCAGCAGCATCCACACGGGGAGCACGGAGGCGACGAAGCCGTAGCCGACCAGGCAGAACACCAGGGTCTCGGGGCTCCAGACGAAGTACTCGGCGAGCGAGGAGTCCTGGACCCAGCCGCCGCCGACAATGGCGAGCAGCAGCAGGGCGACCCCGATGAAGCTGGTCTCGACGACCCTGCCGGGGCGGAGGTAGCGCAGGTAGAAGCCCATGAAGAGGGCGATCGGGATGGTCATGGTGACCGAGAAGGTGCCCCACGCGGATTCGGCGAGAGCGTTGACGACGACCATCGCGAGCACCGCGAGCAGGATGATCATGATGGCGAAGACGCCGATGAGGGCAGCGGCCCCGCCGACCCTGCCGATCTCGTCACGGGCCATCTGACCGAGGCTCTTGCCGTCCCGGCGCATGGAGAGGAAGAGGACGATCATGTCCTGGACCGCGCCCGCGAAGATCACGCCCGCGATGATCCAGATCGTGCCCGGGAGGTAGCCCATCTGGGCGGCCAGCACCGGGCCCACCAGCGGTCCCGCGCCCGCGATGGCCGCGAAGTGGTGGCCGAACAGCACCCGCTTGTCGGTGGGATGGAAGTCGACGCCGTCTTCGAGGCGTTCGGCCGGGGTGGCCCTGGTGTCGTCGACCTGGAGGACCTTGCGGGCGATGAACCGCGAGTAGAAGCGGTAGGCGATCGCGTACGAGCCGAGGGCCGCGACGACCAGCCAGACGGCCGAGATCTCCTCGCCCCGCGACAGCGCGAGCACGGCCCAGCCGATCGCGCCGACGAGGGCGACCGCGCTCCAGATCGCGAGGGACTTCGGGGACATACGCGGCGTACGTGATTTCTCCGGTGTCTCGCTACCGGATTCGGGCATGGCGGATGCGGGCATGGCGGCTCCTGACCTGAACAGGTGGGCAAGCGGATGTGAAACAGATGGAACAGACGGAACAGATGGAGAGGTACGGCTCAGCGATCTCGATCTCGATGTCGATGTCGGTCCGTCAGCGCGTACGCGGCCAGCAGACAGAGGCCGCATCCCGGTACCCAGGCGAGCTGGTACCAGTAGAAGAACGGCGTACCCGCGAGCCGGGGCTCGGCACCGGCGTACCAGGGGACCCACAGCAGGCCCCCGGCGGGCGCGAGAAGCAGTACGGCGATCGCGACGCGCCGTAGCCGGTGATGACCGGTCCGTGCCATGACCTGTGCTCCTCTCCCGCTCGCTGTCGGTCTGTGCAAGAGTTGCCCACCCGCCGGATTCGGTTGACACCGAATGTCCGGGAAATTTCTCGCCGGTCGCCGTCAACCGAACCGGCACTTCACGCAACCCGCACATGAGGGCCTTCACGCGCCAAGGGCGGCGCGGCACCCAGGGTGGTGCGGGACCGGGCACACCAAGGACGGTGACGCATGGCGAACGCCGCCATGACCGCGACGTTCCTCGCCGTGATCGGCGGGGCGTCGCTGCTCGCCGTCACCGCACGCCGGTTGCGCCCCAGCGACCGGCTGCCCTCCCTGGAGGGCTGGGCGCTGGCCGACCGCTCCCTCGGCCCCATCTGGACGTGGCTGCTGCTCGGCGGCACGATCTTCACCGCGTACACGTTCACCGCCGTCCCCGGCCTCGCGTACGGCAACGGTGCGCCCGCCTTCTTCGCGGTGCCGTACACGGTGATCGTCTGCCCGCTGGCCTTCGTGCTGCTGACCCGGCTGTGGGAGGTGGCCCGGCGGCACGGATACGTGACGGTCGGGGACTTCGTGCGGGGGCGGTACGGTTCGCCGCCGCTGGCCCTGGTCGTGGCGCTGACCGGCATCCTCGCGACCATGCCCTATCTGGCGCTGCAACTGCTCGGCATCCGGGCGGTGCTGACGGCCGGGGGCATCTATCCCAAGGGCGCGGCCGGTGATCTGGTGATGGTCGCGCTGTTCGCGGGGCTCGCGGTCGCGACGTACCGGCACGGTCTGCGGGCGCCCGCCGTGATCTCGGCGCTGAAGGCGGTGGCCGTCTTCGTGTCGCTGACCGCCGTGTGCTGGCTGGTGCTGCGGCGGTTCGGCGGGCCGGGCTCGGTCTTCGACGGGGCCGCCGCCCGGCTGAGCGGAAGCGGTGTCGAGGGTTCCGCCCTGCTCCTGGCCCCCGAGCAGCAGCCCGCGTACGCCACCCTCGCCCTGGGCTCGGCGCTCGCGCTGCTGATGTATCCGCATGTGCTGACCGCCGGTTTCGCCGCCGACAGTCCGCGTACGGTCCGCAAGGTCGCCGTGGCGCTGCCCGCCTGGACAGGGCTGCTGGCGCTCTTCGGATTCCTGGGCATCGCGGCGGTCGCGACCGGGGTGCGGGCGCCGGAGGGCGGTGCCGAGGCGGCCGTACCGATGCTGGTGGACCGGCTGATGCCGGGACCGCTCGCCGGGCTGGTCTTCGGCGCGATCACCGTCGGCGCGCTCGTCCCGGCGGCGGTGATGTCGATCGCCGCCGCCACCGGGTTCGTCCGCAATGTGTATGTCGAGTACTTCCAGCCGACGGCCACGCCCAAGCGGCAGGTGCGGATCGCCAAGGCGGTGTCGCTGACCGCGAAGGTGGGGGCGGTGGCGTTCGTGTTCGGGCTGCGCGACCAGGACGCCATCAACCTCCAACTCCTCGGCGGCGTCTGGATACTGCAGATCTTCCCGGCCGTCGCCGTGGGCCTGTTCACCGGGCGGCTGCATCCTCGGGCACTGCTCGCCGGGTGGGCCGTCGGCATGGTGACCGGCACGTTCCTGGTGGTGCGCGAGGGCTTCTCGTCCATCGTGCTGCTGGGCGGCGGGCACCTGGAGATCTACGCGGGGCTGCCGGCCCTCGTGCTGAACCTGACCGTGGCCGTGGCCGGCACGACGGTCCTCGAACGGCTCGGCGTCCCGCGCGGCGCCGACGCGACCGACCTACCGTCCCGCCTGACCGTCAGGCGGCGCCCCGAGACGGGAGCGAGCAACCCGTGAGACGCAGACATCAGATGCGCGAGATGCGCGTGCCGGTCGAGATGCCGGTGCGGACAGCGCGCCCGGTGCCGGTCCAGACACCGGTGCGGATGCCGGTGCGCGTTCGGCCGGTGGGTCCGGCCGGGACCGCCGCCGAGCCGGTGGCGGCGGGCGCGGCACCGGAGCCGGCGCCGCCCGGACCGGCCTCGGCGAGCGGGCCGTCGGCTCCGGTGCCCGGCGACCCGGTCGATGTGGAGCGCGAGGCCGGGGTCGCCCGGCTGTTCGAGCTGCACTACTCGTCGATGCTGCGGCTGGCCGTGCTGCTGGGCGCC
Source organism: Streptomyces sp. NPDC002643 (assembly GCF_053592555.1). NCBI lineage: Bacteria > Bacillati > Actinomycetota > Actinomycetes > Kitasatosporales > Streptomycetaceae > Streptomyces > Streptomyces sp. NPDC002643. The sequence goes on from NZ_JBSFVY010000020.1 coordinate 46,585, forward strand.
GACGATCCCGAGAACGTGGTGGCCGAGGCGTACTACCAGATCTACCGGAAGTGGCGGCGCCTGAGGGACGCGGAGGCGGCGGAGGCGTATCTGCGGTCGACGGTCTGCAATCTGACCCGGATGCGGATACGGCATCTCCAGGTCGCCCGGAGGCATGTGGAGACACCGCCGGACGAGTTGGTCGCGTCCGCCGAGAGCACCGCGCTGCTCCACGACGACCAGCGGGTGCTGATCGGCGCGCTCCAGCAACTGCCCGCCCGGCAGCGGGAGGCGCTGGTGCTGCGCCACTGGCTGGGGCTGAAGGAGAGCGAGATCGCCGCCGCGATGGGCATCTCCCCCGGCTCGGTCAAGACCCACACCGCACGCGGCCTCGCCGCCCTGACCCAGGCGATGGAGGCCCGCCGATGAACGAGACCACCGGCAAGGACGTCGTCGGAGACGACAGCGATCAGGACCGTACCGAGCGGGAGCTGAGGGAGGCGTTGGCCGCGCTCGCCGGAGGGGTGCACGCCGCGCCGGACGCCTATCGTGCGGCCCGGGGCGACTGGCTGCGCCGCGAACGCCGTCGGCGCCTGATCCTGGCCGTCCTCATCATGATCGTCTTCACCCTGGCCACGCTGATCGGCCTCTGGGTGCTCAACCAGACCCCGTCCGAGCCGGGAGTGATCTTCTCCGGCACGGGCGGTATGACGGCGGGAACCGGGCCGGGGTGAGGGGACGGCGGCCCAGCCGCGACCTCAGGGCCTCGGCCCGTCCCAGTGACCCGGCGCGATCGAGTGAGCCCCGTTCGTGCTCGGCCCGAGTGATCACCCCCGCTCCGGGAACCCGGCCCCCGTGCACCCCCGTATCGAGGACCATGCCCTGATCGGTGATCACCAGACGGCCGCGTTGGTGAGCCACGACGGCTCGATCGACTGGCTCTGTCTCCCCCGGTTCGACTCGGCGGCCTGTTTCGCCGCGCTGCTGGGCGACGAGGAGAACGGCCACTGGCGGATCGCCCCGAGAGACGCCGGCGCCTGCACCCGGCGGTCGTACCGGCACGACGCGCTCGTCCTGGACACCGAGTGGGAGACGGACGAGGGCGCGATCCGGCTCACGGACCTGATGCCCCAGCGCGACCGGGCCCCCGACGTCGTACGGATCGTCGAGGGCCTCGCCGGCCGGGTCACCGTCCGCAGCACCCTCCGCCTCCGGTTCGACTACGGCTCGGTCGTCCCCTGGATGCGCAGGGCGGACGGACACCGGGTGGCCGTCGCGGGCCCCGATTCGGTGTGGCTGCGCAGCGAACCGCAGGTGCGCACCTGGGGCAAGGACCGTGCCACGTACTCCGAGTTCACCATCGAGAAGGGCGAGAAGGTCGCGTTCGTCCTCACCTGGCACCCCTCCCACGAACCCCGCCCCGCCCTGGTCGACCCGCACGAGGCACTGCGGTCGAGTCTCGGCGACTGGCGGGCCTGGGCCGGGCGGTGCCGCTACGACGGCCCGTACCGGGACGCCGTGGTCCGCTCCCTGATCACCCTCAAGGCCCTCACCTACGCACCCACCGGCGGTATCGTCGCCGCCCCCACCACCTCGCTCCCCGAGGAGATCGGCGGCGTACGCAACTGGGACTACCGCCACTGCTGGCTGCGCGACTCCACCCTCACCCTCGGCGCCCTGCTCTCCTGCGGCTACCAGGAGGAGGCCGAGGCCTGGCGGAACTGGCTGCTGCGCGCCGCCGCCGGCGACCCGGCCGACCTCCGCATCATGTACGGCCTGGCCGGCGAACGGCGCCTGCCGGAGTACGAGTTGCCCTGGCTGTCCGGCTACGAGGGCTCGCTCCCGGTGCGGGTCGGCAACGCCGCCGTACGGCAGTTGCAGCTCGACGTGTACGGCGAGGTCATCGACTCCCTGTTCCTGTCCCGGCGTTCGGGCCTGCCCCACAAGCCGCACATGTGGCAGTTGCAGCGCGCGCTGATGGAATACCTGTGTACGTCCTGGCGCAGGCCGGACGAGGGGCTGTGGGAAGTGCGCGGTCCGCGTCGCCACTTCACCCACTCCAAGGTGATGTCGTGGGTGGCCGCCGACCGCGCCGTACGCACCCTGGAGGACAACCCCGGCCTCACCGGCGACCTCGACGGCTGGCGCGCGCTGCGCGACGAGATCCACCACGAGGTGTGCGCACGCGGCTACGACGCCGACCGGGGCACCTTCACCCAGTCCTACGGCTCCCGGGAACTCGACGCCTCGCTGCTGCTCATCCCCCGCGTGGGCTTTCTGCCGCCGGACGATCCCCGGGTCGTCGGCACGGTCGACGCGATCCGCGAGGAGCTGGGCCACGAGGGGTTCGTCCGCCGCTACAGCTCCGACCGGCTGATCGCGTCCGGCACCGTCGACGGGCTGCCCGGGGACGAGGGGACGTTCCTCGTGTGCTCGTTCTGGCTGGCGGACGCGCTGCGTCTGACGGGCCGTACGGAGGAGGCGTGCGCGTTGTTCGAACGGCTGGTGGGGCTCGCCAATGACGTGGGGCTGCTGGCGGAGGAGTACGACCCCGTCGCCGGGCGGCAGCTGGGGAACTTCCCCCAGGCGTTCAGTCATGTGGGTCTGGTGGGCACCGCCCTCGCCCTGTTCGGTGAGGACCAGGCAGGATAGGGACCATGGATCTTGGGCTGAAGGACCGTGTCTACATCGTCACCGGGGCGACCCGCGGACTGGGCAACGCCGTCGCGCGGGAACTCGTCGCCGAGGGCGCGAAGGTGGTCATCACGGGCCGTGAGGAGAAGAGCGTGGGCGCGGCGGCGGCCGCGCTCGGGCCGAACGCCGTGGGGGTGGCCGCCGACAACGCCGACCCGGAGGTCGCGGCTCGGCTCATCACCGCCGCCCGCGAGGCGTTCGGGGGCTTCGACGGCATCCTGGTGAGCGTGGGCGGGCCCGCGCCGGGGTTCGTCGCCGACAACACGGACGAGCAGTGGGCCACCGCGTTCGAGTCGGTCTTCCTGGGCGCCGTGCGACTGGCTCGCGCCTCGGCGGCGGAGCTGGGTGAGGGCGGCGTCATCGGGTTCGTGCTCTCCGCGTCCGTGCACGAGCCGATTCCCGGGCTGACCATCTCCAACGGGTTGCGGCCCGGACTCGCCGGGTTCGCCAAGTCGCTCGCCGACGAGTTGGGGCCTCGGGGGATTCGGGTGGTGGGGTTGCTGCCGGCTCGCATCGACACGGATCGCGTGCGCGAGCTGGACGCCATGTCCGCCGACCCGGAGGCGACCCGGGCCGAGCATGAGGCGCGGATTCCGTTGCGGAGGTACGGGAAGCCGGAGGAGTTCGGGCGTACGGCGGCGTTTTTGTTGTCTCCGGCCGCGTCCTATTTGACGGGGGTCATGTTGCCTGTGGATGGAGGGACGAGGCACGGCTTCTGAACGGTCGTATGTCGGCTGCGGGTTGTGGGGGTTGCTCGCGCAGTTCCCCGCGCCCCTGACTTGGCCGCCATCGCCGGAAGACTCAAGTCACCCTCTCCGCACGATGCTTGACCCCCGTCAGGCGTACGTCCGCCGGCAACGTCGCCAAACCCGCCGAATCCCTCGCGTGGGCCAAAGCCTCTGTCGTGAGGTTGGTCAGGGCCTCGCTCGGCGGCACATGGGGGCGGAGCTGGAGGCGGATTCGGGCCCTGGGGGTGCTGCGTTGGCCGGTGAGGTGGGCCTGGGCTCGTTGGATGCCGTCCGGCTGGCTCGCCTCCGTCGTCAGGACGTTCTCCAGAGCCCGGCCCCGTAGCAGCGCGCCCTCGCCGTCGCCGGTGTCCACCAGGACCTCGGTCAGGCGGTGGCGGCGCAGTACCGCTGTCAGCCACCACAGGGCCAGCAGGAGCAGGACGGCCAGTACGGCGATGACGGTGGGCCACCACCAGTCGTCGTCCCGCCAGCGGGTGCGGTCGGCGTCGCTGAGCAGGACGTCCTTGTCGCCGTCGTACGGCCACCAGGACGGGGTGTTCACACCCAGCCCTGGGATCAGCACGGCGGCGCCGATCAGCAGCAGGGCCAGGCCCACTGTCCCGAGGAGCAGCCTGTTGACGATCCTCAGCATCGCCGCTCACCCCTTCCTTCCTGGGCGGCGTACATGGACCGACAGGGCCGGTGGCCGGGAGAGGCCGAGGCCCCGGATGCCGTCGGCGAGGGTGGCGTCCAGGTCGGCCCGTACCTCGTCGAGTTCGCGGAAGTGGGACACCGCGCGGACATCGACCTTGGAGCGGCCGACGCGGACCCGTACGGACTGGACGCCCGAGACCTCCATCGCCCGGTCGCGCAGGAAGAACGCGGCGGCCACCCGGTGCAGTCCGGCCCGCACGTCGGGGTGGACGCGGCGCATCGGCAGCACCTCGCGCAGCCCGGGGGTCACGGCGAGCACGAGCAGCCAGAGGCCGAGGGCGGCGGCGACACCCGCGCCGACCAGTACCCAGATGTCGTCCAGGGGGCGTTCGGCGAGTTCCTGGGCCAGCGAGCGGCGCCACGCCATGCCGGGCCGGTCGGCGCGGACGGCGACCACGTCGTACAGGAAGAGGGCCGCGCCCACGAGCAGCAGCAGCGCGAGGATGCCGGCGGGGACGCGGCGCGTGGACCAGAAGCGTTTCTCCCTGCCGTTCTCGCCGTCGAGGACGGGGGGCAGCGGGTCGTAGTCGGCGGCGGAGGCCGACTGGTCCGGTGGGGCCGGTGGGCTCGGGTCGTTCGCCCGGTCCGTCGTGGCGGTCGCCGTCGGGTCGGTCTTCTCCAGGACGGGCAGCCGCTGCGTGGTGCCCGGGCCGGTCCCGTCGGCCGTGTCGTGTGTCGTGCCTTCGGAGCGCTGGGGTTCGCTCATCGCGTCCTCCCCTGTGCCGCGTCGTGTGCGTGCGCCAGGTGCAGCCGTTCCACCTGTACGGCCACCTCTGATACGCGCATTCCCGCCAACGTGCCTACCCGCTCCCTGACATGACGACGCACCGCAGCGCATTGGCCACCGATGTCGGAGGGGTAAGGGAGTTCGAGGCCGACACGGACGCGCGCGGTCTCGTGCAGGACCACGACCGTGGCGAACGGGGGCGCGGAGTCGGGAGGTCGCGCTTGGAGTGCCTCGCGCGCCGCCTGTGCGGCGATCTTCGCGACCACGCGATCGGCGATGCGGACGGCTCCGCGTTCACCGGGCGGAACAGGTCCGCGTGCTCGCCCCGCCCTCGCCTCCCCGAGCCGGCGGCTGTCGGTACCGCCGTCGTCTACGCCGCCGGGGCGGTCGCGGCTGTCGGGGTGGTCGGGGCTGTCGCGGCGGTCGGGGCTGTCGCTGTCCGTGCCGTCGGCACGGTCGCCGTCCGTGCGGTTCATCGGCGGCGGTCGTCACGTGGGCGGAAGAAGTCGCCCAGGTCCAGATCCCCCTCCAGGAACCGGCCGACGACGAAGCCGACGGCACCCAGCGCCGCCACCAGCAGAAAGGCCCCGAATCCGCCGAAGTACCCGGCGAAGCCCAGCGCCATTCCGGCGATCATGCCGACCACGGCCAAGCTCATGCTGTGCTCCTATGCAGGCTCAAGGCGTCCAAGACCCAAGGCTTTTGTCGTGCTTCCCGTCCGGACTCACTGCAGCCGGGTCTCCGACTCCTCCTCTTCCTCCGGCAGCTTCACATCGCTGACCGCGATGTTGACCTCGACGACCTCCAGGCCCGTCATCCGCTCGACGGCCGCGATCACGTTCTCCCGTACGGCTCGGGCGACATCCGAGATGGACACCCCGTAGTCGACGACGATCTCCAGGTCCAGCGCGGTCTGCACCTCGCCGACCTCGGCCTTCACCCCTCGGGTCACGGCCTTCGAACCGCCGGGCACCCGGTCGCGTACGACGCCGAAGGTGCGGGACAGTCCGCTGCCCATGGTGTGCACACCGACCACGTCCCGCGCGGCGAGCCCGGCGATCTTCTCCACGACCCCGTCGGCGATGGTCGTACGCCCCCGGGTGGCCGGATCTCCGCCGCCTCTCCGGGTGGTCTTACGGGTGCCCTGCGCCGGTTCCTTGGCCTTCTCTGTCTCGGGGTTCCCCGTCCGGTCCCGCTCCGTCATGTCAGTCATGCCGTACGTCCCTTCCGGTCGTCCTCCTTTACCCACAGTAGGCGGGGTTGCCGCGCCGCGCGCCGGGGATGCGGCAGGCTGGAGGAATGACGGCGGACGCGTGGACCACGGCGGTACGGCGGCAGCTCGGCCTCGGCCGGGTGCTCCCCCTGGGCGGCGCGCGGGACGGCGCGTGGATCACGGAGGCGGCGGCCGTGGCGGTGTTGCGGCGCGCGGCCGTCGACGTACGCGGGGCGCGTCTGAAGGCCGTCCGTATCGCCCTGGCGGACCCTGACCCGGACCCCTACCGCGACCCGGATTCGGATTCGGATTCGGATTCGGGCCACGCCGGCGCCGCCCCCGCTCCCTCCGTCCCGGCTCCGCCGGGCGCCCTCCCGCCGGGCGCCCTCCGCGTCACGGCCGACTTCCTCGCCTCGGCCGACGCGGACGCCGCGCCCTTCCCGGTGACGGCGGCCAGGCTCCGCGCAGCCCTAGCCATCGCCGCCACGCAACGGCTGGGGCTGAAGGTGACGGAGGTGGACCTACGGGTGACGGGTCTGCTGGAGGACGGGGAGGAGGCCGAGGAGCCCTCGCCGCTCACCAGGCCGCCGGCGGAAGGCGATGAGGGAGGCCGGGAGGGGGGCCGTGGCCATGAAGAGGAGTGTGCGGAAGGCGAGGACCGCTCCCCCGGCCGGTCGGCCGGGCTGCTCGGGAGTTCTGGGTCCCCGGACCTGCCGGACCCTTCGAGTGCCGACGAGGTGTCCCGCGTGACCGCCGCGGCCCTGTCGGTCCCGGGGGTGACCCGTCTGACCGGCGCACCGGGCGGCCTCGACCGAGCCGTCCACGTCGAGACGGGCCCGGCCCTGCCGCACCGTCACATCCGCGTCGAGCTGGCCGTCACGGAACAGTCGCCCGCCCTGGACGTGGCACGCGCGGTGCGCAGGATGGTGAGCCAGTCGCTGCCGGACCATCCGACGGTGGCGGTACTCGTGACCCATGTGGACACGGCACCCCGCTGAGCACCCCTGATCACCTCCGGCCCCCTGACCACCGCCGGTCTCCTCTGCGGCCCAGCCACTCCTGACGACCGTCGGCAGTCGTGCCGCGGAGCGGCACAGATGGGTGCGGTTCCGGAAGTCGGGCGCCAGAATGACCGGCGCTCTGGTGCCCTGTCCCCGCTCCCCCCTACGCCCGCCGGTTCCCGTTACTCCGCGATGCCCGCCAGGTCCCGCAGGCGCCTGGCCTGGGCCGCCCGCTCCGCCGCTCTCTGGTCCTCGTACGTGCGGCCCTCGACGCCACGCAACAGCGCCTTCGTCTCGATCACCGCATCGCGTGGCGCGGCCACCAGCGCGGCGGCGAGATCCTGTGCCGCCTCGTCGAGTTGGCCGACCGGCACGGCGAGGTTGGCGAGGCCGATGCGTTCGGCCTCGGCGGCCTGGACGAAGCGGCCGCTGAGGCAGATCTCCAGTGCGCGGCCGTATCCGACCAGGCCGACCAGCGGATGCGTCCCCGTGAGGTCGGGGACGAGTCCGAGGCTGGTTTCGAGCATGGCGAACTGCACGTCGTCGGCGACGACGCGCATGTCACAGGCGAGGGCGAGCTGGAACCCCGCGCCGACGGCGTGTCCCTGCACGGCGGCCACGGAGACGATGTCACTGCGCCGCCACCAGGTGAACGCCTCCTGGTACTCGGCGATGGTCGCGTCGAGCTCGGCGTCGTCACGGCGCGCGAGGTCGATGAACGACGGCTCCCCCTCGATGCCTTCGGGCGTGAACATCTGCCGGTCGAGCCCGGCGGAGAACGACTTGCCCTCGGCTCGCAGCACGACCACGCGGACGGTACCCGGCAACGACCGCCCGGCCTCGGTGAGCGCCCGCCACAGAGCGGGGCTCTGCGCGTTGCGCTTGGCCGGGTTGGTCAGCGTCACCGTGGCGATCGCGTCGTCAACGGTGAGCCGTACACCATCCTGGTCGAGCAGCGGTTCGAGCGAAGCCATGGGGCGCCTCCGATGGGTGCGGTCAGCAGAGCAAAGCTAAGTGACTGCACAGTAACCACCCGGTCGGTTTGGGGACACCCCAGCCCCTCAAGGGATGGACATGCAAGACATGACATGCCCTCAAGGCGCTGTGGGGCCGACTGACCGGGTGGCCACCATCGAAGCCGATGGGCCGCCCGGTGTCAGGAAGCGGCCTTCTTGCCCCGCGTCGCTCCGCCACGCCCTCGAAGCGTGACGCCCGACTCGCTGAGCATCCGGTGTACGAAGCCATACGAGCGGCCGGTTTCCTCGGCCAGCGCCCGAATGCTCGCACCGGAGTCGTACTTCTTCTTCAGGTCTGCCGCGAGCTTGTCGCGCGCGGCGCCGGTAACCCGGCTGCCCTTCTTCAGAGTCTCGGCCACCCGGTCCTCCTCATGGGAAGTGCGCTCTGGTCTCCTCATGATCACCCCTCCGGGGCGGGTTGGCCACCCATTCGGCAAGGTCCGTGAGACAAGGTTTTGACGACAGGTGCCCGTCCCCACGACTGGAATCTGTGATTCCGCCAGCGGTCGTCCGTACGGCCGAACGGGTTGCTCCAAGAAGTGGCAGGTCAGAGAGGCAGGACGGCCGAGCCCTCCGCGAGGAAGGACCCGGCCGGGAAATCCGTGTAGGACACACCTCGGTACGAGGAGATCTCACACAGATGATGGATCACCGATAGGCCGAATGATCCATAGGCAGTTGATCAAGCGAGTGCCACGAGGTCCGCGTAGTCCGCGCCCCACAGGTCCTCGACGCCGTCCGGGAGCAGGATGATCCGCTCGGGCTGGAGCGCCTCGACGGCGCCCTCGTCGTGGGTGACGAGGACGACGGCGCCCTTGTAGGTGCGCAGGGCGCCGAGGATCTCCTCGCGGCTGGCGGGGTCGAGGTTGTTGGTCGGCTCGTCGAGGAGCAGGACGTTCGCCGAGGAGACGACCAGGGTGGCGAGGGCGAGGCGGGTCTTCTCGCCGCCGGAGAGGACCCCGGCGGGCTTGTCGACGTCGTCGCCGGAGAACAGGAACGAGCCGAGCACCTTGCGGACCTCGACGAGGTCCATGTCGGGGGCGGCGGAGCGCATGTTCTCCAGGACCGTGCGGTCCGGGTCGAGGGTCTCGTGCTCCTGGGCGTAGTAGCCGAGCTTGAGGCCGTGGCCCTCGACGACCTGGCCGGTGTCGGGCTTCTCCACACCACCGAGGAGGCGGAGCAGGGTGGTCTTGCCGGCGCCGTTCAGGCCGAGGATGACGACCCTCGACCCCTTGTCGATGGCCAGGTCGACATCGGTGAAGATCTCCAGCGAGCCGTACGACTTCGACAGGCCCTCGGCGGTCAGCGGGGTCCTGCCGCAGGGCGCGGGCTCGGGGAAGCGCAGCTTGGCGACCTTGTCGGAGACACGGACCGCCTCCAGGCCGGAGAGCAGCTTGTCGGCGCGGCGGGCCATGTTCTGCGCGGCGACCGTCTTGGTGGCCTTGGCGCGCATCTTGTCGGCCTGCGAGTGCAGGGCGGCGGCCTTCTTCTCGGCGTTGGCGCGCTCGCGCTTGCGGCGCTTCTCGTCGGCCTCGCGCTGCTGCTGGTAGAGCTTCCAGCCCATGTTGTAGACATCGATCTGGGCGCGGTTGGCGTCCAGGTAGAACACCTTGTTGACGACCGTCTCGACCAGGTCGACGTCGTGGGAGATCACGATGAAGCCGCCGCGATAGGTCTTGAGGTAGTCGCGCAGCCAGACGATCGAGTCGGCGTCGAGGTGGTTCGTGGGCTCGTCGAGGAGCAGGGTGTCCGCGTCGGAGAACAGGATGCGGGCCAGCTCGATTCGGCGGCGCTGACCGCCGGAGAGGGTGTGCAGCGGCTGGCCGAGCACCCGGTCGGGCAGGTTGAGGGCGGCGGCGATGGTGGCGGCCTCGGCCTCGGCGGCGTAACCGCCCTTGGTGAGGAACTCCGTCTCCTGCCGCTCGTACTGCTTCAGCGCCTTCTCGCGGGTGGCGCCCTTGCCGTTGGCGATGCGCTGTTCGTTGTCGCGCATCTTGCGGATCAGTACGTCGAGGCCGCGCGCGGAGAGGACGCGGTCGCGGGCGAGGATGTCGAGGTCGCCGGTGCGGGGGTCCTGCGGGAGGTAGCCGACCTCGCCGGAACGGGTGACCTGTCCGCCGGCGGGGATGCCCTCGCCGGCCAGGACCTTGGTGAGGGTGGTCTTGCCGGCGCCGTTGCGGCCGACCAGGCCGATGCGGTCGCCCTTGGCGACACGGAAGGTGGCGGACTCGATGAGGACGCGGGCACCGGCACGCAGCTCGATACCGGAGGCGGAGATCACGGACAGACTCCAGGGCGGATAAGGGGTGGCAGGTGGGCGACTGAGGGCGTTCCCGCCGTCTAATGCGCGAGGAGAATGGCCATGGGCCGATTCTAACGGGGGGCGGCAAGCGGTTTTCCGCCCTCACCCCAAGGGATCACGTGGCCTCGGTCACCGGAAGGCCAGGCTCCGGTCCCCTGACGCGTTCGGCCGTCCGTTTGCCGCCCACCCGTCGCTCCGCTCGGCCGTCCGGCCGTCCGCCCGCTCGGCCGTCCGCCCGCTCGGCCGTCCGCCCGCTCGGCGGGGCGTTGTCAGTGGTGGGTGCAAAACTGTTCAGGAGGTCGCAACAGGCCGTAAGAGGTCATATTTCCGGGCGGCGGAGAGGTCGTGATCGGCATGGCAGGCAAGGGTGGCGGGCGTCCGAGCATCTATCCGACGGTGCTCTACAACGACGCCAAGGCGGCCATCAAGCAGCTCACGCAGGCGCTGGGCTTCACCGAACTCGCGGTGTACGAGAGCGAGGACGGCGTCGTGCAGCACGCGGAGCTGGCGCAGGGCAACGGCGCGGTGATGGTCGGCTCCAAGGGCAGCGGCAGCGTCTTCGACGGCGCGATGAAGGGCGCGGGCACCACCGGGGTGTATGTGGTGGTGGACGACGTGGACGCCCACCACCGCCGGGCCGTCGAGCACGGTGTGGACATCCTGATGCCCCCGACGGACCAGGAGTACGGCGCGCGGGACTACATGGCCCGTGACGCCGAGGGCAATGTGTGGAGCTTTGGCACGTACGCCCCCGCGATAGGCGGCTGACGCCCCGGGGCGCCGGACTCGCCGGGTCCTTGGAGCCCCCGGGTTCTCGGTCAGCTGCCCCCGGTGTGGACCTGGAAGGCGGCGCGGCGCACGGCCTTGGCGAGCGCCGGGTCGGGGTGGGCGGCGGCGAGGGCGACCAGGACCTGGACGGTCCGGGGGTGCCCGACCGCGCGGACCTCGTCGAGCAGCGCGGGCACGGTGGGCTGTACGGCGGACTCCAGATGCCGTACGAGCAGCGGGGCCTCGCCGTGGTCGGCGACCGCGGCGGCGGTGTCCACCCAGAGCCAGGTGGACTCCTCGCGGGTGAGCACCTCGTGGGCGTCCTCGGGGTCGGCGCCGTCGTGCTCGGCGAGCCAGAGCAGGGCGTAGGGGCGCAGCGGCATCTCGTCGACGACGGTGCGTACGTCCGGCTCGGCGGGGGCGCCGACGACGCGGAGCGCCTCGAAGGCGAGGCCGCGGATGAGGGCGTCGTCGCCGCGTGCGGTGTCGATGAGTTCGGTGACGGCGGCGCCGACGGGGCGGGCGGCGAGCCAGGCGCGGTATTCGGCGCGGGCCGCGGCGGGGCGGAGCTGGGCGCAGCCGCGGAGCATGTCCTCGGCGGGGGCCTCGATGTTCCCGGCGGGGCTCTGCGCGGCGACGCAGATCTGCTCCAGCTTCACCCACACCGCCCAGCTGCCGAGCGGGGTGAGTGTGGCCTGCGCGTCACCGTAGGTGAGGGCGCCGATGGAGGCGAGGGCGCGCAGGGACCATTCGAGGAGAGGGGCGCAGGGGGCGAGCGGGGTGTCCTGGGGGCCGGGGTCCTCGGTCGGTTCGGGATCAGGAGGTACGGCGCGAAGCGCCTCGTCATAAGGGTGGTGGTGGGCGACGGGTGGGACGTAGGGGATCTCGCAGCGTTCGGTGCGCAGTTCGACGACGCGCTGTTCGAGGAGGTCGAGGAGTTGCTCCACGGGGACGGGGCCGGCGGAGAGTTGGAGGAAGGAGAGCACCTGCGGCATGGCCGAGACGACCTCGGCGACGGCGGCGGGGTCGTGCTCGGTGGGTTCGGGGTGCGCGAGGGACCAGGCGTCGAACAGCGCGACCCAGCCGCGCAGTACGGCGCTGTCGTCGCGGTGCCAGGCGCGCAGGCGCCAGCCGGGGCGCGCGGTGTCGCCGTGCACCTCGACGAGACCGGCCAGACGTGCCGTGTCCCAGTCGTGGCGTACCTGATCCGGGGTCAGCCCCAGGTCGGCGGCGGCCCGCCGCGCGGTCGCGTCGGAGAGGGTGCCCGTGCCGTCGGAGCCGGCTCCCTCGCGTCCGGGGCGCAGGGCGGCGTCGGCCCAGCGGGCGACGTGGGCCGCGTCCGCGAGGACGGTGCGGGCCATACAGGCGAGTTCCGCGGGCGGAGGGGTGCCCTCCGGCGGGCGGGGGGCCGGTCGGCGGCGCTGGGTCACTGCTGCTCGGGGAGCGGCGGCCAGGGTTCGCGGGCTGACGAGTCGGAGCCTGGAGTCGCGCGGGTTACGGGACGTCACGGGGGCAGTCTTCCGGTTGACGGTCCGAAAACCCAAACGGAATGTCACAGCGGGCGACATGGGTGGCCAAGGGACGGGTCCCACAAGCCCCTGAGACTGGTACGGAGCACCACCTTCGGCACTAAACGGAATGTGCCGCGCCGGTCCGGGGGGGGAAGGGTGGCCGGGGCTGCCGTGAAGAGGGACGCGGCGGGCGGTGGCGCGAGCCGCCGGCTACATCAGCGGGGTCAGGAAGCGGCGGAGGGTCTCTTCGTAGGTGGCGGGGTCGGCGTTCCACATGGCGGCGTGGGGGGCCTGGCGGACGGTGTGGAGGGTGACGCGGTCGGGGTGGTGGGCGGCGAGGTGGCGGGAGGCGGTCCAGGGGGCGACGGTGTCGTCGGGGCCGTGGAAGATGAGGACCGGGGCCCTGAGCCGGGGCGGGACGGTGACGGCCGTGGAGCGGTCGCCGCGCAGTCCCGTACGGCCCTGGGCGGCGCGGACCGCGAGGGGCAGCAGGGCGCCCGGGGTGCGGCGGGCGGCGGCGAGGGCGCGCAGGGTGGCGGTCCAGTCGAGGACGGGCGAGTCCAGGACGAGTCCGGCGACGCGGTCGCGCAGAGGGGAGAGCGTGGCAGCGCGCAGGGCCATGGTGGCGCCGGTGGACCAGCCGTGCAGGACGACCCTGCCCGCGCCGTGGCGTACGGCGTGGCGGATGGCCGCGTCCACGTCGCGCCACTCGGTCTCGCCGAGGTGGTTCAGGCCGTCCGGGGAGCGGGGGGCGCCGGGGTCGCCCCGGTAGGCGAGGTCGAGCACCGGGAAGCGGTGGCGGTGCAGGAACTCCATGACGTTCATGGGGTGTTCGCGGGTGGCGCCGAGGCCGTGCACGGTGATCACCCAGGTGTCGCGGGGCGCGGGGACGAACCAGGCGGGGAGGCTGCCGAGTTCGCCGGGGATGCCGATGTCGGTGTGGTCGAGGCCGAGGGCGGTGCGGGGGTCGCCGGTGTGGGTGTTGGGGGTGAGCCAGACCTTGTCGCCGGGCTCCAGGGTGCCGTGGGTGACGCGTTCCAGGCGGCGTACGACGGTGTCGGGGGCCTGGGAGGCGCCGTTGAGGACGTTGCCGACGACGGCGTGGGCGGATGCGCCGGTGAGGCCGTAGACGCCGGGGCGCTGGGAGGCGAAGGCGCGGGTCAGGGCGACGCGTCCGGCGGCCGTGGAGTGCACGGTGAGCCGGGGTTCGGTGGGCAGCGGGCGGCCCGGGGGCGCCTTCAGCGCGGCGTCGCTGGCCAGGCGGCCCACCGCGACGCTCACCGCGCCGGCCGCGACCGCGACACCGACGCCGACCACTGCTGCTCCGACTCCACGCACCCACCCAGTCTCCCGGCCCACCCCACGTCCAGCCAGTGGGCCGGAGCCGGGGGGTGACCGGGGCACGGGTGACCGGGGCGGGATGATCCCGTGCCGCCGGGCGCCCGCCGGGGATGACCGGCGGGCGCCGCACGGATCGACCGGCACGACCGCGGCGACGGGACTGCGGGTGATCCGGGCACCACCGGCCAGGACCGACCCACCGGTGATGTGGGGCTGTGGGGCCGGGCTTGCCCAACGGCCTCTACTTCGGCTGGCCGTAGCCCTTGAGGTGTGCTCCCACCTCTGTCAGCTGTTCCGGGGTAAGCAGGGTCGGGGAGTGGCCCGGGAGCGATGACGCGGTGAGCCAGACCTGGCACATCCATTCCAGCTGGGCCGTGCGGTCGAAGGCTTCGGAGAGGGTGTTTCCGTATGTGATCGTGCCGTGGTTCTGCAGGAGGCATGCTGTGCGGTCCGTCAGGGCGCGGAGCATGTTCTCGGCCAACTCTTGGGTGCCGTAGGTCGCGTAGGCGGCGACTCGGACGGGGCCGCCCATGGCCGCGGCCATGTAGTGGATCAGCGGCAGCTCCCGTACGAGCGTGGAGACGGCGGTCGCGTGGACGGCGTGGGTGTGGACGACGGCGCCGGCGCCGGTCCGGTCGTAGATCGCGAGGTGCATGGGGAGTTCGCTCGTCGGGCGGAGCGTGCCGAGGACCTGGTGGCCGGCGAGGTCGACGCCCGTGACGTCGTCGGGGGTGAGGCGGTCGTACGGAATTCCCGTCGGTGTGACCAGGACGGTGTCCCCGACGCGTACCGAGACGTTGCCGGAGGTTCCGACGACCAGTCCGTCGGTCACCGTCCGGCGGGCCGTCGCGACGAGTTCGTCCCATGCCCGGGCGATGTCGTCCGGTGTCTCCCGCTCCCGGGTCTCCCGCGCGTCCTGTGATCGCCCGCTCTCGCCCCGCCGGCCCCGGGCGTTCCACCGCTGCTCAACCATGCGGTGATCCTGCCAGGCGGGCCGTGGGGGCGGGGTGGGGGCGGCCGCACTGTAGGGCGGAATTCGCGGCTCCGAAAGGGTTCATATGCCTACAGATCGCCCTTGACGGTGATTGGCCGGTGATTGATCGGCATGCGGTGATCTTCCAGTAGCCTCCGGATGTTTCGCAGCACACGTCGCCATTCCGGGGGGAAACATGGCCTGTGACCACAAACCGTCCCGTCGCCACCACCGCATGGTCGCGGTCTCGGTGGCCGCACTGACCCTGGGGGGAACCGCGCTCGTGGAGATCCCCGTCTCGGCCGCGTCCCGGCCCAAGGGGCACGACGTCTCCTCGCACCAGAAGAGCGTCAACTGGACCGGCGCCAAGAAGAAGGGCGCCAGGTTCGTCTACGTCAAGGCGACCGAGTCCACCACCTACCGCAACCCCTATTTCGGCCAGCAGTACGACGGCTCGCGTGACGCGGGTCTGGTCCGGGGCGCCTACCACTTCGCGCTGCCGAACAAGTCCTCCGGCAGGGCCCAGGCCGCGTACTTCGTGCGCAACGGCGGGGGCTGGCGGTCGGACGGCTGGACGCTGCCGCCGGCGCTCGACATCGAGTACAACCCGTACGACAAGAAGAAGAAGTGCTACGGGCTCAGCAACAGCAGGATGGTCGGCTGGATCAGGTCCTTCAGCGACGAGGTCAAGCGCCTCACCGGCCGCCGCCCGGTGATCTACACGACCACCCACTGGTGGAAGACGTGCACCGGCAACAGCAAGGCGTTCGGCGGCAATCACGCACTGTGGCTGGCCCGGTACAACTCCGCAGGAGCGGGTGAGCTTCCGGCCGGATGGAAGTTCTGGACGATCTGGCAGTACGACAACGGCAGCGGCAGCCTGCCGGGGGATCAGAACCTCTTCAACGGGTCCACGTCCCGGCTGAAGGAGTTCGCCAGGGGCTGATTCGAACGCTCCGGGGCGCCGTTCCCCGGGCGCCGGCCCGCGCGTCGACGCAAGCGGAACGGCGACCCCGCCACCACTACACCCATATGCCCGCCTGCGTTCATCTTCCGTTCACCCAGGCTACTTACCGTCAACGCACCACTGACGTCCAAAAGAAGCCCGGGTAAATGGAAAACTTCTCGCTGATCCTCGCGATCGTGGTGATCACCGCGCTCGTGTTCGATTTTACGAACGGTTTCCACGACACCGCCAACGCGATGGCCACCACCATCTCGACCGGCGCGATGAAGCCCAAGGTCGCGGTGGCCATGTCCGCCGTGCTCAACCTTGTCGGCGCCTTCCTCTCCATCGAGGTCGCCAACACGATCTCGAAAGGGCTCGTCGACGAGTCCGGCATCCAACCCGAGGTGATATTCGCGGCGCTCGTCGGCGCCATCCTCTGGAACCTGCTGACCTGGCTCGTGGGACTCCCCTCCAGTTCGTCGCACGCCCTGATGGGCGGTCTGATCGGTGCCACGATCGCCTCGGCCGGCCTGGGCGCGGTGCACGGTGACGTGCTCGTCACCAAGGTGCTGATCCCGGCCGTCGCCGCCCCGCTGGTCGCCGGTGTCGCGGCGATGTTCGCCACCCGGCTGACGTACAGGCTGGGGCAGCACACCAGCGAGAAGGCGTCGGGCAAGGGCTACCGGGCCGGGCAGATCGCCTCCGCGGGCCTGGTCTCACTGGCCCACGGCACGAACGACGCCCAGAAGACGATGGGCATCATCACCCTCGCCCTGGTCGCCGGCGGCGCCCTCGCGCCCGACTCCGACCCGCCGGTGTGGGTCATCGTCTCCGCCGGAACGGCCATCGCGCTCGGCACCTATCTGGGCGGGTGGCGGATCATCCGCACGATGGGCAAGGGGCTGACCGATCTCCAGCCGCAGCAGGGCTTCGCCGCGCAGACCAGCGCCGCGACGGTGATCCTCGCCTCGTCCCACCTGGGCTTCTCGCTCTCCACCACGCACTCCGTCTCGGGTTCGGTGATGGGCGCCGGGCTCGGCCGCAAGGGCGGTGTGGTCCGCTGGTCCACCGCGACCCGGATGTTCGTCGCCTGGGGGCTGACCCTCCCGGCCGCCGCGCTCGTCGCCGCGCTCGCCGAGTGGGTGACGTCCTTCGGCACGGCGGGGACATCCCTCGTGGCGGTATTCCTGGTGGCGTCCAGCGCGGCGATCTGGGTGGTCTCGCGACGGGAGGTCGTGGATCACACGAACGTCAACGACAGCGACGCCGGGGAGTCCTCCGGCGCGGTGACGGTGACGCCCGCGACGGTGACGGCCGCGGACGCGACGGTGACGCCGTCGGCGACCGGTGGTCTCACCGCCGAGGAGCTGACCGCGACAATCTCCGCGACGACGGCTCCCGTGGGGACCCCCGCGAGCCCGTCGACACCCACGCCCGCCGCCTGACCCCCCACGCCTCCCGAGGAAGATTCACCATGCACATCGACTGGGCAGCCCTGGGCTCCGTCTTCGGAGTCAGCCTCGTGGTCACCGTGGCCCTCGTGGGCCTCTTCACGCTCGGGATCGTCGGGCTCTCCAAGCGGGAGGAGGCGTCAACGCGAGGCGACTCGGTGGCGCTTGCGACCGCGGGGGCGTACGTGTGCTTCGCGCTGTGCGCGACGGCGGTGGCGTACGGAATTTCTCTGATCATGGCCTGAGATCGGAAATCCCTCGGCTCACGGGCCGTCACACCGACAACTCCAGATTCAACCCCCGTAGGCGCTTTGTGACGCTTACGGGGGTTTTCTTCGCATTCGGAGCAGCACAACGACCCTGCCGGAAAGCCACATGTCATACTGACGACGGCTGGCCGCCCGTGCTCAACTGCCCTACTCTGGTTGGACAGTTGCTCTATGAGGGTGGCCGCCTGACGAGTCAATGACGACATGTGGCAGGGAGCATCATGGCCAGGGACATCGATCCGAGTCTGAATCGACGCAGGCTGCGAATCGAGCTGCGGAAAGCCCGCGAGCAAGCCGGACTGACCCAGCAGGACGCCGCGAATGGCCTGGAATGGTCGCTCTCAAAACTCATCAGGATCGAGAACGGCATTGTCAGCGTGAGCGTCACGGATCTACGGGCCCTGCTCCAGGAGTACGGCGTCTCGGACCCCGTCCTGGTCGCCGAACTGGAGGACGCGGCCAGGGGCTCCAAGGGCACCTCCTGGTGGGCGCCGTACAGCGAGGTGGTGTCCAACCAGTACGCCCGGTACCTCGGGTACGAGGGCGCCGCGAACAGCATCCGCATGTACAACCCGATCCTGCTGCCGGGGCTGCTGCAGATCGAGGACTACGCGGCGGCGGTCATCTCCACCGGCGACCCGGGCCCGGCCCTGCGAGGGCAGATCGAACTCCGCGCGACCCGTCAGGAGCGCTACTTCGACGGCGACGAGGGACCGTATGTGAACGTCGTCCTCGACGAGGCGGCCATCCGGCGGGCCATTGGCGGCCCCTCGGTGCTCCGTCGCCAACTGGACCATCTCAAGACCCTGATGGACCACCCCCGGGTGAACCTTCAGGTGCTTCCCTTCTCGGCGGGAGCGCACTTCAGCATCACCGCCACGTTCATCCTGCTGGGCTTCAAGGACGACGACGACCTGCTGTATCTGGAAAGTCCGCACGGCGGGCTCACCAGCCGGGAGGACCACGGCCTCATGGCCCGCTACCAGGAGTGCTTCGAGGAGATCAGCGGCCTCGCCGTCCACGGCGAGGCGATGATCGAGCTGATCGACTCGATCAAGGAGAGTCTGGAACACAACTGATCCCGGGACGGGACGGCCCGGGCGGATTCGGGGGAGGACCCATGGCGGTCTTCGGGTTACGAGAGTGGTGGCGCGGGCTCCGCGCGGCCCGCGTCGTTCCGGCAGGCGAAGCGTCCGGAGTCCCTCCCGGTTCCACGGAGGAGGAAGGTCCGCCTCCCATCGACGACCACGCCCTCAAGGCGTACGCCATGCAGCAGTCCGACTGGGCCGACTCCCTGATCCGGGTGGAGAACGCCAGAGTGGACGGGGAGATACGGCTGCTGTCGACGCGGCTGCTGCTGGGCACGGCATGCGGCAGCGTCCTGCTGTTCAGCATCGCGGCGGCGGCACGCGTCGCCCCCAGTGTGACCTTCATGGCCGGGACACCGCTCGCCACGGTCGTGATCGGCGCACTCGGGGCGGCCCTCGTCACCGCGCTCGGCGCGGGACTGGGCAGCGCACTGCGTCACCGCTCCGGGGACGCGCCGACCACTCCCGTCAATGGCGCTGCGACCTCCGGGGCTGAGCCGGCACCAGGGCCCGGTTCAGAACCCGGAGCCGCTCAGTGACCGGGGTGATACCCCACCACAGTCCGGCTCCGCCGGCCACCAGCACGGTCACCACCAGCCAGACCAGGGCCCGGGCCTCACCGGACGGCACCAGCAGCGCGGCCAGGGCACCGGCCCCGACGGCCAGCACTCCCGCCACCGAGCAGTAGAGCGCCAGTGGAGCAGCGGCGGCGATACGCGTCGCCCTCATGCTGGGCTTCCCCGCGCGCTCCGAGGAAGAACTCCTTGGTCGGTCTCCCATGTGCGTACCTCCCGTCCCCCGGGCGGATCATCAGGAGCCGCCCGCTCCCGGGTCCACAAGCCCCGCCAGAAAACCACACCACGCCGCGTAACGGAAGGTGAGCAGAGCGTCTTGGCTCGACTTCGAGTCACGGACCAGCACCCGCGCTCCCTCAACGGCCAACTCAAGACATTCCCCACCCTGATTGCCGGAATGACTGCTCTTGACCCACACCCGCTCCGACGACTCCCTGCCGACCACACCGACCTCCTTCGCACCCAAGAGTCAGCGCCCCGACACGGCGTCCGTCGTGACGACCCGAGCGCCGTGTGCGCCCGGCGCCCTCCGGCGGCGGGAGCCCCGGCCACACCAGGTTCGTCTCCCCGCAACGAATCACCCAATGCCGCTCGTCGGCGCTCAGCTTTCGTACTGCCGTTCCCTTCAGTGTTCCCATCCCGGGCGTCGGGAAAGAGTAGAGAAACCGCCGATTAGCGCGTCTGACGATATTTCAGCGGTGTGGGGCTCAGCACACCGCTGCGTCGCAGGTCAAGAGCAAGTTGACGGCTCTTCCGGGGGCGTGGTGGACTGCCGGGGCCATGTACGACGGCAGGAGAGGAAGCCGGTGCGAGTCCGGCGCGGTCCCGCCACTGTCACCGGGGAACGGTCTTCCCCGGGAGCCAGGAACTCTCGCCGTCGGTCTCGTCGAACCAGGGCGTGGACACCCTGAGTGAGGACATATCGCCATGCGCGGCTGCCGATCGGGCCAGTTGAGTCGGTTGAGTGGGTTTGGTGGGTCGGGTGGGTCGAGCCGGTCGAGTTTCGTCTCCCGGCTCCGATTCGGGTTCCGGTTCTGGTTCCGGTCCGGCCTTCCGATCGGCTGCTGAATCCATGCGTGCCGATCGCGTGTTCGCGTACGGCGCCGCCGCCGGACTCCTCGGTGATCTGCTGCTCGGCGATCCTCGCCGGGGGCATCCGGTCGCCGCGTTCGGGCGGGGCGCCGCCGCTGTGGAGCGGGTGTTGTGGCGGGACCACCGTGGGTGGGGCGCGTTGCACACCGCCGTGTGCGCTGGTGCCGCGGTTGCGCTGGGCGCCGTCGCCGCGCGCGGTGTGCGCCGGTCGTCCGTCGCCTCCGTCGCGTTGACCGGCGGCGCCACCTGGGCTGTCGTCGGGGGGACTTCCCTCGCGCGGGAGGCCCGGGGCATCGGGCGGGCGCTCGAAGCCGGGGATGTCGAGGCGGCGCGGGAGCGGCTGCCGCATCTGTGCGGGCGTGATCCCCAGGCCCTCGACGCCGATGGGATCGCCCGGGCCGTTGTCGAGTCCGTCGCCGAGAACACCTCCGACGCCGTCGTGGGGGCGCTGGTGTGGGGGGCCGTCGGAGGGGTGCCCGGGCTTGTGGGGTTTCGGGCCGTCAACACCCTTGACGCCATGGTTGGTCACAAGTCCGAGCGGTATCGGCGGTATGGGTGGGCTTCGGCTCGGCTGGATGATGTCGTGGGGTGGCCGGGGGCGCGGCTCACGGCGGTGTTGGCCGCGGTGGGTGGGGGGGATGCCCGGGGGGCCGTGCGGGCTTGGCGGGCCGATGCCGGCAAGCATCCCAGTCCCAATGCCGGGCCTGTGGAGGCGTCGTTCGCGGGGGCCTTGGGGGTGCGGCTCGGGGGGACGTTGTCGTATGGGGGGCGGGTGGAGCATCGGCCTGTGCTGAATGGGGAGGGGCGGGCTGTGGGGGTTGGGGATATCGAGCGGGCTGTGCGGCTTTCGCGGCGGGTGGGGTGGCTGGCGTTGGGGGTGAGTGCGGGGGTGGCGGTGCTGCGGGACCGGGTGATGGGGCGCCCGGCGCTGCAGGCTGTGCCCACCCTCCCCCACTCTCGGCTTCGCTCGACCGGGGGGACCCCCATCGCCCTGCGGAACGATTGCCCACAGTGGTCGAGGGGGACTTCGTGAGCGGGCTCCTCATTGCTGGGACCACCTCCGATGCCGGGAAGAGTGTGGTCACCGCCGGGATCTGTCGGTGGCTGGTGCGGCAGGGCGTGAAGGTCGCGCCGTTCAAGGCTCAGAACATGTCCCTGAATTCGTTCGTCACGCGTGAAGGTGCCGAGATCGGGCGGGCCCAGGCCATGCAGGCTCAGGCCTGTCGGGTCGAGCCGACGGCGTTGATGAATCCCGTGTTGCTCAAGCCCGGTGGGGAGCGGAGCAGTCAGGTCGTGCTGCTGGGCAAGCCCGTTGGGGAGATGAGTGCGAAGGGCTTCTTCGGGGGGTCTGGGCCCGCGGCGCAGCCGCAATCAGGTGCGGTGTCCCCCGGGAAAAGGCTGCACGGGGGCCGGCAGCAGCGGCTGCTCGGGACCGTGTTGGAGTGTCTCGCCGAGTTGCGGGGCACTTATGACGCGGTGATCTGTGAGGGGGCCGGGAGTCCGGCTGAGATCAACCTCCGGCGGACCGACATCGTGAACATGGGGATCGCCCGGAATGCCGGGCTGCCCGTGCTGGTCGTCGGTGACATCGACCGTGGCGGCGTCTTCGCCTCGTTCTTCGGCACCGTGGCGCTGCTCTCGCCCGAGGACCAGGCGCTCGTCGCCGGGTTCCTCGTCAACAAGTTCCGGGGGGACGTCGGGTTGTTGGAGCCCGGCCTCGACATGCTGCACGGCCTCACGGGGCGGCGTACGTACGGTGTGCTGCCGTTCCGGCACGGGCTCGGTATCGACGAGGAGGACGGGCTGAGGGTTTCGCTGCGCGGGACCGTCCGGGAGTCGAATGTCGCGCCGCCCGTCGGGGAGGATGTGCTGCGGGTCGCCGTCTGTGCCGTCCCCCTCATGTCCAACTTCACCGATGTGGACGCGCTGGCCGCCGAACCCGGTGTCGTCGTGCGGTTCGTGGACCGGCCGGAGGAACTGGCCGACGCCGACCTCGTCGTCATCCCCGGCACGCGAGGGACCGTACGGGCGCTGGAGTGGCTGCGGGAGCGCGGGCTCGCGGACGCCCTGAGGCGCAGGGTGGCCGAGGGGCTGCCCGTGCTCGGGATCTGTGGGGGCTTCCAGATGCTCGGGGAGCGCATCGAGGACGAGGTCGAGAGTCGGCGGGGGCGGGTCGAGGGGCTCGGGGTGCTGCCCGTCCGGGTGCGGTTCGCTCGGGAGAAGACCCTCACCCGGCCCGTCGGGGAGGCCCTCGGGGAGCGGGTCGAGGGGTACGAGATCCATCATGGGGTCGCCCAGATCGACACCGATGTCGACGGTGGTGAGCCCTTCTTGGACGGGTGCCGGGTCGGGGCCACCTGGGGTACCCACTGGCACGGTTCGTTGGAGTCGGACGGGTTCCGGCGCGCGTTTCTGCGTGAGGTGGCGTCCGCCGCGGGGCGCCGTTTCGTGCCGGCCGACGACACGTCGTTCGCCGCGCTGCGCGAGGAGCAGTTGGACCGGCTCGGCGATCTGATCGAGGAACACGCGGACACGGACGCGCTCTGGCGGCTCATCGAGTCGGGGGCGCCACAAGGACTGCCCTTCATTCCACCGGGAGCGCCCGTATGAGCACAGTGTTGTTGTTGTCGACCGCCGACACGGATCTGCTGGCCGCTCGGGCCGCTTCCGGTGCCGGCTACCGGATCGGCAATCCCACCCGGGTCGATGTCGAGCAGGAGCTGCCCGCGCTGCTCGACGGCGCGGACATCGCCGTCGTACGGCTGTTGGGCGGTAAGCGGGCGTGGGAGGACGGGCTCGCCCGGCTGAAGGCGTCCGGGATTCCCACCGTGCTGCTCGGCGGTGAGACCGTGCCCGACGCCGAGTTGATGGCCGAGTCGTCCGTGCCGGCGGGTGTGGTGGCGGAGGCGCTGCGGTATCTCGTCGAGGGCGGGCCCGCCAACCTCGCCGAGCTGGCGCGGTTCCTCTCCGACACCGTGCTGCTGACGGGTGAGGGCTTCGTCGAGCCGCGGAAGATGCCCGAGTACGGGGTGCATGGGGAACGGACGTTCGTGGAGGGGCGGCCGACCATCGGTGTGCTCTTCTATCGGGCGCATGAGCTGAGCGGGAACACCGGTTTCGTCGACACGCTGTGCGATGCCGTCGAGGCGCGGGGGGCCAACGCCCTTCCCGTGTACTGCGGTTCGCTGCGCGGGGCCGACGCCGGGCTGTACGAGATCCTCGGGCGGGCCGACGCGCTGGTGGCCACCGTGCTCGCCGCCGGCGGTACGCACGCCTCGCAGGCGTCGGCCGGTGGGGACGAGGAGGCCTGGGACATCGGGGCGCTCGCCGATCTGAACGTGCCTGTGCTGCAAGGACTTTGTCTGACCTCGTCCCGTGCCGCCTGGGACGAGTCGGACGCCGCCCTCTCCCCCATGGACGCGGCGATGCAGGTCGCGATCCCGGAGTTCGACGGACGGCTGATCACCGTGCCGTTCTCCTTCAAGGAGCAGGGCCCGGACGACGTACCGGTGTACGTCGCCGATCCCGAGCGGGCCGGGCGGGTCGCCGGGATCGCCGTACGGCACGCCCGGTTGAAGCACAAGGCGAACGCGGAGAAGCGGCTCGCGCTCGTCTTCACCGCGTACCCGACCAAGCACTCGCGGGTCGGCAACGCGGTGGGCCTGGACACGCCGGCGTCGGCGGTGCGGGTGCTGGACGCGCTCAAGGACGCCGGGTACGGGGTGACCGAACACCCCTCCGAGGGCGATGAGTTGATCCATCGGCTCATCGAGGCCGGTGGGCATGATGTGGAGTGGCTGACCGAGGAGCAGTTGGCCGCCGCCCCGGCTCGGGTGCCGCTCGCCGACTACCGGGCGTGGTTCGACAAGCTCGACCCGGCGTTGAAGGACGCGATGACCGAGGCGTGGGGGGAACCGCCCGGCTCGCTGTATGTCGACGGGGACGACATCGTGCTCGCCTCCCTCCAGTTCGGGAACGTCGTCGTGATGATCCAGCCGCCGCGCGGCTTCGGCGAGAACCCGATCGCGATCTACCACGACCCCGACATGCCGCCCTCCCACCACTACATGGCGGCGTACCGGTGGCTGGAGGCCGCGACGTCGGAGGGGGGGTTCGGCGCCGACGCGATCGTGCACATGGGCAAGCACGGGACGATGGAGTGGCTGCCGGGCAAGGGGCTGGGGCTCAGCGGGGGGTGCGCGCCGGATGCCGTGCTCGGGGAGCTGCCGCTGATCTATCCGTTCATCGTCAACGACCCGGGTGAGGGCACCCAGGCCAAGCGGCGCGGGCACGCCACAGTGGTCGACCACCTCGTACCGCCGATGGCACGTGCCGACACCTACGGCGATCTGGCGAAGCTGGAGCAGCTGCTGGACGAGTACGCGCTGGTCTCCGACCTGGACCCGGGGAAGGCGCCGGCCGTGCGGGCGCAGATCTGGACGCTGGTCAAGGCCGCCGAACTGCATCACGACCTGCATGTGGACGAGCAGCCGGGGGACGACGACTTCGACGAGTTCGTCATGCACATCGACGGCTATCTGTGCGAGATCAAGGATGTGCAGATCCGCGACGGCCTGCACATCCTCGGTGGCGGGCCGGTCGGTGAGCCGCGCGTCAATCTGGTGCTGGCCGTGCTGCGTGCCTCGCAGGTGTGGGGCGGGCAGGCGAACGCGCTGCCGGGGCTGCGTGCCTGTCTCGCGACGCACTTCGGGCTGGTCGAGAAGGAGTTGCTGGCCTCGCCCGGGGCGCCGGTGAAGGTGCCGGTGGAGTTGACGGATCTGGTCGAGGGGCCGTCGCGTACGGCCGCCGACGCGATCGATCTGCTGGAGCAGCTGTGTCGGCGGGTCGCGGAGGGCATGGAGGCACGGGACTGGGACGTCGCGGTCGTACCGGCCGTGGTGCGGGGGGTGCTCGGCACCGAACTTCCGGACGGGGTCGCGGTGTTGGAGTTCGCGTGCCGGGAGGTCGTGCCGCGTCTGGCTCGGACGACGGACGAGATCGGGCACATCCTCAAGGCGCTGGACGGCGGGTATGTGCCGGCGGGGCCGTCCGGTTCGCCGACGCGCGGGCTCGTCAATGTGCTGCCGACCGGGCGGAACTTCTACTCCGTCGACCCCAAGGCCATTCCGTCGCGGCTGAGTTGGGAGGTCGGGCAGTCGCTCGCCGACTCGCTGGTGCAGCGGTATCTGGCCGACACCGGGGAGTATCCGAAGTCCGTCGGGTTGACGGTGTGGGGTACGTCCGCGATGCGTACGCAGGGCGACGACATCGCCGAGATCCTGGCGCTGCTGGGGTGCCGTCCGGTGTGGGACGACGCCTCGCGCCGGGTGACCGGGTTCGAGGTGGTGCCGCTGGAGGAGCTGGGGCGGCCCCGGATCGACGTCACCGTCCGTATCTCCGGGTTCTTCCGGGACGCCTTCCCGCATGTGGTGGGGTTGATCGACGACGCGGTGCGGGCGGTGGCCGAGTTGGAGGAGCCCGCCGTGTCCAACTTCGTGCGGGCGCATGTGGATGAGGATGCTGCCGAGCATGGGGATCGGCGGCGGGCGACCGCTCGTATCTTCGGGTCGAAGCCGGGGGCGTACGGGGCGGGGTTGCTGCCGCTCATCGACGCGCGGAACTGGCGCAGCGATGCCGATCTCGCCGAGGTGTACGCGGTGTGGGGCGGTTACGCCTACGGGCGGGGGCTCGACGGGCGGGCGGCGCGCGGGGACATGGAGACCGCGTTCAAGCGGATCGCCGTCGCCGCGAAGAACGTGGACACGCGTGAGCACGATCTCGTCGACGCGGACGACTACTTCCAGTACCACGGCGGGATGGTCGCCATGGTGCGGCATCTGACCGGGGCCAGCCCCGAGGCGTATGTGGGGGATTCGGCGACGCCGGACCAGGTGAAGACACGGACGCTGGGTGAGGAGACCCACCGGGTGTTCCGGGCGCGGGTCGTCAATCCGCGCTGGATGGCGGCCATGCGACGGCACGGCTACAAGGGCGCCTTCGAGATGGCGGCGACCGTCGACTACCTGTTCGGGTATGACGCCACGGCCGGGGTCGTGGACGACTGGATGTACGAGAAGCTCAGCGCCGAGTACGTGTTCGACGCGGAGAACCGGGACTTCATGAAGAAGTCCAACCCCTGGGCGCTGCGCGGCATTACGGAGCGGCTGCTGGAGGCGGCGGACCGGGGGCTGTGGGCGGAGCCGGACGCCGACACGATCGAGCGGCTGCGGGCCACCTACCTGGAGCTGGAAGGCGACTTGGAAGGCGACTCGGAGGGCGACGACCAGTGACGACTCCCTTTCCGTTCACGGCCGTTGTCGGTCAGGACGATCTCCGCCTGGCGCTGCTGCTCAACGCGGTCAGCCCGGCCGTCGGCGGTGTGCTGGTCCGTGGTGAGAAGGGCACCGCCAAGTCGACGGCGGTGCGGGCGCTCTCCGCGTTGATGCCCGCGCTGGACGTGGTGACCGGCTGCCGGTTCTCCTGTGACCCCGACTCCCCCGACCCGTCGTGCCCGGACGGGCCGCACGAACCGGGGGCGTTCGAGACGCGGCCGGCGCGGATGGTGGAACTGCCGGTGGGTGCCTCCGAGGACCGGCTCGTCGGCGCTCTCGACATCGAGCGGGCGCTCGCGGAGGGCGTCAAGGCCTTCGAGCCGGGGCTGCTCGCCGACGCGCATCGCGGGATTCTCTACGTCGACGAGGTCAATCTGCTGCACGACCATCTGGTCGACCTGCTGCTGGACGCCGCCGCCATGGGCGCCTCGTACGTCGAGCGTGAGGGCGTTTCCGTGCGGCACGCGGCGCGTTTTCTGCTGGTCGGGACCATGAACCCCGAGGAGGGCGAGCTGCGGCCGCAGTTGCTCGACCGGTTCGGGCTGACCGTGGAGGTGGCGGCTTCCCGCGAGCCCGACCAGCGGGTGGAGGTCGTACGGCGCAGGCTCGCGTACGACGACGATCCGGCGGGTTTCGCGGCGCGCTGGGCCGACGAGGAGGCCGTCGTACGGCGGCGGATCGTGGCGGCGCGGGAGTTGTTGCCGTCGGTGCGGCTGGGGGACGGGGCGCTCCGGCAGATCGCGGCGACCTGCGCGGCGTTCGAGGTGGACGGGATGCGGGCCGACATCGTGATGGCGCGGACCGCCACCGCGCTGGCCGCATGGGCCGGGCGGACCGAGGTGCTGGCCGAGGATGTGCGGCAGGCGGCCCTGCTGGCGCTGCCTCATCGGCGGCGCCGGAATCCCTTCGACGCTCCGGGCCTCGACGAGGACAAACTCGACGAGACGCTGGAGGAGTTCTCCGGGGACGACGATCCTGAGCCGGACCCTGATGGGGGCGGGTCCGGTGGGGACGGGCCGGGGGGTGGGGGTGGTGCGCCGCCGTCGCCGTCCGAGGGGCCGCAGGGCGGTGACACCGCGGCCCGGCCCGAGGCCGAGGAGGGCGGTGAGGCCCAGGTCGGCGGGGCGCGGGAGCAGACCGCCGTGCGGGCCGCGGAGCCGTTCCGTACGAAGGTGTTGAGTGTGCCGGGGCTCGGGGAAGGGGCCGCCGGGCGGCGGTCCCGGGCGCGGACCGAGCAGGGGCGGACCGCCGGGGCCCGGCGGCCCCGGGGGGCCTTGACCAAGCTGCATCTCGCCGCGACCGTACGGGCCGCCGCACCGCACCAGCGGGCACGGGGCCGCACGGGTTCCGGGCTCGTCCTGCGTCGTGACGATCTCAGGCAAGCGGTGCGAGAGGGCCATGAATCCAACCTCGTACTGTTCGTCGTGGACGCCTCGGGGTCGATGGCCGCTCGGCAGCGGATGAGTGCCGTGAAGGGGGCGGTTCTTTCGCTGCTGCTCGATGCTTATCAGCGGCGGGACAAGGTGGGGCTGGTGACGTTCCGGGGGACGGCGGCGGATGTGGCGTTGCCGCCGACCTCGTCCGTGGACGCGGCGGCGGCGCGGCTCGACTCGCTGCCGACCGGGGGGCGTACGCCGCTCGCCGCCGGGCTGCTCAAGGCGCATGACGTGCTGCGGGTGGAGCGGCTGAGGGATGCGGCTCGGCGGCCGCTGGTGGTCGTGGTGACCGATGGGCGGGCCACGGGCGGGGCCGAGCCGGTGGCCATGGCCGGGCGGGCGGCACGGTTGTTCGCGGCCGAGGGCGTGGCCTCGGTGGTCGTGGACTGTGAGTCGGGGCCCGTACGGCTTGGACTGGCCGCGCGGCTCGCGGGTGAGCTGGGCGGTACGGCGGTGACGTTGGACGAGTTGCGGGCGGACTCCATCGCCGGGCTCGTACGGGATGTTCAGGGTGCGTCGAATGGGTCGAAGAGGAGGGCCGCGTAATGCCTCAGGGGCAGCCGAGTGTGGTGCCGGACGACGGGTTGACGACCCGGCAGCGTCGTAACCGGCCGCTGGTGGTCGTGCATACGGGGGTGGGCAAGGGTAAGTCGACCGCCGCCTTCGGGCTTGCGCTGCGGGCCTGGAACCAGGGGTGGCCCATCGGGGTGTTCCAGTTCGTGAAGTCGGCCAAGTGGAAGGTCGGCGAGGAGCGGGCGCTGCGGGTGCTCGGGGACTCCGGGGAGGGGGGCTCCGTCGCCTGGCACAAGATGGGTGAGGGGTGGTCCTGGGTCCAGCGGGACCTCCAGGGGGACAACGTCAGCAACGAGGAGAAGGCTCGGGAGGGCTGGGAGCAGGTCAAGCGGGACCTGGCCGCCGAGACGTATCAGCTGTATGTGCTGGACGAGTTCGCGTATCCGATGCACTGGGGGTGGGTCGACACCGATGAGGTGATCGATGTGCTCCGTCATCGGCCCGGGACCCAGCATGTGGTCATCACCGGGCGGAACGCGCCCGAGAAGCTCGTCGGCTTCGCGGATCTCGTGACCGACATGTCCAAGGTCAAGCACCCGATGGACGTCGGGCAGAAGGGTCAGAGAGGCATCGAGTGGTGAGTCTGCGATGACTCGGTCTTCTTCCTTGTCCTCCGTTCCTCGGCTGGTCGTCGCCGCGCCGGCCTCCGGCAGTGGGAAGACCACCGTCGCCACCGGGTTGATGGGCGCGTTCGCCGCGCGGGGGCTCGCCGTGTCTCCGCACAAGGTGGGGCCCGACTACATCGATCCCGGGTATCACGCGCTCGCGTGCGGGCGGGTGGGGCGGAACCTCGACGCGTATCTGTGTGGGCCGGAGCTGGTCGCTCCGCTGTTTCTGCATGGGGCGCGCGGGTGTGACATCGCCGTGGTCGAGGGGGTCATGGGGATGTTCGACGGGGCCGCCGGGGAGGGCGAGTTGGCGTCCACCGCGCACGTTGCGAAGTTGCTGCGGGCGCCGGTGGTGCTGGTCGTGGACGCGTCGTCTCAGTCGCGGTCGGTGGCGGCGTTGGTGCATGGGTTCGCGTCGTGGGATGCGGGGGTGCGGGTCGGGGGCGTGATCCTGAACAAGGTGGCTTCGGATCGGCATGAGGAGTTGTTGCGGGAGGCGTTGGAGTCGGTCGGGGTGCCGGTGTTCGGGGTGTTGCGTCGGGCTCGGCAGGTGGATACGCCTTCTCGGCATTTGGGGTTGGTGCCGGTTGCCGAGCGGCGGGGGGAGGCGGTGGAGGCGGTGCGGTCCATGGCCGCGATCGTCTCCGACGGGTGTGATCTGGAGGGGTTGCTGAGGTTGGCTCGGGGGGCGGGGGTGGTGTCGGGTGGGGCGTGGGATGCGGGTGCCGCGCTTGCTTTTTCGCCCCCGCCGCCCCTACCCGTCCCGTCCCCAGGGGCTGCCGCCCCTTCGACCCCGCTCCTGGGGGCTGCGCCCCCAGACCCCCATCGGCCTGAACGGCCTCGTCCTCAAACGCCGGACGGGCTGGGTGGGGGGCCTGCCATACCTTCGCCACACACACCGGACGGGCTGGGTGGGGGGCCTGCCGTGCCTTCACCACACACACCGGACAGGCTGGGTGAGGGGCCCGCCATACCTTCACCACACACACCAGACAGGCCGGGTGAGGGGCCCGCCATACCTTCACCACACACACCAGACAGGCCGGGTGAGGGGCCCGCCATACCTTCACCACACACACCAGACAGGCCGGGTAGGGGGCCTGCCATGCCTTCGCCGCGCACGCCGGACGGGCTGGGTGGGGCGGACGGGCTGGACGGGAGGCCTGGGCCGGGTCAGCAGCCCTTCGTAGCCTGCCCGCAAGCGCAGGGCGAGGTCGGTGGGAGGGCTCGCCCTCGTGTGGTTGTCGCCGTTGCCGGCGGGCCCGCGTTCACGTTCTCCTATGCCGAGCATGCGGAGCTTCTTGCTGCCGCCGGGGGCGACGTCGTGGTGTTCGATCCGCTGCGGGATGAGGGACTGCCGGAGGGGACGGCCGGGCTGGTCATCGGTGGGGGGTTTCCCGAGGTGTATGCCGGTGAGTTGTCGGCCAATGAGCCGTTGCGGAAGGCCGTTGCCGCTCTGGTGGAGGCCGGGGCGCCCGTCGCCGCCGAGTGTGCCGGGCTGCTGTATCTGTGTCGGGAACTCGACGGGCGGCCGATGTGCGGGGTGATCGACGCCGACGCGCGGATGTCCGAGCGGCTCACGCTCGGGTATCGGGACGCCGTCGCCGTCAGTGACAGTTCGCTCGCCGTGGCCGGAACACGGATGCGCGGGCACGAGTTTCATCGGACCGTGGTCGAGCCGGGGGCCGGGACGGCACCCGCCTGGGGCGTACGCACGCCCGTGCGGCGGGTCGAAGGTTTTGTACAGCGGGGTGTGCACGCGAGCTATCTGCACACGCACTGGGCGTCCGAGCCCGGTGTCGCCCGTCGGTTCGTGGAGAGGTGCCGTACGTCATGAGCAGCAGCAGGTTGATCGGTGTCGGGGTGGGCCCCGGTGATCCGGAGCTGGTGACCGTCAAGGGTGTGAACGCCCTGCGGGACGCTGATGTCGTCGTCGTGCCCGTCATGGCCGCACTTGATGGAACAGATGGCGGCGAGCGGGGGCGTGCCGAGGCCACCGTGCTGCACTATGTCGGCGCCGAGAAGGTCGTACGCGTCGTGTTCGCGCTCAACGAGCGCAGCGATCGGGGGCGTCGGGAGGCGGCCTGGGACGCGGCCGGGGAGCGGGTCGCGGAGCTTTTGCGTACGCACGCCGTCGTCGCCTTCGCCACCATCGGGGACCCGAATGTCTATTCGACGTTCACCTATCTCGCGCAGACCGTCGCGGAGCTGGTGCCGGGGACCGTCGTCGACACCGTGCCCGGTATCACCGCCATGCAGGATCTCGCCGCCCGCTCCGGTGCCGTACTCACGGAGGGGACCGAGCCGCTGACCTTGGTGCCGGTCACGGCCGGGGCCGCCGTGCTCAAGGAGGCGCTGAACGGGCCGGGGACCGTGGTCGCGTACAAGTTCGGGCGGCAGGCCGCCGAGGTCGCCGAGGCGTTGCGGGAGACCGGGCGGATCGAGGACGCCGTGTGGGGGTCCGCGCTGGGGCTGGCGGAGGAGTCCATCCACGCCGCCGGGGAACTCGACGGCCGACCCCTCCCCTACCTCTCCACCCTCATCGCGCCCGCCCGACGCGACGCCGGCCGCGGCGGCAAGCTGTGAGCTTCAGAATCAGGTTCGGGATCAGGTCCGGGATCAGGTCCGGGATCAGGTCCGGGGTCAGGAACATGGAGGCTTCACTCCGCCACTCCCACCACCAGCCAGATGAACGCCGCCCCGGCGATCGTGCACAGCAGCGTGGAGCGGGCGGGGTGTTCGTGGTGGGCCTCGGGCAGGATCTCGGCCGCGGCCAGATAGAGCAGGGCGCCGCCGAAGAAGCCGAGGTAGCAGCCGAGGGGGCCTTCCGGGATCGTGAAGAGGAGGGTGCTGGCCGCGCCCAGCACGGGTGCCGCCGCGTCCGCCACGAGCATCGCGATCGCCCGGCGGCGGGCGTTGCCGTACACCCTCGTCAGTGTGTACGTGTTGAAGCCGTCCGCGAAGTCATGGGCGATCACGGCGAGGGCGACGGCCACGCCCATTCCCTCGCCCACCTGGAACGCGGCGCCGATCGCCACACCGTCCATCGCGCTGTGGCCGACCATCGCGGCGGCCGCCGTCAGCCCCACCTGCGGGGTACGGCCGTTGTGCTCCTCCGCGCCGTGCGCCGCCTGCCGGGCGGCCAGCAGGCGTTCCACCAGGTGGGCCAGGAGGAATCCCGCGACGAACAGCAGGAGCGCCGCCGGTACGCCGAAGATCTCGTCGCCGGCCGCCTCCAGCGCCTCCGGCAGCAGGTCCAGGCCCACCACGCCCAGCATCAGGCCGCCGGCCAGGCCCAGGACGAGGTGGCGGCGGTCCGTCACGCGTTGTGCCGTCCAGCCGCCGAGCAGCGTCATGAAGAAGGCGCCGAGCGCTACGAGTGCCGCCATGCGTCTTTGCTACCGGATGAGCTGGGCCTTGCGTTTGCGGCGCCCCGAGCGAGGTTGCCCTTGAGGGCGCCGTTTTCGACTGCCGGTTCGTTGTGGCTGGTCGCGCAGTTCCCCGCGCCCCTTTGGGGCGCGACCCGCACCACCACGAAAGAGGAGCGATGAACCCCACTGCCGATAGAGCGACCGCCAGAGTCACCTTTGTCGGGGCCGGGCCCGGGGCTGCTGATCTGTTGACCTTTCGGGCCGCTCGGGCCATCGGTGAGGCCGATGTCGTGATCTGGGCCGCCAGCCTCGTGCAGGCCGAGGTGCTGGAGCATGCGCGGGACGGGGCCGAGGTCCTCGACTCGGCGGCCATGTCCCTGGAGGACGTCGTCGGGGTGTACGAGCGGGCCCTCGCCGAGGGGTTGAAGGTGGCCCGGATTCACTCCGGGGACCCGGCGCTCTGGGGCGGTACCCAGGAGCAGGTCGACCGGTGCCGGGAGCTCGGGATCGCCACCGAGGTCGTGCCCGGGGTGTCGTCCTTCTCGGCCGTCGCAGCGCTCGCCCAGCGGGAGTTGACGATTCCCGAGGTCGCCCAGTCGGTGATCCTGACCCGGCTGGGTGGGGGCAAGACACCCATGCCGCCCGGTGAGGAGGTACGGGAGTTCGCTCGGCACGGTACGACCATGGCGCTGTTCCTGTCGGCCGCGCGCAGCGGGCAGTTGGTGCGGGAGCTGCTGGAGGGCGGCTATCCGACGACCACGCCTGTCGTCGTCGCGTACCAGGCGACCTGGCCCGAGGAACTGGTCGTGAAGTGCACGATCGGCACGCTGGAGGAGACCGTCAAGGAGCACAAGCTGTGGAAGCACACGCTGTTCCTGGTCGGCCCCGCCCTCGACGCCCACGGCACCCGCTCGCACCTCTACCACCCGGGCCACTTCCACGGGTACCGCAAGGCCGACCCGGCGGCACGCAAGGCCCTGCGGGCGGCGACGCGTGAGGCCCGGGAGCAGGATCGGGAACAGGACGCTGCCTGTGCGGCTCCGGAACAGGGTGCGGCTCCGTGATCACCGTCATCGGTACGGGTACGGGGGCGCCCCTCCCCCCGGACGCCGAGGCCGTGTTGGCCGGGGCGGCGCTCGTCGTGGGCGGGCGGCGGCATCTGGACGCGGTCCTGGACCGGCTGCCTGAGGGTGCCGAGCGTGTCGTGCTGGGGCCGTTGGCGCCCGCCCTGGACATGATCGAGAAGTCCCTCGACCGGCCCGTCGTCGTACTCGCCTCCGGTGACCCCGGGTTCTTCGGGATCGTACGGGCGCTGGCCGAACGGTTCGGGGCCGGGCGGCTCGATGTACGGCCGGGGGTGTCGTCCGTCGCCACCGCGTTCGCTCGGCTGGGGCTGACCTGGGACGACGCGGTCGTGGTGAGCGCGCACGGGCGTGCCCTGCGCACCGCGCTGAATGTGTGCCGGGCACGGCGGAAGGTGGCCGTGCTGACCGGGCCGGGCGCCGGGCCCGCCGAGTTGGGCGCGGGGCTGATGGCTGCGGGGGCTCGGCGGACACTCGTCGTGGCCTCCGCGCTGGGCGATCCGGGGCAGGAGCGGGTCGAGCGGGTCACACCGGCCGAGGCCGCCGTACGGGACTGGGGTGGGGCGGTGAGTGTCGTTCTTTGCCTCGCTGACGAGGAGGGGTCCGCGGTCGCCGGGTCCATGTGTACGGTCGCCGGGGGGTTGTCCTCCCCCGCCCAATGGGCCCTGGACGAGGGCGAGTTCGCGCACCGGGACTCGATGATCACCAAGGCCGAGGTGCGGGCTCTGGCGCTCGCCCGGCTCGGGCCCCGGCTCGGGGATCTGGTGTGGGACATCGGCGCGGGCTCCGGTTCGGTGGCCGTGGAGTGCGCCCGGCTCGGGGCCGCCGTCACCGCCGTCGAGAAGGCGGGCGACGACGTGGAACGCGTCCGCGCCAACGCCGACGCGCACGGTGTCGACGTCCATGTCGTGCACGGTACGGCGCCGGATGTGCTGGACACCCTGCACGGCGACCCCGACGCCGTGTTCATCGGCGGCGGGGGGCGCGAACTGTCCGCCATCGTCACCGCGTGCGCCCGGCGTGCGCGGCGGACCGTGGTGATCGCCATGGCCGCGCTCGACCGGGTGCCCGCCGCCCGGGAGGCACTGCTCTCCGCCGGGTTCGGCTGCGACGGCGTACTGCTGCAGGCGTCCCGGCTGGCGCCGCTGCCGGGGAATGTGACCCGGCTGGCCGCCGCCAACCCCGTTTTTCTGCTGTGGGGCGACCGGCCTCCGGCGCGTACCGAAGGAGCTGCTCAGTGATCGGCCTCATTTCCGCCACCGCGGCGGGGACGACCGCGCGGGACCGGCTCGTCGCCGCGTGGCCGGACCGGGTGCGTGTGTACGACGGGCCCGTCGGTGACTCCGTGCGGGCCGCGTTCGCGGAGTGCGAGCAGGTGGTGTGTTTTTTGGCGACGGGGGCCGTGGTGCGGTTGCTCGCGCCGTTGCTGGGGGACAAGCGGAGCGAGCCGGGGGTGGTGTGCGTCGACGAGGGCGGGCGGTTCGCCGTGTCGTTGGTCGGGGGGCATGGTGGGGGTGCCAATGAACTCGCCCTGGCGGTGGGGGAGTTGTTGGGGGCCGAGCCGGTGATCACTACCGCGACGGATGCGGTGGGGGTTCCGGGGCTCGACACGCTCGGGTTGCCGGTGGAGGGGGATGTGGCTTCGGTCTCTCGGGCTGTGCTGGATGGGGAGGTTGTTGAGCTGGACTTGGAGGTCGGTTGGCCTCTGCCCGCGTTGCCCTCGAATGTGAGGCGCCCGGCGCTTGGGGCTGTGCCCACCCGTTCCGCCCTGCGGAACGACTGCCCACAGCACGGAGCTGCAACAGTTGGTGGCCCGGCAACGCAGCGGGGTCCGATGATCCGTGTCACCGACCGCCTGGTCGACGTCGCCGCCGAAGGCGAAGTCGTTCTCCGGCCACCCACCCTCGTCGTCGGCGTCGGCGCCTCCAAGGGCGCCCCCCTCGACGAAGTCCTCACCCTCATCGCGACCGCCCTTCACGACGCCGGTCTCTCCCCCAAGTCCCTCGGCGAGATCGCCACCGTCGACGCCAAGGCCGACGAACCCGGCATCGTCGAGGCGGCCGAGCGGCTCGGCGTGCCGCTGGTCATCTACTCCGCCGAGGAGTTGGCCGGGGTCGAGGTGCCCAACCCCTCCGACGCGCCCCTCACCGCCGTCGGTACCCCGTCCGTCGCCGAGGCCGCCGCCCTCGTACGCGGGGGTGAACTCCTCGTCCCCAAACGGAAGTCCGAGCGGGCGGACGGGCGGCCGGCGATGGTGACCTGTGCGGTGGTACGGCGGCCCGTGCGCGGGCGGCTCGCGGTGGTCGGGCTGGGGCCGGGGGCCCGGGATCTGCTGACCCCGCGTGCCAAGGCCGAACTCCGGTCCGCCTCCGTGCTCGTCGGACTGGACCAGTACGTCGATCAGATCCGTGATCTGCTGCGGCCCGGCACGCTCGTCCTGGAGTCCGGGCTCGGCGCCGAGGAGGAGCGGGCCCGGACGGCTGTGGCGGAGGCCCGGAAGGGGCAGGCCGTCGCGTTGATCGGGAGTGGGGACGCCGGGGTGTACGCCATGGCGTCGCCCGCGCTCGCCGAGGCCTCCGACGACATCGATGTGGTGGGGGTGCCGGGGGTGACGGCCGCGCTCGCCGCCGCCGCGATCCTCGGGGCGCCCCTCGGGCACGACCATGTCTCCATCAGCCTTTCCGATCTGCACACTCCGTGGGAGATCATCGAGCGGCGGGTGCGGGCCGCGGCCGAGGCGGACATCGTCGTGACGTTCTACAACCCGCGCAGCCGGGGGCGGGACTGGCAGTTGCCGAAGGCGTTGGAGATTCTCGCCGAGCACCGGGAGCCGACGACGCCCGTCGGAGTCGTACGGCAGGCGTCGCGGCCGGATCAGTCGGCGCGGGTGACGACCCTGGCCGCGCTCGATCCGGCGACGGTCGACATGATGACCGTGGTGACCGTGGGCAACACGGCGTCCCGGACCGTCGCCGGACGCATGGTGACACCGCGCGGCTACCGCTGGCAGACGAAGAGCACTGAAAGCGAGGAGGTGGCGGGATGAGCGGGATGAACCGTGTGGTGCATCCCATCGAGGAGGAGTCCTTCCGGCGGTTGCGTGCCCGGCTGGACACCTCGCACTTTCCGCCGCTGACCCGGGCCGTCGTGGAGCGGGTCATCCACTCCGCGGCCGATCTGGAGTACGCCGACGATCTCGTGACCGACGAGGGCGCGTTGGAGAAGGCGCACGCCGCGCTGCACTCCGGGGCGCCCGTGGTCGTGGATGTCGAGATGGTCGCGGCGGGGATCACCCGGCGCGAGACCGTCTGCCGGTTGAGGGACGCGAAGGCCGGGCCGGGGCTCACCCGCTCCGCGCACGCGATCCGGCTGGCGTACGAGCAGGTCGGGCCGGGGGCGTTGTGGGTGATCGGCTGTGCGCCGACCGCGCTTGAGGAGTTGCTCACGTTGGACGCCTCGCCCGCGCTGGTGATCGGGTTGCCCGTAGGGTTTGTCGGCGCGGCCGAGTCGAAGGCCGCGCTGCGGGAGAGCGGTCTGCCCGCCGTCAGCAATGTGTCCGAGAAGGGCGGGTCGGCGGTGGCCGCCGCCGCGCTCAACGCCCTGCTGTACCACCCCGTCCGCCCCGCCCACCCCACCGACACCGACATCACGCCCGGCTCCGCCACCGCCGTCGGCCCCGGCAGCGTTGTCGACACCCATCCTGATCCTGAGGAGACATCGTGACCACCCCGCCGCCCGCCCTGCTCATCGCCGGTCATGGCACCCGGGACGATGCGGGGGCCGAGGCGTTCCGCGACTTCGTCGGAGAGTTGGGGCGCCGCCACCCCGAACTGCCCGTCGCGGGCGGCTTCATCGAGTTGTCCCCGCCGCCGCTGGGCGAGGCCGTCACCGAGCTGGTGGAGCGGGGGGTGCGGCGGTTCGCGGCCGTCCCGCTGATGCTGGTGTCCGCCGGGCACGCCAAGGGTGACATTCCCGCGGCCCTGGCCCGTGAGAAGGAGCGGCACCCGGGGATCTCGTACACCTACGGCCGTCCGCTGGGCCCGCACCCCGCGCTGCTGAGCGTGCTGGAGCGGCGGTTGGACGAGGCGCTGGGTGTCACGGGCGGGCGGCGGATGCCGGGTGACCGGGCCGATGTGACCGTGCTGCTGGTCGGGCGGGGTTCGACGGACCCGGACGCCAACGCCGAGGTGTACAAGGCGGCCCGGCTGCTGTGGGAGGGGCGCGGGTTCGCGGGTGTGGAGACGGCGTTCGTGTCGCTGGCGGCGCCGGACGTGCCGAGCGGGCTCGACCGGTGTGTGGCGCTGGGCGCCAAGCGGATCGTGGTGCTGCCGTACTTCCTGTTCACCGGCATCCTGCCGGACCGGGTGCGGGCCCAGACCGAGGGGTGGGCCGCCGCGCATCCGGAGGTGGAGGTACGGTCGGCCGAGGTCATCGGGCCGGAGCCGGAGCTGCTCGATCTGGTCATGGAGCGGTACCGGGAGGCGTTGGAGGGCGATCTGCGGATGAACTGCGACTCCTGCGTCTACCGTGTCGCGCTGCCCGGTTTCGAGGACAAGGTGGGGTTGCCGCAGCAGCCGCACTTCCACCCGGACGACGACGGCCACCACGGGCACGGCCACGGGCATCACCATCACCACGGGGGACACTCGCACTCGCATGCACACTGAACGGGGCATCGCCAGAGGTCACGGCCCGCACCACGGGGGCGACGGCCGGGCCGACGGGGGACATGGACACGGTCTCTCGGAAGCCGGTCTCTCGAACACCGGTCTCGCGTCCGAGCGGACCGGTCACGACCTGCGTCATCACGGTGACGCCGAGGTGCGGGACGCCGGGGCCGCGCTCGTCGATCTGGCCGTGAACGTCCGTGCCGATACGCCGCCCGGCTGGTTGCGGGAGCGGATCGCCGGGTCGCTGGCCGGGCTGGCGGCGTACCCGGACGGGCGGGCGGCGCGGGCGGCGGTGGCGGCGCGGCACGGGCTGCCGGTGGAGCGGGTGCTGCTGACGGCGGGCGCCGCGGAGGCGTTCGTGCTGCTGGCCCGCGCCCTGAAGGTACGTCAACCGGTCGTCGTGCACCCGCAGTTCACGGAGCCGGAGGCCGCGCTGCGGGACGCCGGGCACACCGTGGGCCGGGTGCTGCTGCGGGAGGCGGACGGCTTCCGCCTCGATGCGGCGGCCGTCCCGGACGACGCCGACCTCGTCGTCATCGGCAACCCGACCAACCCGACCTCGGTCCTGCACCCGGCTGCGGCGGTCGCCGAACTCGCCCGTCCCGGGCGGACGTTGGTGGTCGACGAGGCCTTCATGGACGCCGTGCCGGATGAGCGGGAGGCGCTGGCCGGGCGCACGGACGTGCCCGGTCTCGTCGTGCTGCGCAGCCTCACCAAGACCTGGGGGCTGGCCGGGCTGCGGATCGGCTATGTCCTCGCCGCCCCGGAGACGGTCGCCGCGTTGGAGCGGGCCCAGCCGTTGTGGCCGGTGTCCACGCCCGCGTTGGCGGCGGCCGAGGCGTGTGTGTCGGAGCGGGCGCTCGTGGAGGCGGACGAGGCGGCGAAACGTATCGCCGCCGACCGGGCCCATCTGGTCGCCGGGCTCAGGGAGTTCGCCCCGGACGGCCTGTACGTCGCCGAGCCCGCCGAAGGTCCGTTCGTCCTCGTCCGTCTCCCCCGGGCGGCGGCCGTACGACGCCATCTGCGCACCCTCGGCTTCGCGGTGCGCCGCGGCGACACCTTCCCCGGCCTCGACGAGGAATGGCTCCGCCTGGCCGTCCGCGACCGTACGACGACCAACGGCTTCCTCCAGGCCCTGGACCAGGCGATGACCTTGGCGGACCGCTGAGCACAGGGGGCTCAACGGTCCGCCGGGCCATCCGCCGGGCCAGGTGGGCAGGGTGGGTACGGGACTGGGTACGGCGTCTCGTCTCAGCGCACGCGCTCCCGGGTGCCGTCCGGGAAGCGGAGGTCCACGCTCCCGTCATCACCGACCGTCGCGCTGGCGCCGTCCGTCACCGCCGCCCTCGGATCGCCGCTGAGCACGACGAGGGTGACGAGGAGGGGCTTGACCGCCCTGTGGACCGGAGGTTCGGGGGGCGTGGTCGTTTCGAGTACGGGTGTCGCCGAGTGCCGGCCGTACGCGTTGGTGTCGACGGCGTGGACGACGACGCCGGGTTCCCGCCAGCCGTGGAGGCCGGTGATCGCGCTGGTCAGCCCGTCCGCGCGGCGGGCCAGCGCGGAGGGGCCGGGGCCGGACTCCCCCACCGGCGGCCCCGAGTCGTCGGCCACCGCCCAGCCCCCTTCCCGTACCCGGGTCCCAGGCGGTACGTCCAGCCGGTGCACCCGTACTTCCCACGGCCCATGCACCACGCTCACGGTCTCGACGCGATGCCCCTCGGCCTCGGCTGAGCCGGGAGGAACGGCGAGGTGCCAGGACGCGGCCCGGCGCCCCGTACAGCCGAGGGGGTGGATACGCCCGCGCGGGGACGGGGTGCCGTCGGGGCCGAGCAGGGCGATGTGGTTGTCCAGCCCCGCACCGGGCGTCCCCGGTGTCTCGGGAGCCGTGGCGGCGGAGTAGGCGAACCGGGCGTAGTGCGGGCTGTCCTCGGCGTTCGCGGGCGCCGGCGGAAATCGGTCGCTGCCGTGGTTGACCAGCCGGACGAGCCCGTCGGCGGCCGTGGAGTGCAGAAGCCAGCCGGGGGCGGGCAGCGCCAGGGTGGTGTCGCCGGTGTCGATGGGGGCGGGCTCCTCCGGTGCCGTCCACACCGGGTGGTCGTCGGGGAGGAGCAGCCCGAGGAACGCCTTGCTCGCCCAGTAGGGGGAGGCGGGGCCGGAGTAGCGCTGGGTGACGGGGAGGAAGGGCCGGTACCAGCCGAGGGTGAGCAGTCCGCGTTCGTCGGGCACCCCCCGCTCGGCGAAGTGCTTCAGGGCTCCCGAGGCGAGCCGCCGGGTCCGCCCGGCCGGCAGGGGTGTGGCGTCGGCGAGGACTCCGGCCCAGAGGGGGGCGGTGGTGGCGAAGCGGTAGGTGAGGGAGCGGCCCTGGTGGACGGGTGCCCCGTCGCCGCCGAAGAAGTGCTGGTAGGCCGCCAGGAATTCCCGCAGCCTCGCCCGATGCCGGGCCACCGTGTCGCCGTACTCCGAGTGTTCCGCCGCCCGCTCCCCCGCGATACGGGCCCACAGCACCGGATACAGATGCAGCGCCCACCCGTTGTAGTGGTCGAACTTCCGCCCGTCGCCGTCGGTGTACCAGCCCCCGCCCCGGTACCAGTCGTCCAGCCGGGCGAGCCCGGCATCGATCTCCGCCCGACGGTACGGCGCCCCGACCGACGCGAGGAACTCCTCCGCGATGACCTGGAAGAGCCGCCAGTTGGAGTCGTTGACGTCGGCCCCGACGAACCCGCTCATCCACTCGACGACCCGTTGCCGCACGGAGTCATCGAGCCGGTCCCACAGCCAGGGCCGCGACTCGTGCAGCGCGACGGCGATGGAGGCCGCCTCGACCATGGGCTGGGCCCGGTCGGTGATGGGCGGCCAGTGCTCGGGATGGTGGGGATCGGTACCGGCGGCGAGCCCGGCGGCGTACCGCTCGATGAGCCCGGGACTCACCCGCCCTCCGGCCCCCGCGACCCGAAAGGCAGCGAGGAGGAAGGAGCGGGCGAAGCCTTCCAGACCGTCGGACCAGGGCCCGGAGTGACTGGGCGGCCCGGGTAACCGGTACTGGGCGAACGATGGGGTGGCGTAAGGGAGTAGAGCATCGAGAAGCCGATCAGCCATGGCTTCCCAGTGGGTCCGGGTCCAGCCGGTGAGGGGGGAGAGCAGGGGATCGGGGGGCGGTAAGTGGGAGAGGTGCGCGGGGTCAGGAATGGACACGTGGGGCGCGGTCATAGGGGATGGAACCTCCAACGGTCAGGGAATAAGGGGCCGTGGTGTCGGGGAGCGAACGGTCGATCTGCGGGGGGGCGCTGTGTAATCGCGGCCAGCCGCACTGCCGCGCCTTTTAGGGGCGCGGGGCTGTGTCGATTTGCGGCTCCGCCGCGTGGGCGCGACCAGCCCCCACTCAGCCGCACCCTCACGACGACCTAAGCGGTGCCGAACTCCCCCGCACAACAATGTGAGTCCCCAACAAATACCGCGCCCCCGCAGCCCCCTCAGGATCGCGAAGCGCGATCCGCACAGCCGCCCGCCCCAACTCCTCCGCGGGAGTCCGCACAGTAGTGAGCGGCGGACTGAAATCCTCCGCCAACGGAATATCGTTGTACCCCACAACAGAAATATCCCCCGGCACCCGCAACCCCACATCGGCAATCGCACGCAGCGCCCCCGCGGCGACCATGTCGTCCCCCGCCACCACGGCAGTGAAGTCCCGCTCGCCCTTGAGCAGTTCCCCCATCGCCCGCAGCCCGTTCACCCGCCCCAGCCCGCAGTCGACGACCCGCGCGGCCTCCTCCGGCAGACCGTGCTCGGCCAAGGCCGCCCGATACCCGGCCACCCGGGCGTCCAACGCGGTGTTCCCGGGCAGCCCCCCGAGAAAGACGATCCGCCGATGCCCGGCCGACAACAGATGCCCGGTGATCGCCCGAGCCCCCGCCTCGTTGTCGAACTCGACGACGAGCGCCGGCAGATCGGCGGAAGGCGCCGGCCGACCGCACAACACCAGCCGCGCCCCGGCCGCGTCCAGCGCCTGGGCGTACTGCGCGACCCGCTCCCGGTACGCGTCGTCCTCCACGACCCCGCCCACGAGGATGACGAGCCGCGCCCCTTCCTCCCGCATCAGCCGTACGAAGTCCATCTCGCGCTGGGGGTCTGCGCCGGTGGCGCCGACGACGCAGAGCCAGCCCCGGTCGGCGGCCTCGGCCTCCACGCCCTCGGCGACCTGGGCGTAGAAGGGGCTGGTGACCTGGCGTACGACGACGGCGACCATCTTGCGGCCGCCGCCGACGAGAGCGCGGGCGTGGGCGTTGGCGACATAGTCGAGGTCGCGGGCGGCGCGCAGGACGCGGGCCCGGGTGGCGGCGGGCACCGGATGGTTCCCGCTGAGCGCGCGGGAGGCGGTGGCCACGGACACCCCCGCCCGCTCGGCGACCTCCCGGATGGTGACCCGCCCTTTAGAGACCATGGCTCCAGTTCCCCATTTCTCGCACCCACCGGCGGCACGCGCCGCACCGCTGTCCTTCGGCCCGCCCCCGTGAGGGGTCACGTATTGGCCGCGTGGTCCTTCGCGAATTCGTCGGCCATTCTGTCGCCACCCCGCTGCCGCCACCTCTTCACGGTCGTGTCCCACTCCGACAGCGGCAGCCGCCCGGCGACGATCCCGGTGACCGTGTCGTCGATGAGGGCCTTGAGGGTGGCGCCCTGGGAGTTCTTGGTGGCGGACTGGAGGCCGAAGGAGGCGTTGCGGATGGCGTGCGGGACGGTCTCGCGCTGCCAGTCGTGCAGGGCGCGTACGGCATCCGGCATACCCGGCACGAACAGCACCTGCGGTCCCTCGGCGAGGTACTTCAGCGGCAGATTGGTGTTGTTCTCGACCTCGCCGAGTCTGGTCGGCTGTGGTGAGCCGTCCTCGCCACGCTCGAAGTGGGTGCCCTCGACGCCGTAGTGGACGAGTTCCCACTCCTGGCTGCCGAAGGGGGCCGCCAGGTAGTCGAGGATGCGCAGAAGCAGTTCGACGCGTTCCTTCTTCGCCTTCTTCAGCACGGTGTAGCCGAAGGAGCGGCGGGCGGCGACGATCCCGCCGGGGGTGCCGCCGACGCTGTACGGGAGGGCCGCCGCCGGGGTCAACTTCCCTTTGCTCTCCCGGTACTTGGGGAGGTATGCGCCGAAGCCGTCCTGCATGGAGCCGACCGTGCCGTTGTAGTAGAGGGTGGTGAGGTCGATCTGGGAGATGGATGTGGCGTCGGGGTGGTACGAGCCGTCCTTGCGGAGCCGGGCCTGGAAGGCGATGGCCGCCTTGTAGCGTTCGTCGGTCCAGGCGGGTTCGAAGGTGCCGTCGTCGGTGACGGCCCACTCGCTCGGCGCGTTGTGGGCGGCGGCGTGCACGGCGTTGCCGAAGAGGGAGCCGGTGGCGGCGCCGAGGGCGTAGGTACGGCCGCTGGTGGCCTGTTTGGCGACGGCGGCGAAGTCGTCGGAGGTCCAGCCCTCCTTCATGCCGGCGTCGGTGAACATGCCCTGGTTGAGCCAGAGGGTGGAGCCGGGCAGGGGGCGTTCCAGGGGGATGCCGTAGATCCGGCCGCCGATACGGCCCATGTCTCGCCAGGCGTGGGTGGGGATGTTCGCGAGGTTGGGGTAGTCGGCTATCGCGTCGCCGGAGAGGAAGGGGGTGAGGTCCTCGGCGCGGCGTTGGACGAACTCCGGCTCTCGGGGCAGGACGAAGCCGGAGAAGACGTTGAGGATGTCGGGCAGGGTGTCGGCGTCGCCCGCCATCACCGTGGCCATCTTCTTCTGGTAGTCGGCCTGGGAGATGATCGTGTACTCGA
Organism: Streptomyces sp. NPDC002643; assembly: GCF_053592555.1. NCBI lineage: Bacteria > Bacillati > Actinomycetota > Actinomycetes > Kitasatosporales > Streptomycetaceae > Streptomyces > Streptomyces sp. NPDC002643. Next base: position 90,843 of record NZ_JBSFVY010000020.1, read on the forward strand.
TCTTCACGCCGAGCGCCTTCTCCACCGCCGCCCAGAACTGATTCGCCGAGGCCGGCTTGGGCGGGGTGCCGAAGGACACCGACATCACCTTGACCGTGGAGCCGTCGCCCGGGGTGCGGGAGACGGACTTCACCAGGTCGGCGGGGTAGGCGGTGTAGCCGGCCTGGACCCCGGCCTCGGTCGGCGCGAGGTCCGGCTTCGGCCCGTTCGCCGGGGTGTACGTCGGCCAGGGGGCGAGCTTCTTGCCCGCGTTGGAGACATCGCTGTCGCCGCCGGAGCCGGTGGAGCAGGCGCTCAGCAGGGCGGGGGCGGCGATGACGCCCCCACCGGCGGCCATGGAGCGGAGCAGGGTCCGTCGGGACATGCCGGTCATGGTGAATCACCTCGTGTCGGCTTGGGTCAGCTCTTGATGGCGCCGGTGAGCACGCCCTTGGTGAAGTACTTCTGCAGGAACGGGTAGACGAGCAGGATCGGTACGGTGGCCAGCACGAGCACCGCCATCTGCACGGTCTGCGGCGCGGTGACCGTGGCCTCGCCGGTCGTGGCGTCGGTGAGCCCGGAGCCCGCGATCACATAGGTGCGCAGGACCTGTTGGAGCGGCCAGTGCTCGCTCTCCAGATACAGCGAGGCGTAGAACCAGGAGTTCCAGTACGCCACCGCGTAGAAGAGCCCGACGACGGCGAGCGCGGCCTTGGACAGCGGCAGGACCACCGACCACAGCACCCGCCAGTCCCCCGCCCCGTCCAGCCGGGCCGCCTCGTACAGCTCCTCGGGGATGCCCTGGAAGAAGCCGCGCAGGACGACCAGGTTGAAGACGTTCACCAGGACGGGCAGGACCAGGGAGGCGTAACTGTCCAGCAGGCCCAGCTCCTTGACCAGCAGGAAGCTCGGGATCATGCCGGGCGGGAAGAGGAAGGTGAAGAGGATCAGCAGGAGTACGGGTCTGCCGCCGAGGACTCCGGGGCGGGAGAGGGCGTAGGCGAGGGTGACCGTGCAGACCAGGCTGAGCAGGGTGCCGATCAGCGTCACGCCCGCGCTGACGCCGAGGGCCTGGGTGACGATGCCGCCGTCGAGGATGTCCCGGTAGGCGTCCAGGGAGGGCTCGGTGGGCCACAGCACCCAGCCGCCACCCGCCACCACCTCGTCCGTGGAGGCCAGCGAGGTGGACACGATCACCAGGAACGGTACGCAGACCAGGAGGACGACGGTGGCGAGGGCGACCGCCTTGGCCGCCTGGGTGAGGGGCTTGGGCTTCTCCAGCCAGCCGGGGCGGTTACTCACTTGTAGACCCCCTGTTCACCGAGCCGATGGGCCACCTTGTTGGCGGCGTAGACGAGGAGCGCCCCGATCACGCCCTTGAACAGGCCGGCCGCGGCGGCGAATCCGTAGTCGCCGCCGACGATGCCCTGGTAGTAGACGAAGGTGTCGATGATCTCGGCGGTCTCGGGGCCCACCGCGTCACGTTGGAGGAGCATCTGCTCGAAGCCGACGGAGAGGATGTCGCCGAGCCGCATGATCAGCAGCAGCACGATCACCGGGCGGATGGCGGGCAGGGTGACATGCCAGAAGCGCCGCCAGGGCCCGGCCCCGTCGATCGCGGCGGCCTCGTACTGCTGCTCGTCGACCTGGGCGAGCGCGGCGAGGAAGATGATCGTGCCCCAGCCGGCGTCCTTCCAGATGACCTGGGCGACGGTGAGCGGCCGGAAGGCGTCGGGGTTGCCGATGATGTCGACCGTGCTCAACCCCAGGGTGTTCAGGGAGGAGTTGAGCAGTCCGGTGTCGCCGAGGACCTGTTGGAAGAGGGCGACGACGATCACCCATGAGATGAAGTGCGGGAGGTACGCCACCGATTGGACGAGACGGCGGACCGTGCTCCAGGTGAGGCTGTGCAGCAGCAGGGCGAGGGCGAGCGGGACGGGGAAGTAGAAGACGAGTTGGAGGACGGCGATCCAGAGGGTGTTCAGGACGGCCGCCCAGAACGCCCCGTCCTCGAACATCCGCTGGAAGTTGCCTAATCCGACCCAGGGGCTGGCCCAGATGCCGTCGAACGGCACGTACTCCTTGAAGGCGATGAGATTGCCGGCGAGCGCCCCGTAGTGGAACAGCAGGAAGTAGCCGAGGCCGGGGAGCATCAGCAGGACGAGGGCCCGCGATTGGAAGCGTTTTCGCCTCGGTTTCACGACGCCCGTCCGCCGGAGGGTCGCGCTGTCCTCCTCTGTACCTGTGCGTTCCCGCAGTAACGCGCCCACGGGTCCCCCTCACATCTCGGAGTCGGAGTGAGGGGAAGTTAAAACGTTTTCAGTACGACGGTCAACAGTCCTGACAAACAAGGGACGTTGATCCGGAGACCCCCGGGTGGCCGGTTCCGGTCGTTCCGCTTCCGGGGCTTCACAACGCGACCCACGCCCCTCCAGGACTTCTCCTCATCATTCGCAGTCCGAAACTCACCCCTCCCTTTGACATGTCATTGACACACCTTTGGGGGTCCTTGGTACACAGTGGGGCCCGGCGATTCCTGTGCGACCCCTGTGCTCATGGGGAACCCCCTGTGCTCGCGGGGAGCCTGGAGCACCAAGGAGCCCTTCATGGCAGCTTTGGACCACGCCCGCCTCCGACTACGCCGTATCCGCATCCGCCGTCTGCGTCTGCGTGCCGCCCTGATCGGCTCGGTGGCGACGGCCCTGATCATCAGTACCGCCCCCGCGACCCCCGCCCGTACGAGCGAGGCGAGACCCGCGGCCGCGGTCGAACCCGACGACAGCGACCCCCGCGAGGGCTGGAGACCCGCCAGCGAACTCGCCGAGGACAAGGAAGACCCGGGCTTCTGGGAAGGCCTCTTCGGCGACGACGGAGATGACGAATCCAAGGCCGCCAAGGCCGACGGCGAAGACCTCAAGCCGCCGCGTATCCGTCTCGACCGTGACCGGGGCTCCGCCTCCCTCACCCACCGGGGTGTCTCCGGTGACGCCGACGGTGTCCGTATCGCCGCGCCCGAGGCCGTGCACGCCACCGGCGCCGATCTGAGCTGGAGCGCCTACGAGGGCAAGGGCCTCAGGGAGTACGAGGTCCACCGCTCCACGAAGAAGGACTTCACCCCGACCGACGAGACCCTGCTCGCGCCGGTCGACCGCGGCACCCGGACCTTCGCCGACCGCACCGCGCCCCCGGCGCTCGACGGCGAGGGCCGCGCCTACCACTACCGGATCGTCGTCCGCACCCAGCAGGGCAAGCTGCTGGCCGGCCCGTCGCGGGCGGTCGAGCTGCCGCCGCTCGGCAAGGTCACCAAGGACGCGAAGGTGCTCGCCGCGCCCGAGGGCGAGACGTACTTCCTGCCGTACACGCCGGCGCGGATGATCCCCGGCGAGACGGCCACCGTCGAGGCGACGCTCACCAACACCACCTCCACGGTGTGGAAGAAGGGCGAGCGCGTCCTGTCGTACCGCTGGTACCTGGACGGCAAGGACGTCACCAACCTCCTCAACAAGGACGCCACCGGGCTGCCGAAGGACGTGGCGCCGGGTGAGACCGTCACCTTCGACGCGGAGTTGAAGGCGCCGGTGCCGGTCGATCCGCTCGACAAACGGCTGACGTTCGAGTTGCAGTGGGACCTCAGGGACAAGTCCACCGGCGACTGGCTGTCCGAGACGGACGGGGTGCCGCCGTCGAAGCACACGGTGACCGCCGAGTATCCGACCTCCGACCAGCTCGGTCTGGAGAAGTTCTACTCCTACGCGGGGAAGAACACCGGCGCGGGCTCGGCGCTGATGAGCAATCTTCACGCCGGCAACGCGGTGTGGTCGTACAACTCCTTCTCGAACCCGTCGCTGGGCTTCTCGACGTTCCTGCGGCTGGCCTACAACTCGCAGGACGCGTCCAGCACTCCGGCCGGTTCGGGTTGGTCGCTGCAGGCGTCCTCGCCGGTGCGGCTCGGCACTCCGCTGGACTTCCATCCGACCTCGCTGCTGCCGAAGCAGATCACGCTGACCGACGGCGACGGCACCAGCCATGTGTTCAGCAAGAACAAGAAGGGTGAGTGGGACTCCCCCGCGGGCGTCCACTTCCGGGTCAGGCAGCTGGAGAAGGACTGTCTGCTGCATCCGCACCAGCGGGAGGCCTGGGAGTTCCTGCGCCCCGACCGCACCCGGTTCCTGTTCGACTGCCAGGGCTATCCGAGCGCCCAGGTCGACAAGAACGGCAACCGGATGGAGTTCACGTACGAGGAGCGGCTGCTGGGGCATCCGTCCAAGCTGCTGAAGTACGTGACCGACGCAGAGGGCCGGCGCACGCTGACCGTCGACTACTGGGAGAAGGGCGAGGCGTACTCGTACGTCGACAAGGACGGGGAGCTGAAGGAGGGCAAGCATCTCCTGAACCCGTTCATCATCGACAAGGTCCGGTCGGTCACGGACATCTCCGGTCGTCGGATCGACTTCACGTTCACCGAGAAGGGGCTGCTGGCGCGGCTGACGGATGGCGCGAACGCGACCGAGGAGAAGCTGCGGAAGGTCTTCAAGTTCGAGTACGGCAAGGAGTTCGACCATCCGGGCCTGAAGCTGGTCAAGGTGACCGACCCGGAGGGTCATGCCTCCAAGGTGGACTATGTCGGTCCGCACGACGACAAGGACCAGCTGCACTACCTCGGGTACACCAAGTCGGTCACGGACCGGCTCGGCGGGGTGACCGAGTACCGCTACGAGGACCCCGACGGCCATGACGGCAAGGGCACCCGGACCGTCGTCACCGACGCCGAGGGCAACCCCGCCACCCAGCGGATGGACGGCTACGGCCGCCCGGTGAAGCTGACCGACGCCAAGAAGCGCGTCACCGAGCTGGGTTGGGACGCCGACAACAACGTCACGCGGCTGGAGCAGAACAACGGCGCCGCCCGCACCTGGAAGTACGACCCGAAGACGGGATATCCGCTGGAGTCCAGGGACGCGGAGAGCGTCGAGAACGACCGCCCGCCCGCCACGTTCACCTACGCCACGGGCGAGAACGGGTACATAGCCGACCTGGCCCGCCGGGTCTCCCCCGAGGGCCGCGCCTGGCAGTTCGGCTACGACGCACGCGGCAATCTGACCTCGGTCACCGACCCGAAGGGCGTGGAGAGCGAACCGGCCGACGACTACACCTCCACCAACGCCTATGACGCGCGGGGCCGGTTGACGTCGGCCACGGACGCGGGCGAGCACACCACCACGTTCGAGGACTACGACCCGTCCGGCTTCCCCGGCGTGATCGTCGACGCCCTCGGCAACCGCACCACGACCACCTACGACATCCGCGGCAACGTCACCGAGCTGGAGGAGGCCGACGGGGCGACGACCACGCAGACGTACGACGTCTTCGGGCGTCCCCTGGAGAACCGCAGGCCGAAGGACCAGAAGGCCGGGGAGTTCATCGTCACCCCCGCGCCCGAGTACGACCGCAACGACAACACCCTCGTCTTCACCTCCCCGACCGGGGTGTCGTCCACCAGCGAGTACGACGCGGCGGACCAGCTGCTGAAGACCACCCAGCCGGGCGACGAGGAGGGCTCACCGGAGCGGGTGTCGACCTTCACCTACGACAAGGTCGGCAACCAGCTCACCTCGACCGAGCCGAAGGGCAACCTCACCGAGGAGCCCGGCGACTTCACCTCCACGACCGTCTACAACGAGGTATACGAGCCGATCGAGGCCGTCAACGCGGCGGGCAAGCGGGTCTCGGCCGTCTACAACGACGTCGGTGACCTGGTGAAGGTCGTCGACGCCCGCAAGAACGACACCGAGGACCCCGACGACTTCACCTCCACGTTCCGCTACGACCTCGACCACCGCCTCCTGGAGACCACGGACGCGGCGGGCAAGTCGACGACCAGCACCTACGACTGGGACGGTCTGACCGTCGCCACGACGGACGCCGACGGCAACCGCACGGACCTGGTCCTGGACGTCCGTGGCGCCCTCGTGGAGGCGCACGTCCCGCACGACGGCGACGTCGTCCGCAAGACCCGCTTCGAGTACGACGAGGTGGGCAACCAGACCCGGGTCATCACCCCGCGCGGCATGGAGACCGGCGACGACGACAAGGACTTCGCCTCCGAGACCGTCTACGACGAGCTGAACCGGGTCAAGGAGACCCTGAGCCCGTTCGACCCGGACGACCCGCGCTACAACACGCCCGACCGGACGACGTACGAGTACGACGCGCTGAGCCGGGTGAAGAAGGTCAGCGCCCCGCCGTCCGAGGGCCAGAGCGTCCGCAACGAGACGGAGTACACGTACTTCGACACGGGCTGGATCAAGACATCCACGGACGCCTTCGACATCAAGAACACCTACACCTACAACGATCTGGGCCAGCAGCTCCAGAACACCCTGACCAGCGCGGGCGATTCGGTCAGCCGGACCCTGGACTCGTCCTTCTACCCGAGCGGCGCCCTGAAGTCCCGCTCGGACGACGGCGTCCCGGTCGGCCTCCAGGTCGCGCTCGTCGACAACTCCGACATCAACAACACGGCCACGCAGGGCACATGGGACGAGACGACGGCTTCCGGGTCGTACGGCTACAACGCGCAGACCCACGCGGTCGGCACGGGCGAGTCCCGCTTCGTCTGGCAGTTGACGATCCCCCAGGCCGGTGACTACACGGTCTACGTCCAGTACCCGAAGGTCGAGGGCGCGGCGAAGGACGCCACGTACGAGATCAAGCACAAGGACGGCACCGGGACCAAGACCCTGGACCAGACCGAACTGCCGGGTGAGTGGCGGTCGTTGGGCAAGTACGCCTTCGGCGAGGACACCGGCCAGGCGATCACGCTCACCGACAAGGCGACGGGCACCGTCGTCGCCGACGCGGTCCGGCTCGTCCGCGACAACTCCGGTGACACCGACAACGAGGAGAAGGACTTCTCCTACCGCTACGACGCCAACGGCAACCAGATCGAGATCGTCGACAACAGCCCCGGCGTCGAGACCGACCGCTACACCCTGGCCTACGACGAGCTGAACCAGCTCACCAAGGTCGTGGAACACGAGGGTGACGCCGTCCGCAACACCACGGCCCTCACCTACGACGCCAACGGCAACACGCTGACCACGACGCACGACCTGACGTGGAGCAAGCTGGAGTACGACGCCCTGGACCGGGTCGAGCGCATCACCAACGCGGCGTCGCCGACGGCCGGGGACCAGCAGATCACGAAGCTGGAGTACTCGGCGAGGGGCGAGCTGTCGAAGCAGACGAAGCCGAACGGCAACGTCCTGACGATCGACTACTACCTCGACGGCGCGACGAAGAAGACCACGGAGAAACAGTCCGACGGGTCGCTGGTCGCCGAACACGCCCTGAAGTACAGCGCCAACGGGCACAAGGCCGAGGACGTCCTGAAGCTGATGGACGCCGACGACCACGGCGACACGATCGACAACACCTACGCGTACACCTACGACCCGCAGGACCGCATCGCGAAGGTCGAGAAGTCCGGCGACGACGAGACGACGGAGGAGTACCGCCACGACGCGGCCGGCAACGTGGTCTGGCAGACCGTCGACGACACGACGACCACGCACCGCTACGACCGCAACCGTCTTCTGACGTCCACGGCGGACGGAGCCTCGTCCACCTACAACTACGACCCGCTCGGCCGCCTCGACACGGTCTCCTTCGGCGGCGAGACGATCCAGAAGTACCGCTACGACGGCTTCGACCGCCCGGAGTCGATCAGGTCGGGCACGGGTGACGCGGCGCGGACGACGTCGATGACCTACGACGCCTTCGACCGCACGGTGAAGGAGTCGGTGGGCGGCGACGACCCGAAGACCACCCTCTTCACCTACCTGGGCATCACGTCCCACTCGCTCAAGGAGGAGGTGGCGGACGAGGGCGTCACGTCCTTCCAGTACGCGTCCTGGGGCCAGAAGCTGACCCAGATCAAGGACGAGGAAGACGATGAGGGCACAGCTCCGGAGACGACGCAGTACCTCTACCACCCGCACGGCGACGTGGAGGCCCTGACGGACTCCTCCGGCGACACCAAGACGACCTACGGCTACACGGCGTACGGCAAGAACGACCCGGCGCAGTTCACGGGCGCCGACAAGCCGGGCGCCGGCGGCGAGGAGCCCTCGGACCCGTACAACTCGTACCGCTTCAACGCCAAGCGCTACGACACGGCGTCGGGCACGTACGACATGGGCTTCCGCACCTACGACCCGGGGCTGAACCGCTTCCTGACCCGGGACATGTACGGCGGTGCCCTGGCCGACATGGGCCTCACCACCGACCCCTTCACCGGCAACCGCTACGCCTTCGCCGGTGGCAACCCGATCTCCTTCATCGAGATCGACGGCCACCTGTTCGGTCTGTCGTGGTCGGACATCGGCCATGCGGCGCTGGATGTCGCCGGTCTGATCCCGGTGGTCGGCGAGGTGGCCGACCTCGCCAACTGCGGCTGGTACGCGGCCGAGGGCGAGTACGTCGACGCGGCCCTGTCCTGCGCCTCGGCGATCCCGTTCGCGGGGTACGGGGCGACGGCGGCGAAGGCGGCGAAGTACGGGGACGAGGCGCTGGAGGCGCTGGACACGGCGAGTGACGTGGCCCGCACGACGGACAACGCGGCCGACGCGGGCCGGGCGACGACAACGCCGAGCACGGGCAACGCGCCGTCCACCGGCGGAAACCCGCCCTCCACCGGCGGAAACCCACCGTCAACAGGCGGCAACCCGCCTTCCAGCGGAAGCAACCCACCCGCCCCCGACCCGGCTCCCGCGCCGGCCCCGCCGAAGCCCCCGGAGGCGCCGCCGGCCAGCGGTGCGGCCTGCAAGGTGGGGAACAGTTTCGTGCCGGGCACGCGGGTCCTGATGTCCGACGGCACGACGAAACCGATCGAGGACATCGAGATCGGCGACAAGGTCGCGGCGTCCGACGTGGAGACGGACGACACCCAGTCCCGCACGGTCACCCGCACGATCGAGGGCGACGGCACGAAGCACCTGGTGACGATCACCGTCGACACGGACGGTAGGTCCGGCGACAAGACCTCCACCATCACAGCCACCGACGGCCATCCGTTCTGGCTGCCGGACCTGGGCAAGTGGGTCGAGGCCGGAGACCTGGAACCCGGCCAGTGGCTGAGCACTGGCACAGGCGGCTGGACCCGGATCACGGCGGTCGGTTCCTGGTCGGCGGAGGCAACCGTCCACAATCTGACCGTAGAAGGTCTGCACACCTATCAGGTGCTCGCGGGAACCACGCCCGTCCTGGTGCACAACTGCGGTGACGGGTCCATCTCCGACGATGTGATGAACACGCACATCCTGCCGAGGCACGACCCGAATCACGCCGATGCCTGGACAGAGTGGGCGGACAAGTCGAAGTTCGAGGACTGGGTCACACCGGCCCATATCCGCAACTGGGCTCGACTGGCCATGAACAAGCCGATGGACAATATGAACCTCGGCACCGGCTCCGCCCATCGGCACGTCCTCGAAATCACAGGTCGTACCAACCCCGTCGGCTACGACGCGGACAACAACCCTCTGTTCTCGATCGCGGTGTGGGTGCGAAACGGCATTGTCGAGTCCGCCCACCCGAACTGAACGAGGTGACCCGTGATCAATCTTCAAGTGCGGACGGAGAGTGGAGCCATCGTGTCACGCGGGTCCTTGGGGCTGGACTGGGGAGCCACGCTTCAGCACGTCGACGAAGACAGGTTTCCGTTCCTCGGCAGTCTGCTGCCCTACGCGGACACCATGTTCAACTCACGGCAGACGGAGCGGCTTCGCCGGGAAATCGCTGACCAGGCCGTCCGTGGACTCCTGAGCGAGGAAGCAGCCACAGAGATCGAACAGCTCTGTCTACAGGTCGAACACGGGTCACATCTCTATCTTTGGTTCCTGGGCGACTAGGACCGGGGTCATGGGGTCGTCGTCACCCCACGACCCGCCCGTTCAGCACCACCCTCGACGGGGCCCCCAGCACGCGTGCATCGGTGCGGGGGTCCCGTTCGTAGACCACCAGGTCGGCGGGGGCGCCCTCCTCCAGGCCGGGGCGGCCCAGCCATTGGCGGGCGGTCCAGGTGGCTGCCGACAGGGCCTCCAGCGGGGGGATTCCGGCGGTGATCAGTTCTTCGACCTCGGCGCCGGCCAGGCCGTGGGCGAGGGAGCCGCCGGCGTCCGTGCCGACGTACACCGGGATACCGGCGTCGTAGGCGTTGCGGACGGTGTCGTAGCGGCGTTCGTGCAGGCGGCGCATATGGGCCGACCACCGCGGGAACTTGCTCTCGCCGCCCGCCGCCAGCTGCGGAAACGTCGCGATGTTCACCAGCGTCGGGACGATCGCCACGCCTCGGGAGGCGAAGAGGGGGATGAGGTCGTCGGTGAGGCCGGTGGCGTGTTCGACGCAGTCGATGCCCGCCTCGACGAGGTCGCGGAGCGAGTCCTCGGCGAAGCAGTGGGCGGTCACCCGCGCGCCCAGGAGGTGGGCCTCGCTGATCGCCGCCTCCACGGCCTCCCGGGGCCAGCAGGCCGTGAGGTCACCGGCCTCGCGGTCGATCCAGTCACCGACCAGCTTCACCCAGCCGTCACCGCGCCGGGCCTCCTGGGCGACGTACGCGACCAGGTCCTCCGGCTCGATCTCATGCGCGAAGTTCCGGATGTAACGGCGCGTACGCGCGATGTGACGGCCCGCCCGGATGATCTTCGGCAGGTCCTCGCGGTCATCCATCCAGCGGGTGTCGGAGGCGGCCCCCGCGTCCCGGATCAGCAACGTCCCCGCGTCCCGGTCCGTCAGCGCCTGCTTCTCCGCGACGTCCGCGTCCACCGGTCCCTGCGGCCCCAGCCCCACATGGCAGTGCGCGTCGACCAGCCCGGGCAGCGCCCACCCCTCGACCGTGCGGATGTCCTGGGCACCCACGGGCCGGTCGTACGTCACCCGCCCCCCGACCACCCACAGCTCGTCACGGACCTCCTCGGGGCCGACCAGCACCCGCCCCTTCACATGCAGCACCGCGTGATCGCTCATGTACCGCACTCTAATGACCGGCCCCACAGCCCCACAGCCCAGTGGTGGCCTACTCGGTCCTGCCCACCTGGTCCGACGTCTCCTCCTCCACCTCCGCCATCGCGGGGTCGAGGAGGCGGGAGAGGAAGTGGCGGGTGCGGGGGTGGGTGGGGGTGGTGATGACCTGGGTCGGGGGGCCGTCCTCCACGATCACGCCGCCGTCCATGAAGACGACCCGGTCGGCGACCTCGCGGGCGAACGTCATCTCATGGGTGACGACCATCATGGTCATGCCGTCCTGGGCGAGCCTGCGCATCACCGCCAGGACGTCGCCCACCAGTTCGGGGTCGAGGGCGGAGGTCGGCTCGTCGAAGAGCATGACCTCGGGGCCCATCGACAGGGCGCGGGCGATGGCCACGCGCTGCTGCTGGCCGCCGGAGAGGGAGGAGGGGTAGGCGTCCGCCTTCTCCGACAGGCCCACACGGGCCAGGTTCTCCGCCGCCACCTTCGCCGCCGTCGCCCTGTCGCGCCTGAGGACCCTGCGCTGCGGCAGCGTCAGGTTCTCGGTCACCGTGAGGTGGGGGAAGAGGTTGAACTGCTGGAAGACCATGCCGATCCGGCGGCGTACGGCGTCGATGTCGACCTCGGGGTCCGTCAACTCCGTACCGCCGACGAAGACCTGGCCCTTCGTCGGCTCCTCCAGGAGGTTCACACAGCGCAGGAGGGTCGATTTTCCCGAGCCGGACGGGCCGATCACGCAGACGACCTCGCCCTGGCCGATCTCCAGGTCGATACCGCGCAGCACCTCGTTGTCGCCGAACGACTTGTACAGGCCGCGTACTTGGATCTCCGCACGGGCGCGGGTTCCCGGCCCCTTCGGGCCTCGAAGAGTCTTCTGGCTCACTTGACGGCCTCCTGGGCCTTCGCCTCCATACGGCGTACGACGAAACCGAGCGGGATGGTCACCAGCAGATAGCACAGGCCGGCGACCAGGATCGGCGTGGAGTTGGCGGTGGTGCTGGCCAGATCACGGCCGTACTTGGACAGTTCGCGCTCCGCCAGGGTGACGCCGAGGAAGAGGACGAGTGAGGAGTCCTTGAACAGCAAGACCAACTCGTTGGTGAGGGGCGGGAGGATGATCCTGAACGCCTGCGGGACGATGATCGAGACCATCGCCCGGGTGGGAGAGAAGCCGAGGGAACGGGCCGCCTCCATCTGGCCCTTCGGGACCGCCTGGATGCCCGCGCGGATCGTCTCCGCCATGTACGCCGCCGCCACCAGGCCGAGCGCCAGCGCGACCTTGCCGTACGTACCGCCGGGGATCTCCGTGCCGGGGAAGGCGAGGGGCACCGCGACCCCGATGAAGATGAAGATCAGCAGGGCGGGCAGACCCCGGAAGATCTCGATGTAGACGCCGGCGAACCAGCGGTACGGGCCCACCGACGACAGCCGCATCAACGCGATGACCATGCCGAGGACAAGGCCGAAGGCGAAGCCGGACAGTGTGTACAGGACGGTGTTCTTGAGCGCCAGCGTGATCACGTCGGGGAACATCTGCTCGGCGATGTCCCACTGCGCGAACTGGTTCTTCAGCCGGTCCCAGTCGGCCGACACCGCGAAGGCGATCACGGCCGCGACGAAGACGGCGTACTGCGCACCCCGCGAGAGGGTGCGCTTCTGCCGTCGGCTCAGGCCCTTCCGCCTGGGCTGGAGGACGGTGTCCGTGTCGGTCGCGCTCATGAGGCGGACGGGGACGCGGAGGCGGCGCCCGCCGCCGTCTCGTCGTACGGGCCGATCCACTGCTCGTACAGCTCCCTGTAGGTGCCGTCGGCCCTGGCCTCGGTGAGCGCCTTGTCGATCGCGGCGAGGAGCTTGCTGTTGCCCTTCTTCACCGTGAAGCCGTACTGCTCACCGGTGTTGAGCTGCTCGGCGACCTCGAAGGCGTCGGCGTTGGCCTTGTCCTTCAGCCAGCCCTGGACGACGGGGTAGTCGATGACGACGGCGTCGACCTGGCCGGTGCGAAGTCCGCCCAGGACGGCGTCGGAGGACTCGAAGGAGACCGGGTCGAGGCCCTGGCTCTTGGCGTAGTCCTCGCCGGTGGTCTGCGCCTGGGTGCCGACCTTCTTGCTCCCCAGGTCGGCGAACGACGAGACACCCGCCTTCTTCGAGGCGAGGACGGCCTGGGTGGCGTCGAAGTACGGGTCGGAGAAGTCGACGTTCTTCTTCCGCTCCTCGGTGATCGTCATACCGGCGGCGGCGAGGTCGCACTCGCCGGAGTTCAGGAAGGCGCCCGTCTTGAAGTTCTCGAACGGTGTGTCCAGGATCTCCTGCTTCACTCCGAGGTCCTCGGCGACGAGGTCGATCAGGGCCACGTCGAAGCCCTGCACCTTGCCGTCGATCTCCGACTGGAACGGGGGGTAGGGCAGGTGGGTGCAGGTCGTCAGCTGACCGGCCTTGACCAGTTCGACCCCACCGGCGGCGGTCCGGGTGCCGCTGCCGCCGTCCGACGAACAGCCGGCCACGAGCAGCAGTCCGGCCGCCGCGGTGGTGGCGGCCACGATGCGGGTCCGGCGTCCGAGGACCGAGTTCACGGGGAGACCTCCTACAGGGGAAGTTTGGGGTGTTCGACGGGCGTCGGCTTACGCTCACAGGGGCCTCGACCCATGTTGTCGCGGCCCTGGAACCATCTACCCCGTGAGCGAAGAGAGCACCCTGTGACGCACCCGTTTCTGGATCTGGCCCCGCTGACCGCCGCGCACTTCGCGTCGATCGAGGATCGGGTGGCGCGGCTGCTGTCGACCGAGCAGGACGTGGTGATCACGCAGGGCGAGGCGCTGCTGCCGCTGGAGGGGGCGATACGCGGGGCCGCCGGTCCGGGTACGACGGCGCTGAACGTGATCACCGGCCCCTACGGGAAGACCTTCGGCGACTGGCTGCGGGACTGCGGCGCGAGGGTGGTCGATCTGGCGGTGCCCTTCCACACGGCGGTGACGGCGGCTCAGGTACGGGACGCCTTCGCCGAGCACCCGGAGATCGACTTCGTCTCCCTGGTCCACGCCGAGGCGGCGACCGGCAACACCAACCCGGTCGCGGAGATCGGCGAGGTCGTACGCGAGCACGGCGCCCTCTTCTACCTGGACGCGGTGGCCTCGGTCGGCGCGGAGCCGGTGCTGCCGGACGCGTGGGGTGTCGACCTGTGCGTCATCGGCGCCCAGAAGGCGATGGGCGGCCCGGCCGGGGTGTCGGCGATCTCGGTGAGCGAGCGGGCGTGGGCCGCGATGGCCGCCAACCCGCACGCGCCCCGCCGCTCGTACCTCTCCCTCCTCGACTGGAAGGAGCGCTGGATCGACGGCGGCCGTCGCGCTCTCCTGCACGCGCCCGCCCAGTTGGAGATGCTCGCCCTGGAGGCCTGTCTGGAGCGCATCGAGGCGGACGGCCCGGCCGCGGTGATGGCCCGCCACGCCTCGGCCGCCGCGGCCACCCGGGCGGGGGCGCTCGCACTCGGCGGCGGCCTGGAGCCCTACGTCCACGAGGCGGAGGACGCGGCCCCGGTCGCCACGACCCTCCGCGTCCCGGCCCACCTCGACGCCTCCGAACTGGTCGCCAAGGCCCTGGCCGCGAACTCCGCCCTCCCGCTGGCGGCGGGCGGCGGCGCCCTCGCGAAGGAGATGATCCGGGTGAACCACTACGGCCCGGACGCGACCCCGGAGGCCGTACGGGACAGCCTCGCCGGGCTGGCGGCGGTGCTGGAGGCCGCGGGTCTGACGGTCGACCCGGAAGGAGCCCTCCGGGCGGCTTCGGCGGCCTGGGCGTAGACACGTCGAGTCCGGCCGAAGCCGCCCGCTGGTCGGTGGCCGGGAGCCCGGCGGCGGCTAGTCGGTGGCCGGGTCGCGGACTTCCAGTACGGGCCGGCATCCCGGGGCGGCGGTGAGCGGCGTGAACGTCAGACGCACCTGGTCGGCGCCTCCCACGGGGAGGGTGAGCCGCTTGCTCTCGCCGAGCCGCAGGGTGCCGGTCCGGGAGACACCGGCCGTCTCGACCACGTACTCGGCGGCGGTCGACGCCGGGCAGGTCGTCGTCGGCCCGGTCAGCACGAGGGTGGCGGAGAAGTCACCGCCGGACGGCACCCGGTAGCGGGTGTGTGTCGGCCGGTCGTCCAGGGCGTAGGGGAAGGTGGTGGAACCGTCCCCCGCGACGCACTGTGAATCGGCGGCGCACAGGGGTCTGTCCCCGGTGATCCGCGCGGCGGTGACCGGCTCCGGATCGAGCCCGTCGAGAAGCACCAGCACCCAGAAGAAGGCGACCCAGTAGGCGAGGAACGCCAGGCAGCCCGTGGCGACCTGGACGCCCGCGGGGACCGCCGCCTTCACCTTGGTGCCTTCCGGGGGCGCGGGCGCCGTCCGCGGGGTCGTGGCGCTTGCGTGGTGGTCGGTGCGGTCCAGCGCCAGGATGCCGTTCCGCGTCGCGACGAGGAGACGGGAGCCGACGACGGCCAGGTCCTGGACGGGCAGTCCGAGCGGGAGGGTGTCCAGGGTCTCGCCGGTGTCGAGGTCGTAGGTGCTGACCGTCGCGCTGTGTCCGATGAGGAGCGCGGGCCCTCGGGTGAGGTTCAGGACGGCGAAGCGGCAGTCCCACACCCGCCCCGGGATCTTCACCGGCAGGGGCGCTCCGGTGGAGAGATCACGCAGTCTGGGCGGCGACTCCTCGTGCAGTACGAAGAACAGGGGCCGACGGTCTCCGTCGCCGCTCTCCAGGACGGTGAACCGGAGCCATGACGCCGCCTGTACGGGTATCGGATCGCCGATCCGCCTGCCGGTGGCCGGAATCCACAGTTCCACCAGAGCCGGTTCACCGTCCTCCGTGTCCTCCCTCTCGGGCCCGGATCTGGTGACGATGACGAGGCGCCCGTCCGGCTGGGGAAGCTGGGCGATGCTCCGTATGTGTCTGCGTGCGGGCAGCCGCATGCCGCGTTCCGGCCCTGTGACGCGACGACCGGCCGACGCGTCCCACAGCCTGATCCGCGAGTTCGTCGCGGTGGCGAGGGCCGGTCCGCCGTCGGACAGACGCACCGGCGCCATGGCGGTGACGGAGGTGAACCCCCCGCCGTCGACCTGGTGCGACTCACCGGTCTCCATGTCCCACACCCGCACACCGTGCATGTAGTGCCGGTTGGCCGTCATCGGCTTCCGTCCGGGCGGCCAGAGGACTTGGTCCTCCCCACCGTCGTGCACTGTCGGAAGGGTGTCCCTCGGCGCTTCGGCCGCCATGTCCCAGTACTCCAGGGTGTGTCGGCGCCCCTCGCTCCGCACGGATACCGCCACCGGACTGTCCAGCGCCGGCGGCCAGTCGATGAGCACCTCGTCGTGGTTCCGCTCCTGGGGGCGCAGCGGGGGCCCCAGCTCGCCGGTGTCGATGTCCAGCGTCCGGTAGGTGTGGGAGTCCGTCCGGACGACGGCCCGGGTCGTGCCGCCGGGCCCCGGGTAGAGGCGTATCCCGTCCTTGTCTCCGGCGAGGAACACGGACTCCCACCGGTCGGAGGTGTCGTCCTCCGTGTGGGTGGACAGGTCCATCCGTCCGTCGTGGAGCCGGACGTCCATCCGTCGGCCGTCGTCGAGGGTGAAGACGCTGGTGCGGCCGAGTTCCGCTCCCCGGTGTCTGAGGATCGGTGACGAATCCTGGCCGACCGGCCAGAACAGGATCTGGCCACGGCCGTTCCGCAGGAGAAGCACGTCGGCGCCGTCGTCGAGGGCGACCGCGGCGAGGAGGCCGGTGCGGACCGTGTGGTCGACGAACGGTTCGCCCATCTTCGCCCCGGACTCCGGGTCGAACAGACAGACCGTGCCGAGGGGCATCGCGCACGCCAGCGTGGTCCGCCCGTCCGGGAGTCTCGTCATCACCCGGCCCGACGGGCAGGGGGTGTGCGGAACGGGCTGCCAGGTGCGCAGATCGTGGAGATGGAGATACTGCTGGTCGTCCTCCCCGAGCACGACGAGGACCGGTCGGCCGTCCGGCAGGGGGACGACGAAGAGCTTCGCTCCCCTGTCGAACGGCAGCACCAGGGGGTCGGCCACCGGCTCGCCACGGGTCAGATCCCAGAAGCGCAGTGCGCGGCCCTTGTCGAGTGCAGCCAGTACGGTGCCGTGTTCGGGCAGCCGTACCGGCCCCAGGGCCACCACGTCCTTGCCGAGCGTCGCCGTGAGCCGGGCCCGTCGCAGGGCGGTCCATGCCAGCCGCCACGGCCCGCCGCCACGGGAGGGCCAGGGTACGGTCGTCCCGGTGGCGCGGGCTCCGGCCAGTACCCGCACCAAGGCCCGGTCGGCGGGGCGCAGTCGGGTCAGTTCCCGCCAGGCACCGAGCACCCCGGCGATCTCGGGCGGCAGGTCGGCCTTGCCCAGGGCCGCCCACTGGGCCCGGGAGGCGATGGTCTCCGGGTCGAGTCGGTCCAGGAGCGCCGCCTCGTCGGCGAGGTCCCGCCAGGCGTTCGCCGCGGCGACGTGGTCGACCAGGTGCCTCGACAGATACGGGTTGAGCTGCGCCACCGGCAGATCACGCGCGAGCGTCAACAGGCCCCGGGTGACGGCCAGTTCGGCCGGTACGGCTCCCTCCGCCCGTTCCGTGGGCTCTTCTCCCCTGCCCAGGAAGTGTTCCTGGAAGGCGTAATGGGAGAGCCGGTACACGGTCTGGCCGTCCTCCGCGTCGAACAGGATGTACGGGGCGGCCCGTTCCAGGATGTCGTCGATGTCCTCCTCGGTGATCGGCCGCCCGTCGGCCAGGGCGGCCGCGGCGGTGGCCCAGACCCCGCCCGACCGGGGCAGCCCTCGGCCACGGGCCAGGGCGAGGGCGTGGAGCAGCGGCAGCGCGGTGTCGGACGTATGGCCCAGGCGATGGGCCATGGCCGCGAAGGTCGTCTCGTGGTGCTGGCCGAGCAGCCGGTCGAGTTCGGCCTCGTGCTCGGGCAGGAGCAGTTCCGGCCGGGCGATGATCTCGGCGACGACGATACGGGCGGACAGGAAGCTGGGGCTCAGGCGCCCGGCACGCCCGACGACGTTCCCGAGCACCGCGTCGGTGAGATGCGGCAGCCCCGTGGCACGGGCCGCCGTCAGCCGTCGTTCCACGTACTCGGCCTGTGCGTCGGGGGTGCGGTCGAGGACGAGTGGGGCGATGCCCCGGGCCCGGGTCAGACGGCCGATCAGGTCCTCGCCGCCGGGGCCGTGGGGACGTGTGCCCACGATGATCCGGCAGGTGGGCAGTTCGGCGAGCCTGCGCAGCACCAAGGTGGCCAGCTCTCCGGGCTCCTCGGCCTCGTCGAGGGCGTCGCAGAGCACGGTGAACATACCGGGGCGGCGTCGGAGCCCGTCCCGCAACCGGTCGACGGCCTGCCCGGGCTCACCGGCCGGCGGCGCGGGCAGTTCCGCGGCGAGGCTCAGCCGGGTGACCAGGTCGTGGACGGTGAGTCCGGCGAGGTGCACCACGGCGTCGAAGACATCGGGCGGTGGCAGGTCCTCCGGTGCGGGCGAGGCGAGTTCACCGGCGTTCACCAAGGCGTCGAGCATCTCCCGGCGGGCGTGGACGGCGAGATTGCCGAGCAGAGCGGATTTGCCGGTGCCGGGTGGGCCTGTGACGACGTGGAGCCCGGGTTCCCGTTGGTGCAGCCATGCCACCAGTCGGCGTCGCTCGGTACCGCGTCCGACGAAGAACCACGCCAACTCGCCCGTGTCGGCGCCCTGGTCGGTGCCCTGGGCCTTGGTGACGAAGTGGCGTCGTTCGTCGGGGTCGAGGGTTTCGAGGAAACGCCGTAGCCGCTGGTAGTCGTCGACGGAGACCGTGACGTTCTGGATGGTCCTGTGGACACGGCGCAGAGGGGTGGCGCCGAGGGGTTCCAGGAGGTCGACCCAGCCCTCGTGCCGCTTGAGGCGTTCGTAGAGCCGTCTGGCGAGTTCATGGAGTTCGATCTTCTCGTCGTTCGGTTCGAACGATCTGATCGTGTCCCGCAGGACCTTGTTGAACGTACCCAGGTATCCCGCGCTGCCGTCGCCCCCGACGCCGACCAGCAGAAGCCGTTCGGGGAAGTCCGTCGTCCCGGTGAGCACGGAGTTGAGCCTGCGGGCGAAGGTGGCGGCACCGCAGGCCTCCACGACCAGCATTGTCCAGGCGCCGGAGTCGGCCGCTCTGATGTTCTTCCACTCGGCGCGAAGTCTGCCGGCCATCTGGGGCACGCCCAGACCGCTCTCC
Organism: Streptomyces sp. NPDC002643; assembly: GCF_053592555.1. NCBI lineage: Bacteria > Bacillati > Actinomycetota > Actinomycetes > Kitasatosporales > Streptomycetaceae > Streptomyces > Streptomyces sp. NPDC002643. The sequence continues at coordinate 110,058 of NZ_JBSFVY010000020.1, forward strand.
TCCAGGGCCGTGGTGTCGGCGTAGGCCAGCCAGGCGTCGTCCTCGGCGGCTCCTCCGTGACCGGTCCACAGCAGAACGGAGTTGCGCGGAGGAGCCGGTGCCGCCCACGCGTCGAGTCGCCTCCTGACTTCGGAGAACGTCATCGACACCGCCGGGCCGGGCCGGGCGGAGGGTGCCCCACCGAGTTCCCCCAGCAGCCGTACGGTCTCGGCGACGGTCTTGTCGATGTCTTCGAGCACGCCGAAGTTCTCGTAGCGGCCGATCGCCACCGTCTCGATCTCGAAGTCGGCCCCGGTCGGCATGTCAGTCCTCCGCGAGGTCCATGTCGTCCGGTGGGAGTGCCATCAGCAGTGAGGCGACGGGAGAGGTGCCACCGCGGCGGACCTCGACGCGGTAACCACCGGGCCGGTGGAGACGGGCGGTCGCCACGACACGGCCGTCGTGTCGCCGGGTGAACACCGGTCGGGCGACCTGTCGGCCGTCGTGCGCGGTGACGACGCGGCACATCACGTCGGACGGCTTCACTTCCCCAAGTGCCGTGATGGCGAAGGCCGTTCCCACCGGCACGACATCGGGCAGGTCCACGCCCACCCCGGTGACGGCCGGCAGCGGCGGCCCGAGCCGGGTCTCGGACACGACCGCGCGCGCATGGCTGACGGCCTCGTCGACCCTGGCGAGCGCGGCGTGCCGCTGGGACCAGTAGGTGGGCCGGTCGCAGAAGCCCGTGGCCGAGCCCCGGTACACCGTGCCGTCGCCGCCGTGGTCCACCAGACGGCCGTCGGGCCCTTCCGGCAGCCCGTACCGGGGCACCACGGTGCCATCACGCAACTCCAGGGCCTGCATGGTGGGTTGGTCGACGCCCACGCCGACGCGCAGCCACGGGGGCACTGCCCCGCCCCAGCCGTGGGCGAGGGAGGCGGCCGCCAACTCGGCGTCGCCGCCCACCGCGTCGATGTCGGCGGCGGTCAAAGGGCGCGGGCCGGAGGCGTCCAGCACACAGCGGTAGGTGGGCAGCAGATCGTACAGGCCGGGCATGGTGCGTACGAGGCGGCGCAGACGGCGGGCGGGGAGCGGAACCGGTGTCCCTTTGCCCAGGTTGAGGATGCGGGCCGCGGCGACCGCGCCGAAGAAGGGCGTACCGAGGGTGAGCAGGGTGCGCAGATGCGCGGCACCGCCGAGGTGTTCGGCGAAGTGTCTGGCGACGAGTCCGCCCATGGAGTGGGCGATGATGACGAGCTTCGCGTCGGGGTGCCCGCCGACGCGTCGCCACTCGGTCAGATGGCGATCGGCCGCGTCGGCCAGCCGGGCGGCGTTGTGGCGCACGGGCAACCGCCAGTCGTACGGGAATCCGGTCACCGCGCGGGGATCGTCGACGGCCGCCCGCAGTTTGGCCAGCAGGGTGCTGTAGGGCTCGGCGCCCCGCAGGACGGGGGCGAAGGCGGGGGCCCGGAGCAGCCCGACCGGTTCGATCCGTCCGGTCCGTCCGGCGCGCTCGTCATCGGTGAGCGCGAGGCGGTCCAGCATCGATCCCGTCGTCCACGCGCTGAGATACCAGCGAGGGTCGGACAGGCCCCACAGCAGCTCGCCCGACCGAGTGTCCCTGAGTTCGCTGCCCATGATCCCGGGCACGACCATCACCGCGTCCGTGTCGCCCACCTGTGCCCCCGCCCCCCGCGGGCGCGACGTCAGCCCGCCGGGGCAGCATTCCCGTTCGGAACGCCGGGCAATCGCGGGCGCGGGTGGTCAGACTGGGCCCATGACCACGACCGAACCCACCGGAATCACAGAACCCACCGGGGCCACGACCGCCTCCGAGACCGCTCCCACCCCCGTTCCCGCCGCGCTGCCCGATGGCCGTCCCATCCCGCCGATGACCGGGGACGAGCGGCCCATGCTGGAGAGTTGGCTGGAGTTTCATCGGGGGACCCTGGAGTTGAAGTGCGCGGGGCTGGACGACGCGCAGGCGCGGGCGGCTTCGGCCGAGCCGTCCGAACTCACGCTGCTCGGGCTGGTGCAGCATCTGACGGAGGTCGAACGGAACTGGTTCCAGCGGGTGTTGTCCGGGGCCGACGCCCCGTTGGTGTACGAGGAGGAGACCGGTTACCGGCTCTCCCCGGAGCGCGGGCTCGACGAGGCGCTCGACCGATGGCGACGGGAGGTCGCCCGCAGCCGTGAGGTGTGCGCCGGGCGCGCTCTCGATGCGCTGGGGCGCATTCCGCAGGGGCAGATGCTGGGCGGGGCCGAGGTCAGCCTCCGCTGGGTGCTCCTCCACATGATCGAGGAGTACGCCCGGCACAACGGCCACGCCGATATCGTCCGCGAGCGCGTCGACGGCGTCACCGGCTACTGACGGCGTCACCGGCTGCTGATCGCCGGCCTGTTTCTCCGGCCGCCGGTTCACCACCACCGTTTCCCCTTGAATTCTCTATCTGAATTCAAGGGGATTATTTCAGGCAGGGCCCCGTATTCTCCTGCCCGCTCTCCCTCTCCTTAAACGCAAAGATTTCGCGAACGCGGAGGGGGCTAATTCGAGCAGATCCCGTGAGGGTTGTACAGATGTGACCGACCCCACAACGCACCCTTTTTGTGTGGTAATTTCCGGGCAATCCGGACGGCTCACCCCTTCATTCGCGCGCTCGCTCGCGCCCGCGCGATAACACACGACCGGTCCATAAGTAACCCCGAGCGGGAATGCGATTCGAAATTTCCCTGGGTAAATTCAAGCCGCATGACTGCCGCACAAGCAGACCTGCACACCGCACCCCAGGAATCCGAACAGGAAATCGCGTCCGGCATTCGGATCGACCGCCCGGACGTGGCGGACGGCGCCGCGCTGTGGCGTATCGCCGGGGACTCCGGGGCCCTCGATCTGAACTCCTCGTACAGCTATCTGCTGTGGTGCCGGGACTTCGCCGACACCTCGGCGGTGGCACGGGACGAGGAGGGGGAGCCGGTCGGGTTCATCACCGGGTACGTACGGCCGGAGCGGCCGGACACCCTTCTCGTGTGGCAGGTGGCCGTCGACGAGGCGCACCGGGGGCAGGGGCTCGCCGCCGCGCTGCTGGACGGTCTCACCGCGCGGGTCGCGAAGCGGCATCCCCTGACCACCGTCGAGACCACGATCACCCCGGACAACACCGCCTCGGAGCGGCTGTTCACCTCGTACGCCGAGCGGCACGGCGCGGCCGTCGAGCGTCAGGTGCTGTTCGAGGCGGGGGACTTCCCGGACGGCTTCCACCAGCCGGAGGTCCTCCACCGCATCGGCCCCCTGTCCGTGTGACCTCTCGCCCGCCCGCCCGTCGGCCCCAGTGCCGACCGCACCCCGCCCGACCCCCGAAGAGCTTTCCCCCCACGCATCGAGGAGCGATCGACGTGACCATCACCCAGCCGGATCTGAGCGTCTTCGAGACCCTGGAGTCCGAGGTGCGCAGCTACTGCCGCGGCTGGCCCACCGTCTTCGACCGCGCGCAGGGCAGCCGGATGTACGACGAGGACGGCCACGCGTATCTGGACTTCTTCGCCGGCGCCGGTTCACTCAACTACGGCCACAACAACCCCGTACTCAAACGGGCCCTGGTCGACTATCTGGAGCGGGACGGCGTCACCCACGGCCTCGACATGTCGACGACCGCCAAACGCGCCTTCCTGCGGACCTTCCAGGACCTGGTGCTCCGGCCGCGCGATCTGCCGTACAAGGTGATGTTTCCGGGGCCGACCGGCACCAACGCGGTCGAATCGGCGCTGAAGCTGGCGCGGAAGGTGAAGGGGCGCGAGGCGATCGTGTCGTTCACCAACGCCTTCCACGGGATGTCCCTGGGCTCCCTCGCGGTCACCGGCAACGCCTTCAAACGGGCCGGGGCCGGTATCCCGCTGGTGCACGGCACTCCGATGCCGTTCGACAACTACTTCGACGGGCAGGTCCCGGACTTCCTGTGGTTCGAGCGGATTCTGGACGACCACGGGTCCGGGCTGAACAAGCCGGCCGCCGTGATCGTGGAGACCGTACAGGGCGAGGGCGGCATCAATGTGGCCCGTCCGGAGTGGCTGCGGGCCCTCGCCGAGCTGTGCGAGCGGCAGGACATGCTGCTGATCGTCGACGACATCCAGATGGGCTGCGGTCGTACGGGGGCCTTCTTCTCGTTCGAGGAGGCGGGCATCACCCCCGACATCGTCACCGTCTCCAAGTCCATCAGCGGCTACGGGCTGCCCATGTCGCTGTGCCTGTTCAAGCCGGAGCTGGACATCTGGGAACCCGGCGAGCACAACGGCACGTTCCGCGGCAACAACCCCGCCTTCGTGACGGCCACCGCCGCGCTGGAGGCGTACTGGGCCGACGGCTCCGCCATGGAGAAGCAGACCCGGGCGCGCGGCGAACAGACCGAGCAGGCGCTGATCTCCCTCACCGAGGAGAACCTCGCCGATGTGAAGGAGTACCGGGGGCGGGGACTGGTGTGGGGCATCGAGTTCCACGACAAGGCGCGCGCCGACCGCGTCGCCCGGCGGGCCTTCGAACTCGGCCTGCTCGTCGAGACCTCCGGCCCCGAGGGCGAGGTCCTCAAACTGCTCCCGGCCCTCACCATCACCCCGGACGAACTGGACGAGGGCCTGCGCGTCCTCGCCCGCGCCGTGCGCGAGACCGCCCAGACCGCCCAGACCGCCTAGACCGCAGAGGCAACACCCACCGAGGAGGAAGCAGAGCACTGTGATCGTCCGATCGTTCAAGGACCTCGAAGGCACCGACCGGCATGTGAAGGCCAAGTCCGGCACCTGGGAGAGCAAACGGATCGTCCTCGCCAAGGAGCGCGTCGGCTTCTCGCTCCACGAGACCGTCCTGTACGCGGGTACGGAGACGTCGATGTGGTACGCGAACCACATCGAGGCCGTCGTGTGCGTCGAGGGCGAGGCCGAGCTGACCGACCACGAGACCGGCCGGACGTACCCGATCTCCCCCGGCACCATGTACCTCCTCGACGGCCATGAGCGGCACACGCTGCGCGTCAAGGAGGACTTCCGCTGCGTCTGCGTCTTCAACCCGCCCGTCACCGGCAGGGAGGACCACGACGAGAACGGCGTCTACCCCCGGCTCACCGAACCCGAGGAGGAGTGAGAACCCCATGACCACCGCCATGACCGGCAACGTCACCGATCTCTACCCCAGCCGAGGCGCCACCGAGGTGTCCGTCCCCCGCCAGGACCCCGTCGTCTGGGGCGCACCCGGCACCCCCGGCCCGATCTCCCTCACCGACCTCCAGTCGTACGAGCGCGACGGCTTCCTCACCGTCGAGGAGCTGATCCGGCCCGACGAAGTCCCGGTCTACCGGCGGGAGTTGGAGCGACTTGTCACCGACCCCGCCGTCCGGGCCGACGAGCGGTCGATCATCGAGCCGAAGTCCCAGGAGATCCGGTCGGTCTTCGAGGTCCACCGGATCAGCGAGGTGTTCGCACGGCTGGTGCGCGACGAGCGGGTGGTCGGGCGGGCCCGGCAGATCCTCGGCTCGGACGTGTACGTCCACCAGTCGCGGATCAACGTCAAGCCCGGTTTCGGGGCGTCCGGCTTCTACTGGCACTCCGACTTCGAGACCTGGCACGCGGAGGACGGGCTGCCGAACATGCGGACCGTGTCCGTGTCGATCGCGCTGACCGAGAACCACGACACCAACGGCGGCCTCATGATCATGCCGGGGTCGCACCGGACGTTCCTCGGCTGCGCCGGGGCCACGCCGAAGGACAACTACAAGAAGTCGCTGCAGATGCAGGACGCCGGGACTCCGTCGGACGAGGCGCTGTCGCGCATGGCCTCCGAGTACGGCATCAAGCTGTTCACGGGCAGGGCGGGGTCGGCGACGTGGTTCGACTGCAACTGCATGCACGGGTCCGGGGACAACATCACGCCGTTCCCGCGCAGCAATGTGTTCATCGTGTTCAACAGTGTGGAGAACACGGCGGTGGAGCCGTTCGCGGCGCCTGTGCGGCGGCCGTCGTTCATCGGGGCGAGGGATTTTTCGCCGGTTCGGTAAGCGCCGTTGGGGGACTGCCGGGTGCCGACTGCCGGTCGTGGGTGGTCGCGCCCACGCGGCGGAGCCGCATATCGAATACAGCCCCGCGCCCCTTGAAGGCCCCTGCGGGGCCATCCAAGGGGCGCCTCTACAACCACGCCAGCGCAGCCGCTGTCTCCAGGACGTTCCTGACCGGGTCCTCGTCGCCCGTCATCGCCCTCGGGACCTCTGCTGGGGCGTAGCGGCCTCCCACCAGGAGGCAGAAGTCGACCGGGGCCAGGGTCAGTTCGGCTCGTACCGGCTCGCTGTCGTTGCCCAGGACCCAGCTGGTGTTGCGGGTGTCGGCGGCCCCCGGGACCTCGAAGAGGACCGGGGGCGCGTCGTGCAGGGCCAGGGCGAGGATGCGGACGGCCAGGCGGACCAGCTGGTCCAGGTGTGCGTCGGGGGGTGGGGGTACCGCCAGGCCCAGGGCGCGGCCGATGTCGTCGGTGTGAATCCATGCCTCGAAGGCGCGCACCAGGAAGTGGTCGGTGGCGGGGAGGCGCAGGCCCATCACCGAGACGGCGCGCGCGGCGCTCTCGGGGTCGCGCGCCTCCGGTGTGGCGAGCAGTGCGGCGGCCTGCGCGGCCCAGGTGGCGACGGTCTCCGCCGGCGTGCGCGCGTGCTCGTACGCGATCACGTCGGCGGTACGGCGGTCCCAGGCCTCCCCCGCCGGGGTGCCGTCCGGGATGCGGGAGACGGGCGGCCGTGCTTCGAGCCCGAGTTGTACGGCGAGGTGTTCGTCGGCGGCGATGAGGTGGGCGACGGTCGCCTGGGCGTCCCAGTCGTGCACCACCGGTGTGCCCCAGCGTCCGTCCAGCTCCGGCACCAGCGCCTGGAGCCCGGCGACGGCGGCGGCGTACGGGACGGCGTGCGGGGCGACCTCGGGGGCGCGGGGCCGCCGAGAGCGCAACGCCAGCGCGAGTACACCGTCCACACCCCGGTCCACGTGCCCGTTCGCGTTCCGGTTCAGGGCACCGTCAGGTCCGGCGGCCCCGTCGAGGAGCCGTACGGTCTTCCGGAGGCGCTCGGCCTCCGCCGCGCAGGGCGCGCACTCGGCGAGATGCCGGGGGACGGTCTCGTCGTCACCCGGTGGGAGCGCGCCGATCGCCCAGGCGGCCAGCAGCTCTCGTACGCCGTCGTGGTCGTTGGTCATCGCGCGTCGCCCTTTCGCCCTGCCATGTCCACCATACGCAGGGCCCGTATGTCCCGGTACATCTCGGGCGTTCTCATCACGTACCCCTCACCTGAGCGGGGTCGGGTGGATCGGCGAGGGACTCGGCGAGTTTGCGCAGGGCCGAGCGGAGCCGGGTCTTCGCGGTGCCTTCGGGTATGCCGAGTTCGACGGCGGCCTGACGGTAGGTGCGGCCCGCGAAGTAGGCGAGGTGGACCACTTCCCGCTGGGTGCGCGGGAGTTCGGCGAGGGCGGAGTGCAGCAGGAGGGAGCGCTCGCGGTCGACGACGGTCTCGTCCGGGCCGGGGCGGGGGTCGGGGATCGCGGCCACCGCCAGGTCGTCGGCGCGGGCGTCCTTGCGGTGCCGGGCCTCGCTGCGCACCCAGTCCACGGCCCGCCGGTGCGCGACCATGGACAGCCAGGTGCGCAGGGAGCCACGGCGCGCGTCGTACGCGTACGGCCTGCTCCACAGCTGCGCGAAGACCTCCTGCGCCACGTCCTCGGCCGCCGCCGGGCTGTGGGTGACCCGCACGGCCACCCGCCGGACGAGCGCCCCGTACTCCGCGTACGCCTCGCGCAGCGCGGACTCGTCCCCGTACACCAGCCGCCGATGCAACTCCGCATCGAGGTTCGGCTGTTCGAGCGTCGGCTCCACCGGCACCACCCCTGGTGTCTTCCTAGCGTCCACGCGGGGGCGGCGCCAGTGGTTCCGCCGGACAGCCGGAGTTTCACCGCCCGTGCCGCCCGCCGGGGTTCACGCCGCGCCCGCCGGTGGTGCGCGCCTCGGCCTCCCCCCTCCTCAGCCGGCGAGAGCCTCCAGAAGGCGGTCGACGTCGGTGTTCGTGTTGTAGAGGTGGAAGGAGGCGCGCAGATTGCCGGCGCGGTTGGAGACCTCGATGCCGGCCGCGCTCAACTCGGGCTGTCTGCCGCCCAGTCCGGGCACCGACACGATGGCCGAGCCGGGCGCGTGCACCGGCTCGTGCCCGAGGGTCGCGAGCCCGGCGCGGAAGCGCTCGGCCAGCGCGAGGTCATGGGCGCGCACGGCGTCCACACCGAGTTCCTCGATCAGCGCGAGGGAGCGGCGCAGTCCGGCGTAGGTGAACAGCGGTGGTGACACATCGAACCGCCGGGCGGAGTGGGCGAGTTCGGCGACCGGCCCGTAACAGCTGTCCCACGGGTTCTCCCCCGCGATCCACCCGGCCAGCAGCGGTGTCAGCCCGCCGAAGTCGTCGGTGTCCTCCGGGACGGTGAGGAAGGCGGCGCCGTGCGGGCCGAGCAGCCACTTGAAGCTGACGGTGACGGTGAAGTCGTACGCGTCGGCCGTCATCGGCAGCCATCCGGCGGACTGCGAGAAGTCGACGCACGTACGCGCCCCGTGTTCCCGTGCCGCCTCTCGCAGCGCGGGCAGATCGGCGATCCGGCCGTCGGCGGACTGGGCGGCGCTGACGGCGACGAGCGCGGTGCCGGGACGGACGGACTCGGCGATCCGCTCCAGCGGAACGGCCCGGACCTTGAGGTCACCGCGCACATGGAAGGGGTTCACGACGGAGGCGAAGTCGTCCTCGGCGGTGAGCACCTCGGCACCGGGCGCCAGCGAGGCCGCGATCAGCCCCACGTTCACGGCGACCGAGGGCCCGACCGCCACCCGCCCGACCGCCACCCCGGCCAGCCGGGCGAAGGCCGCCCGGACCCCCTCCACATCCTCATGCAACGAGCCCAACGGCCTGCCCTCGGCCCGAAGCAACGCGGCCTCATGAAGCGCGGCCACGGTACGGGCGGGGAGCAGACCACTGCTCGCCGTATTCAGATAGGTCTTCACGGGTGCGAACTCGGATCGGACGATGCTCTCGAACGTCGCCAAAGTCTCCATGGGACCACTGTGGAGGCCCAGGGACCTGCCGTCCATTGAGATGTTGTACGCGGATAACCCAAGCAATGCTTATACATCACAGCTGAGCTGCACTGCCCTGCCCTAAAGGGGCGCGGGGAACTGCGCGAGCAACCACAACCTGGCCGCAGCCCGCACTCAACCGCACCCGCTACGGCGGGACTCGGACGGCGTCACCGACCGTGCGGCACCGCACACCCATCCGGCCCACAAACCTCGTCCTCCCCCTGAACCACCTTCAACGGCACCCGCCCACCCCAAGCCTGAGTCAACGCCTGCTCAAAGACCTCGTGGGGCTGCGCCCCCGAAACCCCGTACTTGCGGTCCAGCACGAAGAACGGCACCCCGTTCGCCCCCAACTCGGCGGCCTCACGCTCATCCGCGCGTACGGCATCGGCGTACGCGGAAGGATCGGCCAGCACCTCGCGCGCGGCCCCTTCGTCCAGCCCCGCCTCGACGGCCAGCTCGATCAGGAACTCATCGGCGTCGGCGTACACGGACCGCTCGTCGGCGAAGTTCGCCCGGTAGAGGAGCTGGAGGAGTTCGGACTGCAGCCCCTGTTCCTTGGCGAGGTGGAGGAGGCGGTGCATGTCGAAGGTGCTGCCGTGGTCGCGGCCCTCGGCGCGGTAGCCGAGGCCCTCGGCGGCGGCCTGGGTACGGAGGTTGTGCTCGCCGGCCTGGGCCTGGGCCTCGCTCATGCCGTACTTCTTGCTCAGCATGGTGAGCACCGGCTGGATGTCGTCCTTCGCCCGGCCCGGGTCGAGTTCGAAGGAGCGGTGCACCACCTCGACGTCGTCGCGGTGCGGGAAGGCCGCGAGCGCCTTCTCGAAGCGGGCCTTGCCCACGTAGCACCAGGGGCAGGCGATGTCGCTCCAGATCTCGACGCGCATGGTGTCAGTCAGCTCTCTCTTCGGTCGGACGGAGATGCCCTCCGCTTCCTCTGCGGTCGATGAACGTTCAAGCAGCTCGGTTTCATTCCCCGGGCAGGGGCAGAGGCGCGGGCACGGCGTAGGTGAGCGGCAGACAGCGGGCGGCGGGGAGGGCGGCCGGGGCCGGGGTCCAGCCCAGGCGGGTGTAGAACGCTCGGGCCCGGTGGTCGGCGGCGGGCAGCACGAGGGTGGCCGTGCGGGTGCCGTCCGCCTGCCACTCCTCGACACAGGCGGCGTGCAGGGCGCGGCCGGTGCCTCGATGCCGATGGTCGGGGGCGATGTGGAAACAGAGGAGGCGGACGGTGTCGACGGGGGCGCCCCCGGCCGGGCGGAAGGCGGCGACGCCGACGATTCCGCCGTGCTCCACGGCGCACAGCACCCGCCCGCCGGGCCGCTCGATGGCCCGCCGCCAACCGCCCTGCCCATCGGTACCGTCGCCGCCCCGCTCGTCCGTACCGTCGTCGGGGGCCCCGTCCGGGCGGCACGCGGCCCGGACCCTGGCGTGCAGCGCGGCGACGGCCTGCGCCTCGGCGGGGAGCACGGTCCTGATCACCCGCGCCCCTGTGACGCGGCTCACACGTTCCTTGATCATGCCGCCGAGGACGCCGTCACCCGCCTCCTGGTTCCCCTCTCCCCGTCTCCCGGTTCCCCTCTCGTCGGGCCGTGCGCGTCGTCACCCCTGGGCGAGGTGCTTCTCCAGCCAGGTGAGCAGTGCGGCGAACGCCGGGGACATGGTGGTGTCCGACCGGGTGAGAACGGTGGTGGTGTCGCCGTCCTCCACCGTGATCGTGTAGCTCATCGCATCGCCGCCGGGGCCGGGGCGGCTCTCCTCGCCCTCGGAGGCGACCGCCGCCAGCAAGCGGGACAGCTCCGCCCCGGCGTCCCCGGCCAGGTTCTCGGTGTCCAGTTCCCTGGGCGGGCGGCCGAGGTTGACCGCCGCCGCCAGCCCGCCGTGCACCCGCAGGGCCACCTTCATCGCGCGGAGCCCCCCGGCTCGGTGGTCATGTGCGGCCCTTCATCGTGGTGACCTTCTTGGTGAGCCCGGTGACCTGGGCGCTCAGTTCGCCGATCTGCCTGGTCAGAGCGGCCAGGCCGTTCTCCTGGCTCGCTCCCGTCTCCCGGTGTGCCGCGAGGCTCCGCGAGCGGGCGGCCCCGGCCGGGACCCCGCTGATCTGGATGCCCACGTCGTGCCACGCGGCCAGCACGGCCAGTTGTTCGGCGCTGTCGGCCCCGTAGAGTTCCTCGGCCTTCTGATAGGTGGTGTCCGCGAAATCCTGGAACCGGCTGTTGAAGCTGGACGCCTTGAGCGACTCGTACCAGATGAGCGCGGGAGCCTCCCATGCGAAGCCGCCGATACGCGTCGCCGTCAGATAGAACGCCTTGTTCGGAATTCCGGAGTTGATGTGCACGCCGGCGTTGTCGCCCGGTTCGGTGTCCGGCAGATGGACGAAATCGCGCATATGGGCGGGCTGGGGGTCCTTGCCGAACAGGGGGTTGTCGTAGGCGTGGCCCGGTTCCTTCAGCGATCGCAGGGCATCGGCGCCGATGTCCGGGGTGAAGATCTCGGCCCCGATCAGCCAGTCCGCTTTCTCGGCCGACTGATTCAGCGCCCACTGCTTGACCAGGGAACCGAAGACGTCCGACATCGATTCGTTCAGAGCGCCGGGCTGATGGTGATACACGAGGTTCGCGGTGTATTCGGTGACGCCGTGCGCCATTTCATGGCCGGTCACATCGAGGGACGCGGTGAAGTCGGTGAACAGTCTGCCGTCTCCGTCGCCGAAGACCATCTGGCGGCCGTCCCAGAACGCGTTGTTGTAGTTCACGCCGTAGTGGACGTAGGCGTCCAGGCGCATGCCCAGGCCGTCGATCGAATTGCGCTGGAGCACTTCTCGGTAGAAGTCACGAGTGATGCCGACTTTGTCGAATGCCCGGTTGACGGCTTCGTCCGAGGACGCCGGTCCGTCCTCCGATCTGGCGAGATCGGCGAAGGGGAGGAAGGTGCTCTGTCCGCAGTCGAAGACGGTCCGACGGCCGTTTCCGGGGGAGGCGGCACCCGCGAAGGACGCCAGGACCGTTCGCTCGCCCCTCAGTCGAGCGGTGGTCAGCAGCGTGTCGAGAGCGGCCCGCCGCACCTCGTGGTCCTCGCTTTCGAGGAGCTTGTCGAGAATGTGCGGCGGGATGATGCAGTTGGGGCGGCCGGTCGTGCTCATGGGATACCTCCGACGCGAAAGGCATAAGGAGGAGAGTCGCGTGAGCGCCGGCCGACTCCGTTCTCGGCGGCGGTGTCACGCCGATATCACCAGTGTCCCGCCGGCCCCATGGGCTGGCAAACGCACCAACGAGCCGTCCCCGAGAGCCCGGTGTGACGCCGGAGATATCCCCGCACCTATCCCCGCACCGCCCCCGCCGAGGCCGTCAGCTGCCGTTTCTGAGGTCCTGCGGCCAGTTCGGGCGGAACTCGATCTCGTCGTAGGTCACGACGCAGCCCTCACCCATCGGGGACTGGGTCATGAAACCGACGAGGGCGGCACCGGTGGGCTGCTCGTCGGCGAGGGTGAAGAGCCGGACGAAGATCCACTGCTTGCCGTCGCGGGAGGCGTGGAAGGCGAAGGCCCGGCCGGTGCGGCTGACCCTCAGCCAGACGGAACTGCCGTCCACGGTGAAGGAGTTGGCGTCGTCCGAGTGCCCCCGGGTCACGACCGTGCAGACGGTGGGCACATCGGGCGAGTACTCCAGACACAGCTTCGCCCAGGCCCGCTCACCGACATGGACATACAGCACCCCGGCGTCGAAGGCCCCGGCGAAGCCCACGGTGACCCGGGCGATCAGCTGGAAGTCCCCCTCCGGCGCCCCGAGCAGCCGGGGCGCGTCGGAGGCCGGGTCCAGCCCCTCCCCGGTAGGCGGCACAAACCGATCCTGCCGGGGCCCGGCCCACCCGGTGAGGACCCCGTCCTCATAGGACCAGTGGCCGTCGGGGCCGTAAGTACGGAGGGAGAAGGGCAGTTCGGGAAGTTCGACATCCATGGGCAGAGTCTTACAGCTCCCGGCCGACTATGGCGCCCCCATAAGGGGCGCGGGGAACTGCGCGACAAGCCACACACAACCCGCGCCCCGAAAACAACAGAACCCCTACGGCGCGACCGTACGGCCTTCCAGATTGCCGTCGACCCTCCGGGGCAGCCCCAACGGATTCTCGTCCCGCAGCTCCGCCGGCAGCAGCGCCTCAGGCGCCCCCTGGTACACCACCGGCCGCAGCCACCGCTCGATGGCGGTACCGCCCACCGACGTGGACATGGAGGTGGTGGCCGGGTACGGCCCACCGTGATGCTGGGCGGCGGCCACAGCCACCCCCGTCGGCCAGCCGTTCACGAGCACGCGCCCGGCGAGCGGCGTCAGCTCGGCCAGCAGCTCGGGCCCACGCCCCTCCCCGGCGGCCTCCTCACCGGACAGGTGCACCGTGGCGGTCAGGTTGCCCGGCAGCCGGGACAGCACGGACTTGGCCTCGGCCTCGTCCTCGTAGCGGGCCACGACGGTGATCGGGCCGAAGCACTCCTCCAGGAGGAGGTCGTGCTCGCCCTCGCTCGCCAGCTTGGCGGCGGGCACGGTGAGGAAGCCGGGGCTGACGGTGTGCTCGCTGCCCGCGCCCGCGGTGACCGGCGACTCGACGTCCGGCAGCTCCGCGCGCTCGGCGACACCGGCGATGAAGTTGTCCCGCATCCGGTGGTCCAGCAGAACACCGGCGTCGACGGCGCTGACCGCGTCCGTCAGGGACTTGAGCAGCTGGTCACCGGCGGGGCCCTGCGGCGCCAGCACCAGGCCCGGCTTCACACAGAACTGGCCGACGCCCAGCGTCATGGACCCGGCGAGACCCGAACCGATGGCCTCGGGGCGCTCGGCGGCCGCCGCCTCGGTGATGAGGACGGGGTTCAGGGAGCCCAGCTCGCCGTGGAACGGGATCGGCACCGGGCGGGCCGCCGCCGCGTCGAAGAGGGCACGGCCACCGCGTACGGAACCGGTGAAGCCGGCGGCGGTCACCAGCGGGTGCTTGACCAGCTCGACGCCCGCCTCGAAGCCGTGGACCAGGCCGAGGACGCCCTCGGGGATGCCGTGCTCGGCGGCGGCGCGGCGCAGGACGACCGCGACCAGCTCGGACAGGGCCGGGTGGTCGGGGTGGGCCTTGACGACGACCGGGCAGCCTGCGGCCAGGGCGCTCGCCGTGTCACCGCCGGGGACAGAGAAGGCGAAGGGGAAGTTGGAGGCCGAGTAGACGGCGACGACGCCCAGGGGGACCTTGTAGCGGCGCAGGTCGGGGATGGGCGGGGTGGCGGTGTCGTCGGGGTGGTTGATCACCACGTCGAGGAAGGCGCCCTCGTCGACGATGTCCGCGAAGGCCCGCAGCTGGTAGCAGGTACGGGCGAGTTCACCGGTGAGGCGGACCGGGCCGAGCGCGGTCTCGGCGTCGGCGGCCTCCACGAGCTGGTCCTTGGCCGCCTGGAGCTGGTCGGCGGCGGTGCGCAGGAAGGCCGCGCGGACCGTGCGGTCGGCGAGGGAACCACGGGCGGCGTGGGCGGCGCGGACGGCGGCGTCCACCTCCTGGGCTGTGGCCTCCACCGCAACCTGCTCGCGCTGCTTCCCGGTACGGGGGTCGACACTCCAGACTGGTGCTGCTGCCACCACGGGTCCCTTCACAAATCAACCGGATTACCTGGATTATCTGAGATCCACCTGGATCACTTCACCAGCGCGTTCGATATACTGAACGCCGTCTCTGATGATGAATATGCTGTTGGAGACTATTTCCCGCCGAACGAAGGGGTCAAGGGCGATGTCGGCTGGCGAGACGGGGGGCGGGGCGCAGGTCAAATCCGCCGTACGGACGGTTGAGCTGCTGGAATACTTCGCCGGCCGCCCCGGAATGCACTCCCTGGCCGCCGTGCAGGAGGCCATCGGATACCCCAAGTCGAGCCTCTATATGCTGCTGCGCACGCTCGTGGAGCTGGGCTGGGTGGAGACCGACGCGACGGGCACACGGTACGGCATCGGCGTACGGGCCCTGCTGGTCGGTACGTCGTACATCGACGGCGACGAGGTCGTGGCCCTGGCCCGGCCGACCCTCGACCGGCTCTCCGACGACACCACCGAGACCATCCACCTGGCCCGTCTCGACGGCACCAACGTCGTCTATCTGGCCACCCGGCAGTCCCAGCACTATCTGCGCCCCTTCACCCGCGTCGGCCGCCGGCTGCCCGCGCACTCCACCTCGCTCGGCAAGGCGCTGCTCGCCACCCACACCGACGAGCAGGTCCGCAAGATGCTCCCGGAGACGCTGCCGGCGCTCACCGAGAACACGATCACCGACCGCGAACAGCTCATCGAGGAGCTGCGTCAGATCCGTGAGCAGGGCTTCTCCGTCGACCGTGAGGAGAACACGCTCGGGCTGCGCTGCTTCGGAGTGGCGATCCCGTACCGCACCCCGGCCCGTGACGCCATCAGCTGCTCGGTCCCCGTGGCCCGGCTGACCCCGGCCCATGAACAGCTCGTCAAGGACGCCCTCTTCGACGCCCGGGACCGTCTGACGCTGGCGACCCGCCGCCTCTGAGTCCCCGCCCTTCCGCTCACCGGTCGGCATATGAAGACCCCATGAGAAAAGCGGACGGAAGGAACGAACGCCCGCATCCCGCTCGTCTGTCCGAGTGGAATGAACAAGACGATCAGGCGCACCGCCGTCTCCGTGTTGCTGCTCGTGCTCGCCCTGCTGGTGAGGGCGACCTGGGTGCAGTTCTACGAGGCCACGGCGCTCGCGGACAACCAGAAGAACCGGCGCAACGTGATCAGGACGTACCACGAGCCGCTCGGGAACATCATCGTGGGCGGCGAGTCGATCACCGGCTCGGCGAGGACGAAGGACAGCGACCTCGCGTACAAGCGCACGTACACCGACGGCCCGCTGTACGCGGCGGTGACGGGCTACTCCTCCCAGGCGTACGCCTCCACGCAACTGGAGGGCATTTACGAGGATCTGCTGGGCGGCACCGATCTGCGGCTGAAGACGGTGATGGACACGGTCACCGACAAGCGCGCGGACCCCGGCAATGTGATCACGACCATCGATCCGGATGTACAGAAGGCCGCGTACGACGCGCTCGGTGACAAGAAGGGCGCGGCCGTCGCGATCGACCCGACCACCGGCAAGATCCTCGCGGTGGTGTCGACCCCGTCGTACGACCCGAACTCGCTCACCGACGCCAATACCGCCGGTACGGCGTGGAAGAAGCTCAACGCGGACGAGGACAAGCCGCTGACCAACCGGGCGTTGCGGCAGCCGCTGCCGCCGGGGTCGACGTTCAAGCTGGTGGTGGCCGCCGCCGCGCTGGAGGACGGCCTGTACGCGTCGGTGGACGAGAAGACGGACAGCCCGGACCCGTACACCCTGCCGGGTACGACGACGGAGCTGGAGAACGAGAACACCTCCGCGCCCTGCGAGAACGCCACGATCCGTACGGCGCTCCAGTACTCGTGCAACAACGTGTTCGCCAAGATGGCCGTCGACCTGGGGCAGGACAAGGTGCGGGCGATGGCGGAGAAGTTCGGCTTCAACGACTCGACGCAGGATGTGCCGGTGCGGGCGTACGAGAGTGTGTATCCGTCCGGCATGAACGAGCCGTCGACCGCGCTGACCGGGATCGGGCAGTACGACGTGACGGCGACGCCGCTGCAGATGGCGATGGTGTCGGCGGCGATCGCGAACGGCGGGAAGCTGGTCTCGCCGCACATGGTGTCGCAGATCACCAACAGTGGGGGTGACGTCCTTGAGGACTACGACTCCGGGGCCACCACCAAGGAGATCGTCAGCTCGTCCACGGCCGAGCAGTTGCAGTCGGCGATGCAGACGGTCGTCGAGGACGGCACGGGAACCAACGCGCGGATCGACGGGGTGACCGTGGGCGGCAAGACCGGTACGGCCCAGCACGGGGAGAACAACAGCAAGACGCCGTACGCGTGGTTCACGTCGTACGGGAAAGCCGATGGCAAGGAGGTCGCCGTGGCGGTCGTCGTCGAGCAGTCGGGGGCGGCCCGGTCGGAGGTCAGCGGCAACGGGCTGGCGGCGCCGGTGGCCAAAGCGGTGATGGAGGCGGCGCTCACGGGGTGAACCCCGGCCGCGGCAGGGCCGACTGAAGAGAGGGGCCGCCCCGATCCCCCCGGGGGCGGCCCCTCGTATGCGACTGCCGAATGTGTTTCGTTCTTCGGCTGCGGCCCGTTGTGGCTGGTCGCGCAGTTCCCCGCGCCCCTTACGGGGCGCGGTACTCGCCCAGCGGTTACTTCACGCCCAGCAGCTGCTCGATCGGGTTGATCGCGAAGTAGATCAGGAACAGCACCGACGTGCCCCACAGGAGCCAGTGGACCTCCTTCGCCTTGCCGAGGACCGTCTTGATCAGGACGTAGGCGACGAAGCCGGCGCCGATGCCGTTGGTGATGGAGTAGGTGAACGGCATCACGGCGATCGTCAGGAACGCGGGGATGGCGATCTCGTACTTGTCCCAGTCGATCTTCTTGACCTGGGTCATCATCAGGAAGCCGACGGCGACGAGGGCGGGGGCGGCGGCCTGCATGGGCACGATGGTCAGCAGCGGGGTGAGGAAGAGGGCGACGGCGAAGAGGCCGCCGGTGACCAGGTTGGCGAAGCCGGTGCGGGCGCCCTCGCCGACGCCGGCCGCGGACTCGATGTAGGAGGTCGCGGAGGAGGCGGAGGAGGCACCGCCGGCCACGGCGGCGGCACCGTCGATCAGCAGCACGCGCCCGAGGTGCGGCACCTTGCCCTGCTCGTCGAGGAGTCCGGCCTCGGCGGTGATGCCGACGACCGTGCCCATGGTGTCGAAGAAGTCGGACAGAAGGAGAGTGAAGATCAGGAGAACAACCGTGATCACGGTGGTCTCACCGAAGGAGCCGAAGAGGCTGAAGTCGCCGATCAGCCCGAACTCGGGGGCGGCCACGAGGTCGTCGGGGACCTTCGGGGTGGTCAGTCCCCAGCTCTTGATGTCGGCGATCGAGTTGATCACGATCGCAACGACGGTCATCGCGAGGATGCTGATGAGGATCGCGCCCCTCACCTTCCGGGCGAGCAGCGCGATGGTCAGCAGAACGCCGAGGCAGAAGACCAGGATGGGCCAGCCGGACAGCTGTCCGGTGCCGCCGAGTTGGACCGGCACGGTCGTGCCAGCGATGTCGGGGATACGGCTGACGAACCCCGCGTCGACGAAGCCGATGAAGGCGATGAACAGGCCGATGCCGACGCTGATCGCCTGCTTGAGCGCCTGCGGTATCGCGTGCATGACGGCCTCGCGCAGGCCCGTGACCACGAGGACGCAGATCAGCAGACCTTCGAGGACGACCAGGCCCATCGCGTCGGACCAGCTCATCAGCGGGGCTATCTGGAAGGCCACGACGGCGTTGAGGCCGAGGCCCGCGGCGAGGGCGAGCGGAAGGTTTCCTCCGACGCCCATGATGATCGTCATCACGGCGGCCACGAGGGCGGTGGCGGTGACGAGTTCGGCCCCGTCGAGGGTGTGACCGTACTTGTCCTTCGCGCTGCCGAGGATGATGGGATTCAGGACAAGGATGTACGCCATCGTGAAGAAGGTGGCGAAGCCGCCACGGATCTCCCGGGCGAAGGTGGAACCCCGGGCGGTGATCCTGAAGAAGCGATCGACGCTGTTCGCCCCGGGTGGCTCGGCGGTCTGCCGGTCGGCCACCTTCTGTGCGTCGGACATGGCGGTACTCCTAGGGACGTGTGTGGTTCTACGCGCGGATGCTGGCTGGATTGTTCCCGCGATGAACCCGTTTCAGGTTTTCTCCGTGTTACGGAATCGGAGTTCTCCCCGTAAGACGGCGTTCGGCCGGCCGTACAGAGTCCGAAGCCGCGTACGAGCATCTTTCACGATCACTGCTACTCTTCCGGATCTCGCCGGGGTCATCCCCGGATGATCACGTGTCATTCACATGACACGCACAGCCATCGGACAAGCCATCGGGGCCGACCGGCCCGGTGTCCGTCCAGCCGCAGCGAGGAGAGAGGTCGGCCGTGGGCACTGTCGTCGACGACGCAGCCTCCGTGGAGTTCCACGCCTTCTTCGAACGGCACTATGCCGAACTGTCCCGTCTGGCCCATCTGTTGACCGGGGAGGCGGACGCCGCCGACGATCTCGCCGCCGACGCGCTGCTCGCGCTGTGGCACCGCTGGGACCGGGTGCGGGCGGCCGACCACCCGGTGGCGTACGCCCGTGGCGTCGTCGCCAACCTCGCCCGGACCCGTATCCGCAGCGCGGTCCGGGAGCGCCGCCGGATCACGCTGTTCTGGTCGCAGCGCGAGGAGAAGACCGAGAACCCGGATGTGCCCGGAGTGGTCGACGTCCAGTCGGCGCTGCGCAGACTGCCGTTCCGCAAGCGGGCCTGTGTGGTGCTGCGTCATGCTTTCGACCTCTCGGAGAAGGACACCGCGCTCGCCCTCGGCGTCTCGGTCGGTACCGTGAAGAGCCAGACGTCCAAGGGCATGGCCGAGTTGCAGAAGCTGCTCGGCTCCGAGGACGCGCCGCGCCGGATGCATGCCGGCGTCACGGGCGCGGGTGTGACGGGCGGGGGCGTGAACGGTACGGCCGGTACGGCCGTACCGGGAGCGAGGGTGACCGGCGCGGGTGTGCCGGGCAGCGGAGGAAGGGACCGATGAGGGACGTGCACGAGGAGCTGCGCGCCCGGCTGCGTGAGTCGGCCGAGGCGCACGAGCCCGATCGCGCCCGCATCCTGGCCCGGATCGAGCGCGGTATGGCGGCCCCCGAGGAGCAGCGCGCGCGCAGCCGCAAGGCGACGCGTCCGCCGCTGTGGGGCTGGGTACGGGTGGTGAGCGCGACCGCCGGTGTCGCCGGTGTGCTCGCGGTCGGCGGTTACGCGGTGGCCTCGGCGGTGAAGGCCGATCAGACCCCGGCGGACCGGACGGTCGCCGTGTCGCCCACGCCGGTCGACTCCCCCGCCGCGACGAGCCGGCCGCCGGAGCAGCCCGAACAGCCGACGCCGACGCCCCGCGACAAGGGCGGGACGAAGAAGCCCAGTTCGACACCGTCGAACACCCCGTCGCCCGAGGACACCCAGGCTCCGCCGGAGCTGCCCGCCTCCGGGAACGAGGAGGACGGCCCGCTCTGGTCGGACGGTTCGGTCGACCCGCACAGCAACGACTTCTGGGCGCAGAGCAATGTGACCCTGAAGACGGACGAGCAGCTCACCGAACTCACCGTCCAGCTGAGGATCGCCCAGACCGGCGGTGTCACCTCGGCCGGCGCCTGGCGCTCGCTGCCGGAACAGGACTTCGACCTCACCGTCGAGGAGTCCGACGGCTTCCTCGTCTACACCTGGGTCCTCAAGGACGGACGTACGGTCCCGGAGGGCGAGTTCGTCTTCGCCGGCCAGTACAACCACGAGCGCGGCGGCCGGGACGCGGGCGACGACACGTACGCGATGACCGCGAAGGCCGACGGCAAGGACCTCGCGGTGGCGGGGGACTTCGAGGGGCAGGACGACGACTCCTCGGACGAGGGCGACTCGTAGAGCGGTCCCGGCGGAACCCTGCGGAACCATCGCGGGTCGCGCGGGGCGCGTGGGTCGCGTGGGGCGTGCCGGGCGGCGATCGCGTGAGCGGCTCGTAAAAAAATTCTGGAGACGCGGCAACCCTTTCCTCACCGGTGGCGACCAAGAGGCGCAAGAGTCACCACCAGCGAGGAAGCGGGTCCATGACCGCATCTGAAGAACAGCGCGTACGGCACCGGCGTCGGGTAGCGAGACGACGGGTCGTGGTCGGGTCGCTGGCCGCGTTCGGGCTCACCGGCGCGGCGATCGTCACGACGTCGATGCTGTCCACCGCCGGCGCCGCCGCCACCTGGCCCACGGCCAAGGGCAGCAAGGCCGTGTCCTCGACGATCGAGGTCAAGGGCACCTACGACGGCAAGATGAAGAAGTTCCTCGGCAAGGGCGCGCTCGGCGACGGCAGCCAGGACGAGGGCCAGGACCCGATCTTCGAACTGGCCGACGGTGCCGTGCTGAAGAACGTGATCATCGGGGTGCCCGGCGCGGACGGTGTGCACTGCAAGGGCAGTTGCACCCTGAAGAACGTGTGGTGGCTGGACGTCGGCGAGGACGCCGCCAGCTTCAAGGGCAAGTCGTCCAAGGCCGTCTACAAGGTCATCGGCGGCGGCGCCCGCAAGGCCGACGACAAGGTCTTCCAGTTCAACGGCGCCGGGAAGCTGAGCGTCTCCGGGTTCCGGGTGCAGAACTCCGGCAAGCTGGTGCGCTCCTGCGGCAACTGCAGCAAGCAGTACAAGCGCACGATCGTGCTGAGCGACATCGACGTCGTCGCGCCCCTGAAGGTGATCGTCGGCGTCAACGCCAACTACGGCGACACCGCCACGCTCTCGAAGATCCGCATCCACAACGACCCGAAGAAGAAGGTCAAGGTCTGCGTGCGCTTCAAGGGCAACAGCAGCGGCGACGAGCCGAAGCAGATCGGGACCGGGCCGGACGGAACCCACTGCAAGTTCTCGTCATCCTCCCTCACGTACAAGTGATACGAGCACGAACGCGTTCGCGGACGCCCGACCGCGGGTAACTACTCATCAGCGGCTGTCGCCGCTCCCCATGAACCTGCTGGCTTGAGCCCCCCTCGGCCAGCAGCAGGTGCCGGCCAAGCCCCCCTCGGTCGGCACACCCAAAAGAACGCCCCCGCCGGTGACGACCGACGGGGGCGTTCGCGCCCCTTTTGGGGGCGCGGGGCTGTGTCAATATGCGGCTCCGCCGCGTGGGCGCGACCAGCCACAACGGACCCGCAGCTCCCCAAAAACCTCTCGCGGCACGTCAGTTCATAGCCGACCCGATAGCCGTGGACCCAGTCGTCAGGAAGGTCGTAGCCGGCAGCGAGCCATCAGCCTTCCTAGCACCGTACGCCGTGCCGGCATCCGTCGACTTGAACGACGGCGTAGCCACCCCACTGTCCCAGTTGTTCGCGGCGGACACTGTCCGCGACCCCAGCTTGGCCTTCCCGGAACCGTTGTTCACAGCGAGGTTCCGGGCCAGCCGAGCCGCGCCGGTGGCGAAGTAGAACCCCTGCCCCTTGTTGGCGTACGCGGTGTTCCGGTTCAGCAGCATCGCGCCGGTGTTGGAGTTCTCGGTGAACCCGTGCAGCGTGTTGTCCCAGGCGGCGTTGTGGTTGACGGAGTGGGCGACCGACGCTCCGCCGCCGCCCAGCTTGAACCCGTTGCCGTTGCCCTCGAAGGCGGAGTCGTTCCAGCGGTTCTTTCCGTTGCCGAAGGCCCAGGAGTGCTCGACGAGGACCGGCGAGGAGAACTGCCAGAGGTCGAGGCCGTCATCCGCGTTGTTGTAGAGGCGCGCGCCGGTGATCCTGTTGCCGGTGCCGGAGCCGAACTTGACGGCGATACCGTCGGCGTTCTGGCCGTGGTTCGCGGCGTCGTAGTTGCCGTAGCTGTCGAGGTTCTGCACCAGGTTGCCGGTGGTGCCGTCGCCGCGCAGGGTGAAGCCGGAGTCGCCGTTGTTCGCGGTGACCAGGTTCTTGAAGATCCCGCCGACGGAGGAGGTGGCGACGAAGCCCTGGGCCGGGGAGTTCTGGAAGGTGAGGGAGGAGACGGTCCAGTAGTCGCCGTAGATTCCGGCGAGCCAGGAGCCGGCGGCCAGTTTGGACCCGTCGATCCTGACCTTCTCGCTGCCGTACGCGGTGAGCGTGATCCGGGCCGAGGCGGTGCCGTTCGCCGTGGACTTCAGGGTCTTCGTCGGGTAGTACGTGCCGGCGCGGAGCTGGATCGTCGTACCGGCGGTGGCGCCCGTGACGGCCGACTCCAGCTGAGCGGCGTTGGAGACGGTCACCGTGGTGGTGGCGGCCTGGGCGCCGTCGTCCGCGAGGCCGAGATACACCCCGCCCGCCCCCGACGCGACCGCCACGGCGGCGGCGATCGACAGGGTCCGGGTTCTTCGGTGGCGCCCGATGGTCTGCCGCACGGTTGTTCCTCTCTGATGGGGACGAGAACGAAGCGGGCCGGAGGGGCCGCCCCGGCCCGCTTCTGATCACTGGTCGCCGCCCGACCGGAAAGGGTTGCCGTCACCTCCACGAAATCCGCCGAAAGTTTCGCTCCGGATCGTCACGTCCTCCCCATTGACGCGTCGTGCCCCACTGGTGAGACTCCAGGGGCCCTTATTCAACAGAATCGCCCAGACTTCCACAGGATGTGTCATGCGACGCCCCACCGCCCGTACGCTCCTGCTCCCCCTCCTGGCACTCTTTCTCAGCCTGATGGCCGCCCCGCCAGGCACAGCCGCCCAGCCCCAGCCCCCTGCGAAGACATCGGAACAACCCGTGAAGAAATCCCAGTACGCCGGTTATCTCTTCGCCTACTTCACCGGTGAGGGCACCGCCGACGGCGAACAGATCCGCTATGCCCTCAGCCGTGGCAACGACCCGCTGCACTGGCGGGAGCTGAACGCGGGCAAGCCGGTGCTCACCTCCACCATCGGCGAGAAGGGTCTGCGCGACCCGTTCGTGATCCGCTCCCCCGAGGGCGACAAGTTCTACATGATCGCGACCGATCTGCGGATGTACCAGAACAGCAGCGGCAGTTGGGACCAGGTCCAGCGCCACGGCAGCAAGTCGATCATGGTCTGGGAGTCCACCGACCTGGTCGACTGGACCGACCAGCGCCTGGTGAAGGTCTCCCCCGACAACGCGGGCAACACCTGGGCTCCGGAGGCGTACTGGGACGCCGGCCTCGGTGAGTTCGTCGTCTTCTGGGCGTCGAAGCTGTACGCCGACGACGACCCGGACCACACGGGCTCGACGTACAACAAGATGATGTACGCGACGACGAAGGACTTCCGTACCTTCAGCGCGCCCAAGGTCTGGAACGATCCGGGCTATTCGGTGATCGACTCCACGGTCGTGGAGCACGAGGGCACCTACTACCGCTACACCAAGGACGAGCGGGACCCCAGCTCCTCCAGCCCCTGCTCGAAGTTCATCACGGCCGAGAAGTCGACCTCGCTGACGGACACCTCGTACGACTTCGTCTCGGACTGCGTCGGCAGCGGCTCGATCGACCGGGGCGAGGGTCCGACGGTGTTCAAGTCGAACACCGAGGACAAGTGGTACCTGTTCATCGACGAGTACGGTGGCCGCGGCTATGTCCCCTTCGAGACCACCGATCTCGACTCGGGCGACTGGACCATGTCGGAGAACTACCAGTTGCCGGCCAGCCCCCGGCACGGCACCGTCCTGCCGGTGACGCAGGAGGAGTACGACCGGCTGCTGGCCGCGTACCCGGTGAGCCCCACCTCGGTCGTGGACGCGACGGTGAAGGACCAGAAGGGGTACGCCGTCGTGACGGAGGCCTCCTCGAAGGTCGTCCTTCCGATGGAGCCGGGCGCCGACCTCAAGCGGCTCGCGCCCAAGCTGTGGCTGGGCGAGGGCGCGAAGGTGAGCCCCAAGTCCGGAACGCGGCTGGACTTCCGTAAGCCGCAGAAGTACACCGTGACGGCGGCCGACGGCACACGGCGCACCTGGACGGTGGAGGCGGTGCCGATGCGCAGCCCGGTCCTGCCCGGCCTCTACGCCGACCCCGATGTGAAGTACATGGACGGCCGTTACTGGATCTATCCGACGACGGACGGCTTCCCCGGCTGGAGCGGTACGCGGTTCAAGGCGTTCTCCTCGAAGGACCTGGTGAACTGGAAGGACCACGGGGTGATCCTTGACCTGGGGCCGGATGTGTCCTGGGCGGACAAGAACGCCTGGGCCCCGGCGATCGCCGAGCGCGACGGCAAGTACTACTTCTACTTCTGCGCCGAGCAGCAGATCGGTGTGGCGGTGGCCGACTCCCCCGCCGGGCCCTTCAAGGACGCGCTCGGCAAGCCGCTGGTCGCCAAGGGCGGGGCGTGGAGCGGTCAGATGATCGACCCGTCGGTGTTCACGGACGACGACGGCCAGTCGTATCTGTACTGGGGCAACGGGCACGGCTATGTGGTGCCGCTGAATGACGACATGGTGTCGTTCGACGCCTCGAAGGTGAAGGACATCACCCCGGACAACTTCCGGGAGGGCTCCTTCGTGATCAAGCGGAACGGCACGTACTACTTCATGTGGTCCGAGGACGACACCCGCAGTGAGAACTACCACGTGGCGTACGCGACCGGGCCGACCCCGCTCGGCCCGTGGACCAAGCGGGGCACCATCCTGTCCAAGCGCCCCGAGTACGGCATCCTCGCCACCGGCCACCACTCGGTCGTCAACACCCCCGGCACGGACGACTGGTACATGGTCTACCACCGGTTCGCGCTGAACGGGCCCGGCAGGTCCGGCGGGGACGGTATGCACCGGGAGACGACCATCGACCGGATGGAGTTCGCGGCCGACGGAACGATCAAGCCGGTGGTGCCGACGCTGGAGTCGGTCAGGCGTCCGTAGGGGCGCGTCGGTCGGCCACCGACAGGGAGAGGTCCGCTTCGAAGCCGGTACCTGCGACCGTGAAGGTCCGGGTGCCGGTCTCTCCCCCGTCGGTGGGTCTCATCCTCTGCACCCCCGTCCCCTCCGTCTGAGCCGCCTCCCGTACTTCGTCGTGGGTGGTCCCCGGCGCCAGGAAGCGCTCGCCCGTGTGGAGGTAGAGCGCCAACTCCCCGGCGTCGGGGATCGCCTGGGCGTAGTACTGCTTGCGGAAGACGACGTTGTCGGAGAATCCGACCCCGAAGCTGTCCCGCTCATAGACCTGCACATCGATACGGAGCACCACCGACTTGTCCACCGCGTCCGCCGGTTTGGCGGAGGCGTCCAGCCAGCCCTCCCAGATCAGCCGGTTCTCCCCCGCCCAGCCGGTCGTGGCGTCACCCGCTTCCGAGAGGGGCTTGCCCAGTTCCTCGGCGAGGTCGGGCAGTTCGTCGGAGAGGTTTTCCTTGCGGAACGGGCCGTAGAGGTTCTCGGCGGTGCCGCTCTGGTGGAAGAGGTCGAAATCGACGAACCGGGGTTTGATGGAGACCCCGAAATAGAATTCGCTGCGGCCGAAGAGATCACGGCCTCGCGTCACCTCGGCCCGGTCCAGTCGCAGTCGGAGGTGGTGGGTGCCGTGGAGGAAACGCATGGCGATCTCATACGCCTCGCGTGAGGTCACCAGGGAATCGCGGCCCCCATGGCATTTGTGGACGAATGCCCGGGGAGCGCCGGGAATCTGCGCCGAGGACTGTTTGACCAGTCCGTCACTGCGGTTGTAACTGAGCGTGCCCTCGTCTACGAGGGTGGCGATGCGATTGCCCAGAGTGGCGAACTTGCTGCCGTAGGAGCGGTAGTCCGTACCGACCACGGTGAGAATCCTCGACGCGGGGAACGGAATGTCCCGGATGTCGGTGCGGTCCGGGTCGAAGGCGGCGATCTCGTCCGCGACCGAGCCTGGGAGGCTCTTCACCAGCTGATCGGGCATGTACTGGAAGGCGATCCCGCGGTGCGGAGTGCCCAGGGTGACGATGCGGTGGATGGACTCCTCGCTCCGCTCCCCCAACTGGGTCAGCGCGGACCGGACGACCAGACCGCCCATGCTGTGCGCGACGATGTCCACACCGGTGAATTCCTCATCCGGTCGCATGGCGTGTCGGATGATTCTGATGAGCCGGACCAGTCCTTCCCCGTAACGGTCGATCTTCCGGGGGACGAGGTCGTAATAGCGGTAGATCCACAGGGTGCCGGAAGCGCCCTGGCTCAGCACTTCCCTCGCCATGGCGACATCGACCACCATGGTGCCGTTGAGCAGGTCGTCGGGCCACCCGCTGTTCTCGCTCGGGGCGGCCCGCTGCGCTTCCGCGTAATAGCCGACCACATTGGTGGCGTCCCGGTAGGGATGGAGCGGTGATTTGAGGGCGCGCAGGACGAATCCCTCGTAGATGTAGTTCTCGCCCCGGCGGGTGGGATAGACCGTGCCGTTGTTGAATCCCTGATAGGCGTCGCGTTGTTCGTCCTGCACGTCCGGGCCGCCGAAACCGCGAATCAGGATCAGTGGGCGAGAACCAATGGCCACGAGAACCACTCCCTTCGAGTGATGCGCGCACGCTCTGTGCGCGCATCACTGTGTGGGGCGGTATCGCCTCCGTGCCGAGAGAATCGTTTTGCCCGGCGTGCCGGGGGTCAGTCCATCGTCGCCCCGATCGTCGTGCTGCCCGTGGTCAGGAAGGTGGTCGCGGGCAGGGTGCCGCTGGAGGAGCGGGCGTTGTACGTCGAGGAGGCGTCGGTGGAGCGGAAGGCGGGGGTGGAGATCCCGGAGTCCCAGTTGTTGCCGGCGGACACGACCGACGAGCCCTTGTTCACCGAGCCGGAGCCGTTGCCGACCGCCAGGTTCTTGCCGAGTCGGGCGGCGCCGGTGGCGAAGTAGTAGCCCCACTTGGCGTTGGCGTAGGAGGTGGTGCGGTTGATGACGATGGCACCGGTGTTGCTGTTCTCGGTGAAGCCGTTGCCGGCGTTGTCCCAGGCCGCCGAGTTGTTGACGACATGGGCGACGACCTCTCCGTCGCCGCCCAGCTTGTAGCCGTTGCCGTCGCCCGCGAACGCGGAGTCGCCCCAGCGGTTCTTGCCGTTGCCCATCGCCCAGGTGTGCTCGACGGTGACCGGCGAGGAGAACGACCAGAAGTCCAGACCGTCGTCCGAGTTGTTGTAGAGGCGGGCTCCGGTGATGAGGTTGCCGCTGCCGGAGCCGTACTTCACGGCGATGCCGTCGGCGTTCTCACCGTGGTTGGCCGCGTCGTAGTGGCCGTAGGAGTCGATGTTGCGGACCAGGTTGTTGGTGGTGCTGTCCCCGGTGAGGGTGAAGCCGGAGTCGCCGCCGTTGATGGTCTTGATGTTGTCCCAGACCGTGGAGGCACAGGACTGGCAGACGACCGCGCTGTCCGGGGAGTTCTGGAAGGTGATGCCGGAGACGGTCCAGTAGTCGGCGGTCAGCTTGAAGATCCAGTCGCCGTCGGGGAGGTTCGAGCCGTCGATCTTCACGGTCTCGGAGCCGTACGGCTGGAGGTAGATCCGGCTGGAGGAGGTGCCGTTCGCCGTGGACTGGAGGGTGGCCGTCGGGTAGTAGGTTCCGCCGCGCACCTGGATGGTGGTGCCCGCGGTGGCGTTCTTGATGGCGTTGGACAGATCGGTGGAGTTGCTGACGACCACGGTGGCGGCGTGGGCCTGGGTGGGGAGAACGGCCAGGCCGGCACCCATGGTCAGGGCCGCCAGGGTGGCGAGGGCGGTGCGACGAGACATGGGGAGCGGTTCCTCTCTCGTGCGGGTGTGGGGGACGTTCACAGGACGGAGTCGAGCCAAGTGACGACCTCGTCCTGCATGCGGTCGGTGAAGACATGGCCCAGGTCGGGCCAGGTCCTCAGGCGCAACCGCTCCTCGGCGTGGCATGAGCCCCAGACGGCGCGCAGCTTGTCGTACGCCACGTGGACGCCGTCGGGGGGAAACAGCGGATCGAGTCCGCCGTTGAGGAAGAACATCGGCTTGGGGGCGCCGATGCTCGCCACGTCGGGGAAGTCGAGGTACCGGGGTAGTCCCGGGTGGAGCATGTAGTAGGAGGACTGGCCGCGCAGGATGTTGTTGCCGGGGACCATGACCTCCTTGAGGCCGGTCATCCAGCAGACACTCGCGCAGGCGGCGATGTCGTCGCTGAGCGCGGCCGTCTGCCAGGCCCGGAAGGCGCCCATCGAGAAGCCGACGGCCGCGATCCGGCGCCGGTCCACACGGTCGAGCCCCGCGAGGAACCCGGCCGCGCGGACGTCCTCCCTGGCCATGAGCCCGGCGAGCGACGAGCCCAGGTTGAAGAAGTTGCTTGCCAGGGCCTGCTGTTGGTCGTAGGTGATCGGGCCCCGGTCGCCCCAGCCGAGCGCGTCGGCGACAAGGACGACATAACCGCGCCGGGCGAGTTCGTCGCCGACGAAGCGCCCGCTGAAGTACCGGTCGGCCCAGCCCTGAGCGGAGGCCAGGCGGGTGTCGTCATACCAGGGGCGGACCAGCTTCTCCTTGCCGATGTCGAACTTGGCGCCGTGGTCGTGGAGCAGGAGTACGGCGGGGAACGGTCCGCTGCCGTGCGGGGTGAGCAGGGCGGCGCGGACACGGCCGTACCGGGTGAGGGAGAGAGTGACCGACTCCCGGGTGTAGCCGTCGGCCTCGTCGCGCTGCCGCTCGTCGAAGACCGGGTCGTACGGGGTGTCGTCCCGGTCGACGCACAGATGCTCCTCGACCTTGGCGCGGGCCGCCCGCCGCCAGGCGCGGAAGTCCCGGATCGGCGACTCGCCCCAGGCGAGCGGGAAGCGGAGCTCGTCCTTGAGGAGGGGGTGGAAGTCGGGGAGGCCGCCGTCTAGGACGGTTGTCCCGGCGGCACCGGCGGCACCGGCGGCCGGCGCGTCGGCGGCGCTCACGCTCCCGGACCCCGCTCCCCCGAGCAGGGCGGCGGCCCCGGCGCCCACGACGAGGCTGCGCCGGGCCAGCGGCTCACCGGTGGCCATCGGGCCTCCAGTCCCTCAGATAGGTCCGCCGTGTGTGCACCTCCGCTTCCGCCGCCGTGAGCTGGGGCCGGTTCTCCGGGACCGAGATCACCGCGCCGGGGCCGGAGTTGGCGTACTCGCGGAAGCGCATGGTCTGCCAGGGGTAGGCGTCGCGCATGTTGGTGTACGGGGTGACGGCGTCGATGCCGGGGCCGATCCAGGTGTCCCGGACGACGAGCGAGGGCCAGGCGGTCGTCTCGTACGACGGCACCCAGGGGCGGGCGATCTTGTAGGCGGCGTCCTCGGCTCCGGAGGTGATCCGGCAGTGGGCGGCCAGGAAGCCGTAGGGGTTGGCGCGGGCGGTGGCGGGGGCGAAGACCATGCCCTTGGGGGTGAAGTCCACGTCCCGTTGGAGGGTGTGGAAGCGGCAGTGTTCGAAGACGGCGGTGGCGCGCCCGAACACGAAGTCCACGTCGCCCTCGATATAGCAGTCCCGGTAGTACTGCCGGTCGAAGGCGGCGAGCGCGGTGGTGTCCGCGAACAGGGTGTCCTGGTGGGCCAGCAGCCGTACGCGCTCGAAGTGCGACCGGTCGCCGGTGATGTACGCGGCCACGGCCTGGGTCCCGGTGATGTCGGGGTGGTCGGCGCGCAGCCAGTCGTTGGCGAGGGTGAGGTCCCGTACAGTCAGGTCGGGTGCCGCCGAGGTGAAGGTGGCGGAGCCGGCGGTGCCGTACGTACCGCCCTCGGGCCGGGGTGTGCCGTTGGCGCGGTCGAAGACGATCACGGCGGCGCGGGGGTCGCGCAAGGCGCCGCGCAGCGTCAACTCCCCTTTGGTTGCGGGGATGTTGACGACCTCTCGGTACGTCCCCGGGTGGACGACGATGGTCCAGCCGGGGCCGTCCACCGCGTCCACGGCGGCCTGGACCGAACCGCCGGGCCGGACGTGCAGGACCCGGCGGCCACCGTCCCGCTCGGCCCTCTCCAGGGCGAAGGCGGGGGTGGCGCCGGCGGCCACGAGGCCGCCGGCGATGCCGGTGAGCAGTGTGCGCCGGCGCATGTCAGCACCCCTTCCAGGGGGCCCAGTCACCGAGGTACGTCTCACGGGTGTGGGAGGCGGCCTCGGCGGCGGTGAGCTGGGGCCGGTTCGCGGGGACGGTGATCCGCGCCCCCGGCCCGGTGTTGCGGTACTCCGCGAACCGCTGGTCCTGCCAGGGGAAACCGGACGACATGTTGGTGTACGGCTCGACCGCGTCGATACCGGCGCCGAGGTGGGTCTCCCGGACGGTCAGCATGGGCCGGGCGGTGGTGTCGGAGCTGGGCACCCAGGGGCGGGCCAGCTTGTAGTAGGCGTCCGGCGCCTCGCTGGTGATCCGGCTGTCGGTCACCAGATAGCCGAGCGGGTTGGCGCCCGCCGTGGAGGGCGCGAAGACGAACCCGTACGGGGCGGAGGCCAGGTCGGTCCGGGTGAGGGTGCGGAAGTGGCAGCGCTCGAAGACGGCGGTGGCCCGCCCGAAGACGAAGTCCACGTCGCCCTCCGCGTAGCAGTCCCGGAAGTACTGCCGGGCGAAGACGGTGAGCGCCATCGAGTCGGCGTACAGGGTGTCCTGGTGGCCGAGGAACCGGCAGCGTACGAACGCCGAGCGGTCGCCCTGCACCTTGATGGCGACGGCCTGGGTGCCCGTGATCTCCGGGTGGTCGGCGCGCAGCCAGTCGTTGGCGAAGGTGATGTTCCGGGCGGTGAAGCCATCGGCCTGGACGAGCGTGGTGGTGGACCCGGTGGTGCCGTACGTACCGCCACCGGGCTTGGGGGTGCCGGCCGCGTTGTCGTAGACGACCACCACGTCACGGGGATCGCCGGAGGCCCCGAGCCAGGTCATCTCCGTACGGGCGACACTGACGGCGACCGTCTCGCGGTAGACGCCGGGCGCGATGACGAGCGTGTACCCACTGCCGCTCGCCGCGGTGACGGCCGCCTGGACGGTGGTGAAGTCACCGCCGCCGCGCGCGTCGACGTAGAGGGTCTGCGGGGTGAGGCGGGCGGTCGGGGAGCCGTACCGTCCGAAGGGCGACCGGCCGTGCGAGGCGGCGCGGGCCTGCGACGAGATGCCGAGGGCGAGCGCGGCGCCGATACCGGCGGCGACGAACGACCGTCTGCTGGTCCCTGCTGCTGGCAGCCCTCTCATCAGCAGACCTTTCCGACGCCCGCGTGGGCCTTGACGATGGCGGGCACGGCGCGCGGGGAGTCGACCTTCTTGCGGAGGGTCGGCGTCCAGCCGGCGCCGGACTGGAGGGTCTCCTCGGGGATCTCGGCGTTGTGGACGGCGATGAGGTCGGTGAGCTCGCCGTTGACGTAGTTGTTCTCGGCGGTCAGCGGGGACTCGCTCCACTTCTTGATGACCTTGCCGACCTTGGCGCCTTCAGGGAGCGTGATGGCGTTGTCGCTGGCGTACAGCTGGGAGGAGATGCCGACACCGAAGATGTAGTAGTCGGACTTCTGCTCCTCGGTGACGACGTAGTAGTTGTTGTAGACGTCGACCTGGCCGAACCGCACGCGCGGGGAGCGCTGGAGGATGCCCTCGAAGCGGTTGTGGTGCATGGTGACCTTGAGCTTGCCGCCGTCGGTGGAGGCGAGACCGTCGCCGTTGCCGATCAGCATGTTCTTGTCGTGGTTCTCGAAGGAGTTCCAGGACACGGTCACGTAGTTGGAGCCGCGCACGATGTCGGTGAGGCCGTCGTGCTGCTGGAAGACCTTGCCGAAGTAGACGGGCCGCTCGCTGTCCGGGTAGCGGCCGTCGGTGAGGGTGTTGTGGTCGATCCACACGTGATCGCTGCCGTAGACGACCACGGTGTCGTACTCGGAGTTCCAGTTGCCGGTGTTGTTGTCGTCGGTCGGGTCCCACTTGGGGAAGCAGTCGAGCGGGGCCTCGATGGTGAGGTTGCGGATGATGACGTTCGAGACGCCCTTGATCTGGATGCTGCCGCCGAGGATGCCGGAGTTCTTCCCGACGCCGACGATGGTGGTGTTGCTGGGGATATGGGCCTTGATCGCGGAGTCCTGCTTGGCCATGGACGCGACCCGCGCGTCCTCCTGCGGACCCATGGCGACCTGGTCGTTGCCGTAGACGGCCGGGTCGTAGTCCTTGAGGTACTGCTGGAGGTCGTAGCCGTCGGTGACGAACGCCTCGCAGCCCTGGGAGACGGCGTCGATCATGCCCTTGACCTTGATGATCTTCGGCGCGTCACCGCCGTCCGCGAGCGCGGCCTTGAACTCGGCCCAGGTGGTGACGGTGTACACATGCTCGGCATCCGCCGCGGAGCCACCGGAGGTACCGCCCTCCGCCGACCCCCAGCCGTCACCGGCACCGAGTACTTGGCGACCGAGGTCGCGCGGCGACTGGGCGTGGGCGATGCCGGTGCCGGTTACGCCGAGGACGAGGGCGGTGCAGCCGGCAACGGATGTCATGACATGGGCATGCCAGATACGGGAGCGCATGGGTGCGGGTTCCTTTCAAAGCAGGGGGGAACTGAAGCGCCCCTTCAGGGGCGCGGGGCTGTTTCGATTTGCGGCTCCGCCGCGTGGGCGCGACCAGCCACGAGGGACCGGCAGCCGAAATACGAGCTATTCGCGGAGCACTACGCCTCGGGCCACGTAATCCACGACTCGGGAATCACCTCGTCCAAACGCCGCACATCACGCCGCGCGAGCACTCGACCGCGCAACAACTCACGCACGACAAGCCGTGCCACGGCGATCGCCCCCGGCGGGTTGAAATGCGTGTTGTCCTGCTCGGTCTCGGTCCAGTTGAAGTACTTCTTGGTCTCCTCGACCCCCAACTCCTGCCACAAGGCGATGGACAGCGCCTGGATGTCGAGGAGGGCCACACCCTCCTCCGCGGCCAGAGCGATGGCCGCCGCAGGGTAGTCGCCATGGGTCGCCTGCGCGTTGCCGCTCGCGTCGAACTTTCTGCGCTCGACGGAGGTCGCGAGAACCGGCCGGGCACCGCGCGCACGGGCGCCGTCGATGTACTGGCGCAGATAGTCCTGGTACGTCGACCAGGGCTCGGTGTAGCGCGTGGGGTCGGCGATCTTGGAGTCGTTGTGACCGAACTGGATGATCAGGAAGTCACCGGGCCGGATGGCGTCGAGGATGACGTCCAGGTGGCCTTCGTCGATGAAGCTCTTCGAACTCCGGCCGTTGAGCGCGTGGTTGGAGACGGTCAGCCCGGAACAGAGGAAGAACGGGAGGGCCATGCCCCAGCCGGTCTCCGGCGCGGCGTCGGCGTACTTCTGGGCGGCGGTGGAATCACCGGCGATATAGATCGTGCGCTCGCGACGAGGGGCGGCGGACGCGGCCCCATGGGCGGCGAAGACGAGCGGAGCGGCGGCGAGGGCCGCACCGGCGACCTGTCTACGGGTGAGTGACACGTGCGGGCACCTTTCGAGTAGGCCCCGCGCCCCGTTTTTTAGGGGCGCGGGTCTGTAACAATGTGCGGCTCCGCCGCGTGGGCGCGACCAGCCACTAACAACCCGCAGCCGGCCAACTACCTACGACCCCGAGCTATTAGCCCTTCTGCTTGCTCCACTCGGCCTGAGCCTCATTGAGCTGGTCCGCCAGCGAGTCCAGGAACTCCTTCGCGCTGGTCTGCCCGTCCATCACCTTC
The DNA here is from genome assembly GCF_053592555.1 of Streptomyces sp. NPDC002643. Classification (NCBI taxonomy): domain Bacteria; kingdom Bacillati; phylum Actinomycetota; class Actinomycetes; order Kitasatosporales; family Streptomycetaceae; genus Streptomyces; species Streptomyces sp. NPDC002643. The sequence continues at coordinate 144,287 of NZ_JBSFVY010000020.1, forward strand.
TGGAAGGCCGGCTCGTTGTCGGCCTTGGAGATCGTGTTCCAGTCGGGCAGGTAGTACGGCAGCTGCACGATCGAGGTCGACCCATCGGTCAACGCGGCGGCAGCCAACTTCGTGGGCTCGGCCTCCGAGATCCACGAGTCCTTCGCGGCCTCATTGTTCGCCGGCACCTGCCCCGCCGACTCGTTGAACTTGGAGTTCTCCTCGTGCGAGACGGCGAACTCGATGAACTTCCAGGCGGCGTCCTTGTTCTTGGAGCTCTTGAACATGCCGATGCCGTCGACCGGGTTGGAGACCTGGACCCGCTTGCCGTCGGGACCGGTCGGCTGCGGAATACCCCGGAACTTGTCCGCGCCGAACGCCTTCACATGGTCCTGGTAGGACCCCAGGTTGTGGTTGAGCATTCCGATGGTGCCGGTGTCGAACTGGGCGACCATCTTGGTGAAGTCGTTGTTGAGGTCGGCGGCCGGGGTGACCTTCTTGTAGAGGCCGACGTACTTCTCCAGGGCCGCCACGTTCTTCGGGTCGTTGACGGTGGTCTTCTCACCGCTCGCGTCCCAGAACGAGGTGATGCCGGACTGCCCGTACATCGCGTCCAGCGCCTGGGCGATGGAACCGGCCCCACCGCGGATGGTGTAGCCGAACTCGTTCTTGTCCTTGTCCGTGAGCTTCTCGGCGGCCTCGTAGAACTTGTCCCAGGTGGTCGGCTCATCGAGTCCGGCGGCCTCGAACAGGTCGGTGCGGTAGTAGAGGACGCCGTTGTTGGCGGAGGTCGGGACGGAGTAGAGGGCGTCGCCGCCGCCGGCGGACTTCAGCGACTCGACCATCGCCTCGTTCATCTTGCCGTTGAGGGAGGACCCGGAGAGCCGGTCGTCCAGCGGCTCCAGCGCGCCCTGCGCGGCGAACCCGGCGGCCATGGCCGCGCCGACACCGCCGACGTCCGGCAGACCGCCGCCCTGGATGGCGGTGTCGACCTTGGACTGGTACTCGGTGGCCGCGATACCGACGTACTCGACCTTGATGTCCGGGTTGGCCTTCTCGAAGTCGGCGATGATCTCCTTCCAGATGTCGGTGCGGACACCGCCGTTGTTGTCCCAGAAGACGATCTTGCCGGTGCCGCTGCCCTCGGAGCCCTTGTCGCCACCGGCGCCACTGCCGTCGTCACCGCAGGCGGTGGCGGTCAGGGCGAGAACGGAGCCCAGGGCGACGGCCAGGGCGGCCCGCCTGCTTCTGTGATTGCTGATCTTCATTGAACGGCTCTCTCTTCTGGATTCAACGAGGGTTATGAAGTTGTGGGGGAACGAGGGTTATGAAGTTGTGGGGGTCTGAAGGTCACCGGTGGGTATGGGGCGCCCAACCGTCCGTGCCCGCCAGGTAGTCGGCGACCGTGTGCGTGGCGGCGTCCGCGTCCGCCAACTGGGGCCGATCGGCGGTGACTTCGGCGCCCGGCCCGTAGGTGCGGTACTCCGTGAACCGCGCGTCCTTCCACGAGAAGCCGCTCATGTCGGTCCACGGCGACGACTTGATCGCGGCGGGCAACTCGGTGTCCCGGAACAGCACCTGGGCGATGGCGTTCGGCTCGCCGCCCGGGTGCCAGGGCCGGCCCAGGTGGTAGGTCCCGGCGGGCGCGTCGCTGGTCACCCTCGACTTGGTGATCAGGAAGCCGTACGGGTTGTCCTTCCACGTCGACGCGGCGGTAATGTAGCCGTTGTTGGTGTCCGAGCCCCGGCTGAGCGCCTTGATCAGCGAACGCTCGATGACGGTGGTGGCGCGGCCGTAGATGAAGTCGACATCGCCCTCGATGTACGAGTCGCGGATGTAGACCCGGCTGATGGCGTCGAGCCGGGGGCTGTCGGTCATCAGAGTGTCCTGGTTGCCCAGGAAGGCGGTGTCCTCGAAGACGATCCGGTCGCCGACCGTCTTCATGGCGAGGGCCTGCTCACCGTTCAGCTCGTGCGCGGCCTCGTCGAAGTCGTTGCTGAACGTGAGGTTGCGGGCCGTGACGTCGCTGGCGGCGATCCGTACCGTGGCGCTGCCGTTGGAGCCGCCGTACGCGGCGGGCGTGTCGTAGACGATGACGGTGTCGGAGCGGTCCCGTCCAGTCCCCTGCAGCACGAGATTCGATTTGCCGGCCGGAATGCGCACCTGCTCGCGGTACGTCCCCGGCGCGATACGGATCGTCACCGTACCGTCGTTGCCCTCCGGCATCGCGTCCACGGCGGCCTGCACGGTCGGGTACGAACCCGGCACGTTCAGGGTCGTGTTCGTACCGATCGTCTTCTGCGGTCCGGAGAAGCGGGTGACCAGCGCGGGTACGGCCGCCGCCGGGTCGAGGCGGTAGTCGTAGAAGTCCCTCGGGTCGAAGGCCGTGCCCCAGGCGTCCTGGCGCCCGGTGACGTTCTTCAGGATCGACCCGCGCTGCACCAACTCCGCGGTGGCGTCGGCCTGGTAGGGGTGTTGGACGCCGTCGTAGTAGCTGTTCTCGATGACCATCCTGGTCTTGCCGCGCGCCCAGTTCCCGTAGGTCCACACGGGGTCGCCGTCGGCCACCTGGGCCGAGAGGTAGTTGTTGTAGAGGTGGGCGTAGGCGCAGTTGTCGGCGGAGGGGTTGCGCTGTTTCGTCCCGGTGAACCAGTTGTGGTCGATGGTGATCTCGGTCAGGACGTTGGTGGTCCAGCCGATGCCGAAGGCCTTGTTGTGGTTCTTGAACTGGTTGTGGGAGACGGTGATGTACCGGCTGTCCTTGCGGATGTCGAGCAGGCCGTCGCCCATGTGCTCGAAGCGGTTGTGGTCGATCCAGATGTGGTCGACGGTGTCCATCTGGATCGCGTCGAAGTCCGTCGTCTTGCCGTCCCAGTCGCCCTCGACGTACGAGTCACGGATCGTCAGGTTGCGGATGATGACATTGCGGGTGCCGGGCTTGAGGTTCAGTTCGCCGTGGACGATCTCGCCGGTGTCGCCGACGCCGATGATCGTCTTGTTCGAGGTGACGACGACGTCCGAGCCGAACGGCGCCACGTCGATCGCGCCCTTGACCCGGATGGTGTACGGCTCGGCGGCGGACGCGTATCTCATCAGGGACGCCTGGTCGGTGACGGTCACCACTTTGCCGCCGGCGCCACCGGTGGTCCCGCCGTCGAGGGAGGCGAAGCCGTGCGGTGTGTCGCTCCAGCCGCCGGGGGCGCGCACACCGGTGTCGGGCGCGGCCTCGGCCGAGGTGATGGCTCCGAGCCCCAGCGAGGCCACCAGAGCCGCGACCGTGACCAGGGCCCGGCCGATACCGGGTCTCGCTCCGGGCGACTCCGGCAAGCGCTTGCTACGGAGGTGCGTCATTGCGGCTCCAAACAGGCGTACGAATTACATGAGTTGAGCTACGAGCGAGAGCGGTCGAGCTATGAGCGGGTGATCCGGAACCGGCTGAACGTGGCCGACCCGGCGTGCCCCCCGCCGGTCGGTGCCACGGCGAAGAGGCCGAGGAGGGCGCCGACCCAGCGCCAGGGGGTGGCGGCGAAGACCTGTCCCGAGGGCTGCCACCCCTCCCCCACGTCATAGGAGAAGCGGCAGCGCGCACCCGCGCGGGTCTCGATCCGCAGCCGGGCCCGCCCTTCGGGCGCCGGACGCGGATGGTCGGCGTCCCGTTCCCGCTCGGCGACGGTCTCGGCGAACCGGTGGACCAGGTGCGCGGTCCCGTCGGTGCCCCGCTGGAGCCCGATCCAACTGAAGGCGTCGCCGAGCACCGCGAGTCCGGCCCGCGCCCCCGGTTCCTCGCTGTCGAGGCGCAAGTCGACCTCGATCACGGCGGGAATCCCCGGCAGCCGCTGTGTGAGCACGTTAGCCAGTTTCCGCAGGTCGTGCGCGTGCACGGTGCGTACGCAGGTGAGCCGCAGCCCGTCGCCGGAGTGCTGGGTGGCCCAGCCCTCCTCGGGGTTGGCGGTCCACTGCCACTGGCGTCCGAAGCGGCCGCCGGGGAAGTCGTCGTCGGTGGCGGGCGCGGCGGGCGGCTGCGCGGGCAGCGCCGGTTTGCGGTGTACGGCGACGGGGGCGCCGTCATCGCCGAGCACGGGCCAACCTCCCCCATCACCCCAGCGCATCGGCTGGAGATGCACGACCCGGCCGTACGCCCCCCGCTGCTGGAAGTGGACGAACCAGTCCTCGCCCGCCGCCGTCCGCACCCAGCCACCCTGGTGCGGACCGTTCACCTCGGTGTCGTGCTGCTCCAGGACGATCCGCTCCTCGTACGGGCCGAAGAACTCGCGGGAGCGGAAGACGCCCTGCCAGCCGGTCTCCACTCCCCCGGCGGGGGCGAAGATCCAGAACCAGCCGTCGTGGTGGTAGAGCTTGGGGCCCTCCAGGGTGAACCAGCCCGGCAGCCGGTCCGCGTCGACGATGACCTTGCCCTCGTCCAGCAGGCCCGTCCCGTCCGGCCGCATACGGTGGCCGGTGAGGCGGTTCTTGACGCCGGAGCGGGACTTGGCCCAGGCGTGCACGAGGTAGGCCTCGCCGGCCTCCTCGTCCCAGAGCGGGCACGGGTCGATGAGCCCCTTGCCCTCCTTGACCAGGTGCGGCCGGGTCCAAGGGCCCCTGATTCCGGGGGCGTTGACCTGGAAGATGCCGTGGTCGGGGTCGCCCCAGAAGATCCAGAAGCGGTCGTCGAAGTGGCGCAGCGAGGGCGCCCAGACCCCGCAGTCGTGGCGGGGCGTCCTGAACTCGGCTGCCGGTTCGAGGAGTTCGAGGGCATGGCCGACGAGCGTCCAGTTGACCAGGTCCCGGGAGTGGAGCAGGGGAAGGCCCGGGACCCGGCCGAAGCTGGACGCCGTCATGTAGTAGTCGTCGCCGACGCGCAGGACGTCCGGGTCGGACCAGTCGGCGTCGAGGACGGGGTTGCGGTAGGTGCCGTCGCCCTGGTCGGCGGAGAAGGCGGGGGCGGCGACAGAGGTGCTGGTCACGGGCTCACCGCCTTGCGTACGAGGGCCGCGGCCTCGCCCCGGTCGAGGATGCCGTCGGCGACGACTGTGACGACTCGGCGTACGACGGTGTCGTCCGGGTCGACGCTCAGGCGCTCGGTGTGGGCGAGGGAGGAGCCGACGCCGGGGTATTCGTCGGCGCGGACGAACCAGGGGTCGCGGCGGGTGGCGTCGGTGGCCCCGGCGAAGACGAGGGTCCAGGAGGTGCCGGCCAGGGCGAGCCAGTCGGCGCGGACGCCGTGGCAGTCGGCCTCGCCCTCCTGCTCGGCGGTGAAGACGCGGGGCGCCTCGGCCTCCTTGCGGGCCCGCCAGAAGAAGCCCCCGTACGCGGCGCCGGGGCGGCCGTTGGTGGCGGGGCTGCCGATGGTGACCCGGGCGCCGGTGATGTTGGTGAGGGAGAAGGTGAAGTCCAACGCCCAGGCGGCGTCGGTGAGTTCGGTGGCGGCGACCGTACGGCGTTCGCGCAGCAGCTCGGCTCCCGCCGCGACCCAGCGCAGTTCCTCGACGAAGCCGTCGGGGTCGCGCAGCTGGTAGGCGGTGTGGCGCTGGGAGCCGTGGTTGTCCAGCTCGGTGGGGCCCTGGTCGCGGACATAGGTGCGTCCGCCCCAGAAGTTGTACCCCTCGACGTCGGGAACGGCGACACCGACGCCGAGGTGGTGGAGGTGGTCGGCGGGGCTCAGCTCGGTGACCGCCGTACCGGACAGGGTGGTGACGGGGTGCAGATAGGGGCGCGGGGAGAGCCGGGCCGGCAGTTCGGGCCGGGTGATGTAACGGCCCACCGGGCGGCCCGCCACGCGCAGGACCAGGGACTCGTTCGTCATCGTCACGTGCTCACCTCTTTCGCTGGAGCCTCGGGGAGCGCCCAGGGGGCGCCCAGCTCGGAGTAGAGGGCGAGGTTGTCGGCGGAGGCGGCGACCAGGCCGTCGATGCCGTCGACGACGCGGCGGCCCTCCTCGGGCAGGAAGTGCCAGGCGGTGTCCGGGAGCGCGATCGGGTCGGGGGCGACGCGGATCGCCTCGACGACCTTCATGAACGCACCGGTCGCGTCCGGCGGGACCAGCAGATCGGTGCCCTCGACGAGATGCGCGACCAGGTTCTCCAGCAGGTCGGTGCGGCCGTACTCGATCTCCTCGGGGCCGTGTCCGGCTCGCTGGACCAGGACGCGGTCCTGCTTGTACCAGTAGGTGATCCGGCCGCTGGTGCCATGCACCACGACATACGGGTCGTCCGGGTCGGCGGCGCAGAGGGTGGCGGCGACGGTGATCCGGCCGCCGTCGGCCGTGGTGATCCGCACGCAGGAGGTGTCGTCGGACTCGATGTCGTTGGCGCGCAGCAGTTCGGTCTCGATGGCGGTGACGTCCTCGGCACGGCCGGCGTCGGCGAGGGCGAGCCCGGTGGCGACGGCGTGCGCGAGGGGGTTGGTAAGCGCCCCGTCGATGACGTCCACGCCGTTCAGGCGGCGCTTTCCGGCCCAGGGCGCACGCCGGTAGTACGCCTCGGCGCGGGCCCAGGCTCCGGCGCCGCCGATGCCGACGACCTCGCCGACCAGCCCGTCGGCGACCATCTTCCGGATCTCGGGCACGGCGTGCGAGCCCAGCGACTGGAAGCCGATCTGGCAGACCACGCCCGCCTCGGCCACCCCGTCCGCCATCCGCCGGAACTCCGCGAACGACGGCGCCGGAGGCTTCTCCAGCAGCAGATGCACACCCCGCCGGGCAGCCGTCAGCGCCAGATCGGTGTGGGTGGGGATCGGGGTGCAGATCACGGCGACCGCCGCGCCCGTCGAGTCGAGGAGCGCCCCGAAGTCGGGCGACTGCTCGGGCGTACCGAGGCCGTCCGGGATCTCGTCGGCGCCCAGCGGGGTCAGCTCGCAGATCCCGGCGAGCCGCACGATCCCCTGGTCGGCCAATCGCCGGATGTTCTCCAGGTGCCAGCGGCCATGGCCCCGGGCGCCCGCGAGGACGAGGGGAAGCGGGGTTTCGTAGGACGTGCCGGTGCTGTTCGGCGTGCTGGTGTTGTTCATCGGATTCTCCCTGCGCCCGCGCCGCGTGCCACCTCTCGGTCGGCCTTCTCGGCGCTGTCGATCTTCTGGTGCAGGGTAGGCGTCCAGCCCACGTCGGCCGTGAGATCGCGCTCGCTGCCGGAGTTGTAGGCGTTGTGGATGGCCAGAAGATCCACCGGATAGCCGTTGAAGAGGGTGCCCGTCTGGTGGAGGGCGGTGCCGTTCCAGCTCTTGACCAGGTCGGCGACCTCGATGTGGCCGGGGGTGGTGAAGGCGTTGTTCTCGGCGTAGAGCGCGGACTCGGTGGAGACGCCGAGGGTGTAGCGGTAGTCGTGGGCGTCGGCCGGGGCGGATACAACGTATCGGTTGTTGTAGAGGTGCACCTGTCCGAAGCGGACGCGTGGGGCGCGCTGGACGACGGACTCGAACTCGTTGTGGTGCAGGGTGACCCGCAGCTTGCCCCGGTCGCCGGTCGCGGTGTCCCCGTTGCCGATGAGGATCGCCTTGTCGTGGTCGGTGAACCGGCTCCAGGAGACGGTGACCAGGTCGGAGGCGTTGGTGATGTCAAGAAGGCCGTCGTGCCGGAGGTAGTTGCGGCCGAAGTGGGTCGGCTCGTCCTCGTCCAGATGGCCCTTGTCGGAGAGGGTGACGTGGTCGATCCAGACATGGCTGGCGCCGCGCAGCCAGATGTTGTCGTACGCGGTCTTCCAGTCGCCGAGGCCGCCGGTGTTGGGCTGCCAGACGGGGAAGCAGTCGTAGGCGTCCCGCAGTTCGAGATTGCGGATGATCACATTGTCCGCGCCCTTGAGCTGGAGGCTGGCGCCCTTGAGAACCGCTGAGGAACCGAGGCCGACGATGGTGGTGTTGGAGCCGACGGCCAGCTCGATCCGCTCGGCCTGCTTGGCCGCCGACGCCTGGCGGGCCTCCTCCTGGGGGCCGCCGGGCTTGGCGGAACCCCAGGTGCGGGGGTCGTACGCGGCCAGGTACTCCTTGATGTCATAGCCGTCGGTGGCGTAGTCGTCGCAGTCGAGTCGGTCGCCGTCGTCGGTGGTGTTGGCGTCGATGGTCCCGGCGATCCGGATGATCTTGGGGGTGGCGCTGCCGCCGTCGAGGGCGCGGACCAGCTCGCTCCGCGTCCGTACGGTGAGGACATGGGCGTCGTCGGCGGTGGAACCCCCCGTGGTCCCACCGTCGGCCGCGGCCCAGCCGTCGTCGGCCGCGAGCGTGTCCCGGCTGATGTCCCGGGACTCCGCCCCGGCCGGGGTGGTGAGCGTGAGGCCCAACACCCCGGCGAGGGCGACGAGTTGCAGTGCTCTTCTGCCGCGTATGCGCATGCTCATCCCTTCACGGCCCCGGCGCTGAAGCCCGTGATCAGCCACTTCTGGATGAAGGCGAAGACGATGACCACCGGTACGGCGGCGATGATGCCGCCCGCGGCCAGGGCGCCCAGGTCGACGCTGTCGGCGCTGAGCAGGGTGTTGAGGCCGACCGGGATGGTCTGCTTCGCCTGGTTGTTGAGGAACATCAGGGCGAACAGGAAGTGGTTCCAGGAGTGCACGAAGGCGAAGGAGCCGACCGCGATCAACCCGGGCCGCAGCAGCGGCAGGACGATCACCCGGAACGCCGTGAAGCGGTTGCAGCCGTCCACCCAGGCCGCCTCCTCCAGGGAGTACGGCACGTTCTTGATGAAGTTGCTGAGCAGGATGATCGACAGGGGCAGCTGGAACACCGTCTCGGCGAGGATGACACTGCCGAGGGAGTTGATCATCCGCAGCTCGGCGAAGATCTGGAACAGCGGGACCAGCAGCAGGGCGCCCGGCACGAACTGGGAGCACAGCAGGGCCAGCATGAACCCGCGCTTGATCTTGAAGTCGAAGCGGGCGAGGGCGTAGCCGCCGGCCAGGGCGACGATGGTGGTCATCACCAGGGTGGCGACACCGACGAGCACGCTGTTCTGGAAGTAGATCCCGAAGGACCGTTCCGTCCAGACCTTCTCGAAGTGCTCGAACGTCACGGGCCAGGGGACCAGTGAGCTGGAGCCGGGCTCGCGCAGCGCGAAGAGCAGAATCCAGTAGAAGGGGATGAGGGTGAAGACGAGGTAGAGGGACAGGGGCAGATAGATCTGCCAGCGCGGTACCTCGTCCCAGGCGCGGCGCTGCTTGCGGGGCCGTTGGGGCTCCTCCGCCTCGGATCTCGGCGCGGACACGGGCGGTACGGTCCTCTCGGCGTCCTTGGTGATCACTTGGACTCGCCTCCGAACTTGCTCAGCCGCAGATAGACCATCGAGCAGAAGAGCAGGATCACGAACGCGACCGTGGTCAGGGCGGACGCGTAGCCGAAGTTGTGGGCGTCGACCGAGGTGTTGGCGATGTACAGCGGGAGAGTCGTGGTCTCACCGGCCGGTCCGCCGCCGGTCAGGGTGTAGAGGAGGTCGACGTTGTTGAACTCCCACACCGCGCGCAGCAGCGTGGAGAGGATGATCGCGTCCTTCAGATGCGGCAGCGTGATGTGCACGAACTGCCGGATACGGCTGGCGCCGTCGACCTCGGCGGCCTCGTACAGGTCCTTCGAGATGGACTGGAGGTCGGCGAGGATGAGGATCGCGAAGAAGGGGACACCGCGCCAGAGGTCGGCGACGATCGCCGCCGGGAAGACGGTCGAGGTGTCCGAGAGCCAGCTGACGCCGTACTCGCCGATGCCCATGTCGGCGAGGTAACGGGTGATACCGGTCTGGGAGTTGTAGAGCAGCACCCAGATCGCCGAGGTCAGCACGCCGGAGACGGCCCACGGCGAGAACACCAGCGCGCGGCCGAGGGCCCGGCCCACGAAGGTCTGGTTGACGATCAGGGCGAGGGCCAGACCGAACAGCAGTTGCAGTCCGACCTCGACGACCACCCATTTCGCGCTGAAGATCAGCGTGTCCCAGAACAGCGGGTCCTCGGTGAAGGCGTGGACGAAGTTCTCGAAGCCGGCGAAGCCGTTCCGCCAGGGCTTGGTGGGGTTGTAGTGCTGCAGGCTGTAGTAGAAGACGCTGATGACCGGGTAGGCGATGAAGCCCAGCATCAGCAGCGCTGCTGGGGCGATCAGGAGGTACGGCAACCTGCGCGGGGTGGCTGAGGCACGGCGCGTACGGCTCCGCCGGGGTGGCGCGGGGGGTTTCGCCATGGCTGCGGCTTGGGCCATGAGTGGAACTCCGTTCGGGTGCGGGGGGCGCGGTTCGGGGTGCCTCTTACGGTTGCGTGGCGTCGGCGGGTGTGTGGGGGCTGGTCGCGCAGTTCCCCGCGCCCCTTTTTGGTCACCCGGCGCCACATCGATTACCCGGCGTACGGGTCCTGGACCTTGCCCGGTCTTGACAGGAACTCGAAGTCGCAGCCTGTGTCGGCCTGGGTGATCTGGTCGTTGTAGAGGGCGCCGTAGCCGCGTTCGTAGCGGGTGGGCGGGGGTGTCCATTCCGCCTTGCGGCGGGCCAACTCCTCGTCGTCCACGTTGAGTTGGAGGGTGCGGGCCTTGACGTCGAGGGTGATCGAGTCGCCGGTGCGGACCAGGGCGAGGGGGCCGCCGATGTATGACTCGGGGGCGATGTGGAGCACGCAGGCGCCGTAGCTCGTGCCGCTCATCCGGGCGTCGGAGATGCGGACCATGTCCCGTACCCCCTGCTTCAGCAGATGGTCGGGGATGGGCAGCATCCCGTACTCGGGCATGCCCGGTCCCCCCTTGGGGCCGGAGTTGCGCAGCACCAGCACGCTGTCGGCGGTGATGCCGAGCGAGGGGTCGTTGATGGTGCGCTGCATGGTCTTGTAGTCGTCGAAGACCACCGCCTGACCGGTGTGTTCGAGCAGGTGCGGCTCGGCCGAGATGTGCTTGATGACCGCGCCGTCCGGGCAGAGGTTGCCGCGCAGTACGGCGACCCCGCCCTCGGCGGCGACCGGGTTGTCGCGGGTGCGGATCACGTCGTCGTTGTGGACGAGCGCGCCGTCCAGTTGCTCGCGCATCGTGTCGTACGAGACGGTCGGGCGGTCGAGGTGGAGCAGGTCGGTGATCCGGGAGAGGAAGCCGGGGAGGCCGCCGGCGAAGTGGAAGTCCTCCATCAGGTAGGTCTGGCCGCCGGGCCGGACGTTGGCCAGCACCGGCACCGTGCGCGCGATGCGGTCGAAGTCGTCGAGGGTGAGCTTGACGCCCGCGCGGCCGGCCATGGCGATGAGGTGGATGACGGCGTTGGTGGAGCCGCCGAGGCCGAGGACGGTCATGACGGCGTCCTCGAACGCGTCGGCGGTCAGGATCTGGCTCAACTTGCGGTCCCTGTGGACCAGTTCGACGATCCTGAGCCCGGCCGCCGCCGCCATGCGGTCGTGGCCGGAGTCGACGGCCGGGATGCTGGAGGCGCCGGGGACCGTGACGCCGAGGGCTTCGGCGGCGGCGGTGAGCGTGGAGGCCGTACCCATGGTCATGCAGTGGCCCGGCGAGCGGGCGAGGCCGCTCTCCAGTTCCTGCATCTCGCAGTCGCCGATGAGCCCGGCGCGCTTGTCGTCCCAGTACTTCCACATGTCGGTGCCGGAGCCGAGGACCTCGCCCCGCCAGTGGCCCGGCAGCATGGGCCCGGCCGGCACGAAGACGGTGGGGAGATCGACGCTCGCCGCGCCCATGAGCAGGGCGGGGGTCGACTTGTCGCAGCCGCCCATCAGGACGGCGCCGTCGACCGGGTAGGAGCGCAGCAGTTCCTCGGTCTCCATCGCGAGCATGTTGCGGTAGAGCATCGGGGTCGGCTTCTGGAAGGTCTCGGAGAGCGTCGAGACCGGGAACTCCAGCGGGAAGCCTCCGGCCTGCCACACCCCCCGCTTGACCGCCTGCGCCCGGTCACGGAGGTGGACATGACAGGGATTGATGTCCGACCAGGTGTTGAGGATCGCGATGACGGGCTTGCCGAGGTGCTCCTCGGGGAGATAGCCGAGCTGGCGGGTACGGGCGCGATGGCTGAAGGACCGGAGGCCATCGGTGCCGTACCACTGGTGACTGCGCAGCTCTTCGGGGCGCTTTCTCAGCTCGGCGTTTTCCTGGTGGTGCTTCGTGTCGCTCTTTTCCCGGTTGTGCGCGGAGTTGTTCGTCATATGGACCACCCGGCGGCTATGGCGGCGACCTCCGCGCGCTCGGACTCGGGCAGCTCCTTGCTGGGCGCCCGGACGTCCCGGCGGCAGAGGCCGAGGGAGGCGAGGGCCTCCTTGACGACGGTCACGTTGTTGGCGGAGCTGTTGGCGCCCCGCAGTTCCTCGAAGCGGCGGATCTGCTCCCAGACCTTCATGGCGGCCGGGAAGTCTCCCGATCGAAGCGCTTCGATCATGTTCAGCGAAACGGCCGGGGCGACGTTCACCAGCCCCGAGGTGAAGCCGGTGGCACCGGCCGAGAAGTACGAGGGCGCGTACGGCTCGGCGAGCCCGGCCACCCAGACGAAGCGGTCGAGGCCGGCGTCCCGGGCGAAGGCGGCGAAGCGGGCCGCGTCCGGGACGGCGTACTTGACGCCGATGACGTTCGGGCAGGAGTCGGCGAGTTCGGCGAGCCGGGCCCCGGGGAGCTGGGCGTTGCGGATGTACGGAACGACGCCCAGCTCGGGCACGGCCTCGGCGATGGCCCGGTGGTAGTCGACCCAGCCGCCCTGCGCCACATACGGGTGGACCGGCTGGTGGACCATCACCATGTGGGCGCCGACCGCGCGGGCGTGCTCGGCGGTGGCGATCGCGGTCGGGATGTCGTGTCCGACGCCGACGACGATCACGGCCCGGTCGCCGACCTCGTCCATCGTCAGCTCGGTGACCAGCCGCCGCTCCTCGGGGGTGAGCGCGTAGAACTCGCCGGTGTTGCCGTTCGGGGTGAGGGTGGTGATCCCTCCGTCGAGCAGCCGACGCAGCAGGGCCCGGTGGGCGTCCTGGTCGACGGTGCCGTCCCCGGCGAACGGTGTCACCGGGATGGCCACCACGTCGGCCAGGGCCGCCCGCCCGGTCTCGAACGTCACGCTGCTCATGGATGACCTTCCTCTTCGAGGACTGGACTCACTGCCTTGCGGGAGTCACGGGTTGGGCTCGGGCTTGCGGAGCTTTCGGGCCTACTCGTCCTCGCGGGCCTCGGGGAAGGCCCGCTGGACGAAGGAGGCGATGTGCGCGTGCAGTGCGGCCGCGGCGCCGTCGGCGTCACCGTCGAGGGCGAGCCGCAGGATCTCCCGGTGCTCGGCGGCCTCCCGCTCCCAGGAGGGGTCGGCCGCCCAGGCGACGGCCGAGACCAGCGCCGCCTGGTCGCGTACCTCGTCGAGCATCCTCCCGAGCAGCGGATTGCCGCACGGGACGTACAGCGCGCGGTGGAACTCCCGGTTGGCCAGCGACCGTTCGGCGGTGTCCGTGGCCCCGTCGGCCCTGGTCAGCGCGGACCGGGCGGCGTCCAGGGAGGCACCGCGCCGAACGGCACGCCGCAGCGCCTCCGGTTCCAGGAGCAGCCGTACGTCGTAGACCTCGCGCGCCATGTCCGCGTCCACCATGCGCACCGTGACGCCCTTGTACTGGCTCATCACGACGAGCCCGGTCCCGGCGAGGGTCTTGAGCGCTTCACGTACGGGTGTCTTGGACACTCCGAACTGCGCGGCCAGCTCGGTCTCCACCAGGGCCTGTCCCGGCGTCAACTGGCCGGTGAGGATGCGGTGCTTGATCCCTTCCAGCACGAACTGCGTGCGGGACGGGATGGGCGTGGGCACAGAGGTCATGCTCGGCCTCTCGGTTCTCGCGTATGCGATCTCACGTATGTGATCTCACGTATCGCGTCTCATATATGACGTACGAGGTACGACGCGTTGAAGGTAGGAGGGGCTTCACGGTTCGTCAATGCTTCTGACAAAAGAAGTGGTGCGCGGGGTCACATGAAGGCGGGACCGGCGGTCACACGATCTTGGTGTCGCCCACGCGGGCGGTCTCGGTGGGGCCGCCGAAGGTGACGGCGGCGCGCAGGGTGGCGTTCTCCGGGGTGAGGCCGGGGCCCACGTGGGTGATGAGGAGCCTGCTGGCCCCCTTGGCGTGGCTACCGGCCTCCTCCGGGGTGAGATGCACCCGGGGTTCGCCTTCGCGATGCGCGTCGGCGTCGGCCTCGCACAGGAACAGATCGGCGCTGCCCGCGAGTTGGGTGAGCGCGTCGCACGGGCCGCTGTCCCCGGAGTACGCGAGGACCCGGCCCTGGCACTCGGCGCGCAGCCCGTACGACTCCACGTCGTGGACGACGGCGCGGGCGGTGAGGTTGAGGTTCCAGTGCCGGACGGTGTGGCCGTCGTACAGGCGACGGAACTCGAACACACTGCTGAGGAAGGTCTCGTCGGGCCGGCCGAGGAATCCCGCGAGGCGCTGTGCGCAGCCGCCGGGGGCGTACACGGGGATCGGCGCCGGGAGGGTGAGACCGCCGTACGCGAAGCCGTAGTGGGCGGCGAGCAGATCCGCGCTGTGGTCGGCGTGCAGATGGGAGATCCAGATCGCGGTGAGCCTCGTGGGGTCCGTGTGCCTCTGCAACTCGGCGAACGTTCCGAACCCCGCGTCCACCCATATCTCGGCGCCCCCGCCGCGCAGCAGATAGCCGGAGGTGGGCCGGCCCGGCCCGGGGTGCGGGGAGGCGGTGCCGAGGACGGTGAGACTCAGGGGCATGGGGGCGAGCGTACGGAGACGGCCCCGCCCCCGCTCCCCGTTTACGACTCCTTGCTCCGCATTGCAGCACCTTGGATCTTCTTGTCGTCTACGTTGCGAGTGTGGATCTCTTCTCACACTCGTGGACGGCGCTGCGTGCGGCGGTCGCCGACCTCGACGACGCGGACTTCGCACAGCCGTCCGGGTGCAGGGGCTGGCTCGTACGGGACCTCGTCTGCCACCTGGTCATCGACGCACAGGACGTACTGATCACGCTGGTGACCCCGGCGGACGGGGAACCGACACGGAACGCGGTGACCTACTGGACGGTGTCCGAGACCCCGCCGACGGGTGATGACCCGCTGGACGCGCTGATTGTGCGGCTGGCCGCCGCTTACGAGGAGCCGGGGCTGCTGAAGTTCCACCTGGACGACGTGGGCTCGGCGGCCGGCCGGGCCGCCGAACTGGCCGATCCCTCACTCCGGGTGAGCACACAGGACATGGTCCTGACCGCCGGGGACTATCTGTCGGCGTACGTCCTGGAATGGACGCTGCACCATCTGGACCTGGTGGCACATCTGCCCCATGTGGCCGGGCCGCCGGTGGATGGGCTGGCCCGGTCACGGGAGATGTCGGAGGCGATTACGGGAACCGCATTTCCGGCATCGTTCTCGGACAAGGATGTGCTGCTGGTGGGCACGGGGCGACGGGGGCCGACGGATGAGGAGACGACCGCGTTGGGTGAACTGGCCGAACGGCTGCCGTTCGTCCTCGGCTGACACTCCGGCCGAACCCCTCGACTGTCGGTCGCCGAAGATGTCCTGCGGGGCTACGGCGTCCACCCCGGGTCCCGGCCGCTCAAGCCGATCGCCCGGTCGAGCAGCGGCTCGCCGTCCGGTACGGCCACTACCGGTCCGAAGATGCCTCCGCCCCGGGTGGGGTCCTCGGTCGCCGCGAGGAGGAAGGCGTGTGATGCCTCCAGGGCCGCCGGGTCGGGGGCGTACGGCTGGCCGGTGGCTCGGGCTAGGTCCCATCCGTGTACGACCAGTTCGTCGATCGCCACGGCACCGGCCACCGCTCCCGGCAGCGGGACCCCACCGGCCCGGGTCTCGCCCGTCCAGGCCGCGGGGTCGCGCCAGGCCTCGGCCAGCTCGTCCAGAACCGTGGGCAGGGTCTCGCGCCAGCCGGGCTCGATGTCGGGTACGTAGGTGTCCGGGGCGGTGTCGGTGGTGGCCCCCAGATCCTTCCGTCCGGCGTCCCGGAAGGCGATGGCGAGGCCCAGGAGGTGCCCGAGCAGATTGCGCACGGCGTACTCCGGGCACGGCGTGGGCCCGGAGAGCTGCACATCGCTCACCCCGCGCGCCAAGCGGGCCACGACGCGCGTCTGCGGCCCGAGGTCGAGGTTCGCCGTACCGTCGTCGATCATCAGTCGCTCCTCACAGACGTCCCGAAGGGTGCCGGCCGGTCCCTTCGCAGATCCCGTCAACGTTCCCCCTCAAGAGATAGACCGCCGTCGTACGAAGAACTCATCGCGCCGCCGTACGGAGAATCCTCGGCTCCGCTGTCCGTAGCCCCCGGCTCCGCCGGCGGCCCTGCTCCTGGCCGCGGCGGGGCTGCTGCGCGTCCGTCGGACCGGCCCTCCTCGTCCTGGAGGGGGGAGGCGCCGGAGCGGTTCGGAGGTCTGATCGGACCGCGGGGATCAGGGTTCGTGCGGGAGTTGCGCCACGCGCGTCCGAACACGCCTGGCCCTGGGGGCATACACCACCCCCTCACCTGAATGAGCGATTCCGGCACCGGTGTCGACGCGATCAGACTCGGGGTGGATGGTGCGCACCTCCGCTCCCGGAGCATCGGCGAGTTCGTCGTCCCTGCGCCGGTCTCCTCCGTCTGTCCGTCAGTTCACCACTCCACGGCCCTGATCCGTGGCACCCCCAGGAGGACCACCATGTCCAAGTCCAGGAGAACGCTGTCCGGCACGCTGTTCGCCGCCGTCGCGACGGTCGCGGTGCTGACCGGTCTGAGCGCGGGTCCGGCGCAGGGCGCACCGAGCGCACCCGGCCGGGAAGGGAAATCCCCGACCGCCCCGGTCGCGCCACGGGACGACAGCCGCGCTCCCGACCGGGCCGCCGACGCTCCGCTGAGCGTGCCGCCCGACGCGGCGTCGGCGCTGGCGACGATCCAGGAACGGATCGCCCGCTACGTCGACGCGGAGGGCACCAAACACACCTTCGGCAGCTATGTGGACCCGGCCACCGGCAGGATCGTCATCGAGACCGACGCACCGCAGAGCGTGGTGACCACGCTCACCAACCTCAACGGCGAGCCGCCCGGTCAGGACGAGGCCGCGGACGAGGCGCAGGTGCGCCGTACGACCACGGGCGACAGGTTCAGTCGCCGGGACGACTCGCCGGCCTTCTACGGCGGTGGCGGCATCACCTCACCCGGCGCCGGCATCTGCTCCTCCGGCTACGCCGTCCAGAACGGCGCCGGGACCCGGTTCATGACCACCGCCGGCCACTGCTTCGCCGACGGCGCCACCGTCACCACCGAGTCCGGCAGATATGTGTACGGCACCGTCTCCCACCGGCGTCTGCCCACGGTCACCGGCCATCCGATGGATGTGGAACTCATCGGCGGGCAGTCCTACGCCAGTCGTATCTTCACCGGCGGCATCGACAGCATGAGCAGCCTCCCGGTGGTCGGGGCCGGTGGCGCGGTCGTCGGCTTCGACGACTACTGCCACAGCGGTCGCACCACCGGCGAGCACTGCGGCCATACGGCGACCAGCACCACCGCGCAGGTGTGCACGGGCACCGGCTGCAAGTCGCCCGTCGTCGCCTTCACCGGGGGCACCCTGCCCCAACCCGGTGACTCCGGTGCGCCGTTCTACGTCAAGGACTCCACCAGCGTGTGGATTCGCGGTCATGTCATCGCGGGCAACACCGGCACGGCCTATGCCCAGGGCTACCCCGAGGTGGCCTCCGCACTCGGGGTCGGCATCGTGACGGGCTGACCGTCGTCCTGACGAGTTGACCGTCGTCCTGACGAGTTTGATCGTCGTCTGACGGGTTGACACCCGTCCCCGAGGCCACCGCCCGCGCCTGTGGATCTCCTTCGGTCCCCCTCCGGCCGTGTCACCGCACCTCCAGTGGCCACGGTCCGCCGAAGGACTCCACAGGCGCACCGCCGTCCGGGATGATCACCACCCGCGCGTACAGGTCGTAGGCGCCCGGCGGCAGGGGCCCCACGTCCGGGTCACAGGACACGAGGGTCGCCTCACCGGTCAGCCGTCTGCTCTCCCCGGGGGCGGCATCCCATGGGACCCCGATCAGGTCCCGCGCCACCGGCAGCGTCACGACACGGCCGTCGCGGACCAGGAACACCTCGGCGACCGGGGCCGCCAGTCCCCGGACGGCGGTCCGGCTGGTCGCCTCGACCGTACCGACGACCGATTCCTCACCAGCGGGCACCGCGGCGGGGAACCGGCCGGTCAGGGCCAGCACGCCGACGGTGGCAGGCGGCCGGAACGGCTGCCCGCACAGCAGAGCGGTCGTGCCGACGCCGGTCTCGGAAGCCACGGTTGCCGCCTCCTCAGAGGTCCGGAAGGTTCGCGATGCCACAAGGCACCTCTTCCACGCCACAAGGCGCCTCTCCCATGCGGCGAGTCGCCCCTTCAACCCTCACCCCACCGCGGTCAGCGCCTCCCGCGCCGCCGTCAGATCCTGGTCCGAGGCCAACCCGGCGTGGTACAGCCGGATTTCGGTGGCGCCGAGTTCGGCGGCCCGCCCCGCGTCGTCCGCCAGGGTTCCCGGGCTGCCGCCCATCCCCGACACGACACCGAAGTTGGCGGCGATCACGGCCCCCTCGACGCCGACCTCGGCGAACGCGGGCAGCAGGCCCGGCCCTCCCGCACATGGCACGACCACCCCGTCCGCCACTGCGAGGATGTGCGCCGGGTCGACTCCGGGGTTGGCCCCCACGTGGTACGTCACCGGGTCCGCGTGGAGCAGGATCTGGAAGCCCTCCGGCGCGGCGCCCCGTACCGTGCGCACGGCCGCCTCCTGGAGGGTGCGGGCGACGTCGTCACGCCAGGCGCGGGTACCCGTCGCCAGTTCGGCGCCGAGCAGTTTCTCCACGGCCGGCCAGCCCTCGTCCCCGTCGACGGGCCGGCCGCGCCACAACGGCTGCAGTGCCGCGCGGACGGCCACCGCCAGCGCGTCCGGGTCGAGGCCGACCCCGGCGTAGCCCTCCCGGCAGGTCCCGCAGAAGCAGAGCGCCATCAGGTAGTGCCCGGCGTCCCCGAGCCCGACCCCGCCGGTCTTGTCGTGGGCGTGCAGATGCTGGAGGCCGTACCAGCCGAGGGACTCCAGTTCGGTGCCCAGGGCCCCGGGGCGGATCGCCGCCTCGACGGCGAGGTCGATGAGGTACTCGCGGGTCGCCGGCTGGGCGATGCACGGTGCCCAGGGATAGCGGTCGCCGTACGCGTTGACGACGGAGGTTGACGGGTGCTCGGCGCCCAGGCGGGAGTTGTGCGCGAGGACGACCCAGGTGTGCACGTCGAGCCCGGCGGCGGCCAGCGCCTCGGCGGCCTCCCCGAACGCGTCACCGGGTGCCCACTCCCCCGCCGGGTACGGCCGCAGCGTACGCCCCTCCCACCTCTCGCCCGGCGGGTACAGCACGGCCGCGTGTTCGGCGGTGACGATGCGGTGCCGGGGGTGGCGGGGGGTCAGCGCCCGCGTGGAGTGGTAGGCGGAGGCGAGCGTCACCTGCCGCACACCGAGTCCGGCGATGCGCTCCGCGGCGCCCGGATCGCCGTTGACGTCCCATGGGTAGACGAACGTCGACGCCTTCACTTGCCCTCCCGGCCTTCGTACTCGTGCTGGTGCTTCCACGCGTTCTCGTACGCGTGCTCGTGCTCGTACGCGTCCTACTCTTCCAGCAACGCGTACCCGCGTTCGATCAGCTGTCCCAACTGCTTCACATGGTCCTCCGCCGGTTCGTGCAGCGGCGGCCGCACCTCGCCGACGTCCAGTCCCCTCAGCCGTACCCCCGCCTTGACCAGCGACACGGCGTAGCCGCGGCCCTGGGAGCGGAGTTCGACGAAGGGGCGGTAGAAGCCGTCCAGGAGGCGGTTCACGGTCGGAACGTCCCCGGTGCCGATCGCGTGGTGGAACGCCTGGGCGATCTCGGGGACGAAGCAGAAGACGGCCGACGAGTACAGGGGGACGCCGGTGGCGCGGTAGGCGGGCTGGGTCAGTTCGGCGGTGGGGAGGCCGTTGAAGTACAGGAAGTCGTCCGTCCCCGAGGCGCGTACCGCGCTCACGATGCGCTGCATCAGGTCGAGGTCGCCGAGGCCGTCCTTGAGGCCGACGATCCGGTCCGTGCGGGCCAGTTCGACCACTGTGTCGGGGGTGAGGACGGCGTTGTCGCGCTGGTAGACGATCACCGGGAGGGAGGTCGCGGCGGCCAGGCGGCGGTAGTGCCGCAGCAGGCCCTCCTGCGCGGCGACGACCAGATACGGCGGCATGGCGAGGAGTCCGTCGGCGCCCGCCTCCTCGGCGAGGCGCGCGTAGATCTCGGCGAGGGCGGTGCCGTAGCCGGCGCCGGCGACGACGGGGACGCGTCCGGCGGTCGCCTCGACGGCGGCCCGTACGCAGTCCTGGAACTCCTCCGGGGTGAGCGCGTGGAACTCGCCGGTGCCGCAGCAGGCGAAGACGGCGGCGGCACCGGCCTCGACGCCCCGGCGGATGTGGGCGCGGTAGACGTCGAGGTCGAGTGTGCCGTCCGGGCCGTACGCCGTGACGGGGAAGAACAGCGGCCCGCTGGGGACACCGAGTCGAGCGGCGAGGGGGGCTGACGTCACGGGCTCTCCCAAGTCCTAGTCGCCGATCAGGGCCGACGTGGCGACCCAGTCCACGTCACTGATCGTTGTTTACATTTCTGAACGAGGTCACGCTAAGGCGCCCACTTGGGGGCGGTCAAGCGCCACAACCCGCACCGCACCAGCGATTTCACGCCGTCGCGGGCACACTTGACGCACCAGATCAGCCCGCTTAGCGTGTCCATGAATGTGAATGCTGGACGCAGATATGCACGGGCGTGCATGGATGCCCATGCATGGATGGCGATGCAAGGAGACCCGAGGATGCCCGCTCCCCGCACCGTTCTGCTCACCGGCGCCGCCGGTGGCCTCGGCACCCTGATGCGGGAGCTGCTCCCGGCGTACGGCTATGAGCTGCGCCTGCTCGACCTGCGCCCCATCGAGGGCGAGCCGGACGCGATCGCCGCCGACCTCACCGACCGCGAGGCCCTGCGCGAAGCCGTACGAGGCGTCGACGCGATCATCCACCTCGCCGGCATCTCCCTGGAAGCCCCCTTCGAGAAGATCCTCAAGGCCAATATCGAGGGCACGTACAACCTGTACGAGGCCGCCCGCGAGGAAGGCGTGCCCAGGATCGTCTTCGCCTCCTCCAACCACGCCGTCGGCTTCACCCCGCGCCCCAAGGGCGACACCCCGCTGGACGCGTCCGCGCTGATCCCTCTCGACACCCCGCGCCGCCCGGACACCTTCTACGGTCTGTCCAAGTCGTTCGGCGAGGACCTGGCCCAGCTCTACTGGGACAAGCACGGCCTGGAGACGGTCTCCGTCCGCATTGGCTCCTGCTTCCCCGAGCCGACCAGCGTGCGCATGCTGTCGCTCTGGATGAGCCCGGCCGACGGCGCCCGTCTCTTCCACGCGGCCCTGACCGCCGAGGGCGTCGGCCACACCGTCGTCTACGGCTCCTCCGCCAACACCCGCCTGTGGTGGGACCTGAGCAGCGCCCGCGCCCTCGGCTACGAACCGCAGGACGACTCCGAGCCGTACGCCGAGAAACTGATCGCCGAGCAGGGCGACCTGGACGACGAGAACACGGCCCACACCTACCTGGGCGGCCACTTCGTGAGCGACCCGCCGATCTGGCCGTACTGACGGGGGTCACACCACCGGACACCGACGGGGCCGGGAGCGCGCGTCGTGCGGAAAACGAGGGCCGTACGGCGTGCGGAAAAGGGCGGGCGGGCACTGAACGGGCCCGCCCGCCGGCGCATTCGGGCACGCCCGCTGCCCGATCTCACTCCCGTCCTCCCTCCGCCCCAGGTCCGCGACGGGCGGGTGCCCGGGTGAAACGGGCACGCTCGGGCAGCATCGGATGGGCAACAGACCTGGTCGGCGCCGCGCACCCGCTGTAGAACTTCCCCCGAGGCCCCCACCGGGCCCGAACGGGCAGCACTACGGCGAGGGAGAGCAGGTGTCGGCCATGAGCGCGGAGGAACGCCAACGCGAGATCGTCAGGGCCGCCCGCCGCACGGGCTCGGTCGACGTCACCGAACTCGCCGCCGAACTGGGCGTGGCGAAGGAGACCGTACGGCGTGATCTGCGCGCCCTGGAGGACCACGGTCTGGTCCGGCGTACGCACGGGGGCGCGTATCCCGTGGAGAGCGCCGGGTTCGAGACGACACTCGCCTTCCGGGCGACCAGCCATGTCCCGGAGAAGCGCCGGATCGCCGCCGCGGCGGCCGAGTTGCTCGGGGACGCCGAGACGGTCTTCGTCGACGAGGGCTTCACCCCGCAGCTCATCGCCGAGGCCCTGCCCCGCGACCGGCCGCTGACCGTGGTCACCGCCTCCCTCGCCACCGCGGGCGCCCTCGCGGAGGCCGGCAACACCACCGTGCTGCTGCTCGGCGGGCGGGTACGGCCCGGCACGCTCGCCACCGTCGACCACTGGACGACGAAGATGCTCGCCGGGTTCGTCATCGACCTGGCCTACATCGGCGCCAACGGCATCACCCGCGACCACGGGCTCACCACCCCCGACCCGGCGGTCAGCGAGGTCAAGGCCCAGGCGATCCGCGCCTCCCGGCGCACCGTCTTCGCGGGCGTCCACACCAAGTTCGGCGCGGTCAGCTTCTGCCGCTTCGCCGGGATCGGCGACTTGGAGGCGATCGTCACCAGCACGCTGCTGCCTGCGGCAGAGGCCCACCGATATGCGCTGCTGGGGCCGCAGGTCATTCGCGTCTGAACAGCCGCGCCACACACGAGCCGGGTGGTCGCGCCCGCGCGATGCCCTTTATGTCCACCTATGTCTACGTCCAGGAGCGATTCATGCGCACCCCGAGCCGACGGAGGCCGCGAGCCACGCTCGCCGTGGTCGCCGCTGGGACGCTGCTCGCCCCGCTGCTCTCCGGCTGTTGGGTCGGGGCGGGCGGGTCCGGGTCCGGCGGCGACTCCATCAACGTGCTGATGGTCAACAACCCGCAGATGCAGGAGCTGCAGAAGCTCACCGCCGCGCACTTCACCGAGGAGACCGGCATCAAGGTGAACTTCACCGTCCTGCCGGAGAACGACGTCCGCGACAAGATCAGCCAGGACTTCGCCAACCAGGCCGGCCAGTACGACGTGGCGACCCTCAGCAACTACGAGATACCGATCTACGCCCGCAACGGCTGGCTGGAGGAGATGGACGACTACGTCGCCGAGGACCCCTCCTTCGACCAGCAGGACATCCTCAAGCCGATGCGCGAGTCCCTCACCAGTGACGACGGCAAGCTCTACGGGCAGCCCTTCTACGGCGAGTCGTCCTTCCTGATGTACCGCAAGGACGTCTTCGAGGAGAAGGGCCTGACGATGCCCGCGCACCCCACCTGGCAGCAGGTCGCCGACCTCGCCGCGCGGGCGGACGGCGCCCAGGACGGCATGAAGGGCATCTGTCTGCGCGGCCTGCCCGGCTGGGGCGAGGTGATGGCCCCGCTCACCACGGTCGTGAACACCTTCGGCGGCACCTGGTTCGACAAGGACTGGAAGGCCCGGTTGGACTCCCCCGAGTTCGAGAAGGCCACCAAGTTCTACGTCGGCCTCGTGCGCGAGCACGGCGAATCGGGCGCCGCACAGGCCGGTTTCGCCGAGTGCCTGAACAACATGACCCAAGGCAAGGTCGCCATGTGGTACGACGCCACGTCCGCCGCCGGGTCGTTGGAGGCGGACGGCTCCCCCGTGAAGGGCAGGATCGGCTACGCGCCCGCCCCGGTCGAGAAGACGGACTCCTCCGGCTGGCTCTACACCTGGGCCTGGGGCATCCAGAAGGCCTCCCGGAACCCGGACAAGGCCTGGAAGTTCGTCTCCTGGGCTTCGAGCAAGCAGTACGAGCAACTGGTCGGCGATCAGATCGGCTGGTCCAACGTCCCGGCCGGCAAGCGCGAGTCGACGTACTCGAACCCGGCGTACGCCGAAGAGGCCGCCGCCTTCCAGGAGATGACCCGCGAGGCCATCGAGGATGCCCGGCCCACCGATCCGGGGGTGCAGCCGCGCCCCGCGCCCGGCATCCAGTTCGTCGGCATCCCCGAGTTCACCGATCTCGGCACCAAGGTCTCCCTGGAGATCAGCGCGGCCATCGCCGGACGCCAGTCCGTCGAGTCGGCCCTGAAGAAGGCACAGGCGCTCGCCGAGGAGATCTCCGAGGAGTACGAGGGACGATGACCGCGACGACGACAGCCCCGATAGCCGCCAACCCCGTACGCACGGGCGGCCGGCCGGGCCCCCGGCTGCGCGCCTGGGCCACCCGCGCCCCGCTCCTCCCCGCCCTGATCTTCATGATCGCCGTGACCCAACTCCCGTTCGTGGCCACCCTGGTGATCTCCCTCTTCGACTGGAACTCCCTCTACCCCGACGCGCGCAGCTTCGCCGGGCTCGCCAACTACGGGGAGGTCCTCACCGACCCCGAGCTGCGCCGCTCGGTGTGGACGACGATCCTGCTGACGGTCGCCGTGGTCCTCGCCAGCCTGGTCCTGGGCCTGCTGCTCGCCCTGCTGCTGGACCGGAGGTTCCGCGGCCGGGGCATCGTCCGCACCCTGTTGATCGCCCCTTTCCTGGTGGTCCCGGTGGCCGCCGCACTGCTGTGGAAGCACGTCCTCTACAACCCCGAATACGGCCTGTTCAACGGCTTGTTGCACTACGTGGGCGGCCCGCAGCCCGACTGGATCTCCGAGACCCCGCTGCTCGCCGTCGAGGCCTCTCTGGTGTGGCAATGGACGCCGTTCATGATGCTGATCCTGCTCGCCGGGCTACAGAGCCGTGATCATCAGCAGATCGAGGCCGCGCGCGTGGACGGCGCGAGCGACTGGCAGATCTTCCGCCATCTGACGATCCCCCACCTGCGCCGCTATCTCGAACTGGGCGCGCTGCTGGGCTCGATCTACATCGTCCAGAACTTCGACGCCGTCTTCACCATCACATCCGGCGGCCTGGGCACGGCGAACCTGCCGTACACCGTCTACCAGACCTTCTACCAGGCCCATGAGAACGGTCTCGCCTCGGCGGCCGGCGTCCTGGTCGTCATCGGCTCGATCATCATCGCGACGTTCGCGCTGCGCGTGGTCTCGTCGCTGTTCCGCGAGGAGGTGTCGCGAGGATGAGCGACACGACGAACCACGTACGCTCCCGCACGGTCAAGGGCGCCGGGCTCACGGTGGCCGCCTGGCTGGCCGGGCTGCTGTTCTTCCTGCCCATCGCCTGGATGGCGCTGACGTCCTTCCACTCGGAGTCGGACGCGGCGACCAACCCGCCGTCCTTCACGGCCGCGTTGACGCTGGACGGCTACCGCGAGTTCTTCGGCGTGGACGGCGGCGCCAGCCCCTGGCCCGCCCTGATCAACTCGACGGTGGCGTCCGCCGCCTCGACGCTGCTCGTCCTGCTGCTGGCCTTCCCTGCGGCGTACGCCCTGTCGATCCGGCCGGTGCGGAAGTGGACGGACGTCCTGTTCTTCTTCCTCTCCACGAAGATGCTGCCGGTGGTGGCGGGTCTGCTCCCCATCTATCTCTTCGCCAAGAACGCGGGCCTGCTCGACAACATCTGGCTTCTCGTCCTGCTCTACACCTCCATGAACCTGCCGATCGCCGTCTGGATGATGCAGTCCTTCCTGGCGGAGGTCCCGGTGGCGGTGATCGAGGCGGCGCAGCTGGACGGCGCCCGGCTGCCCACGGTCCTGGCCCGCGTGGTGGCCCCCATCGCCGCCCCCGGTATCGCCGCGACGGCCCTCATCTGCTTCATCTTCAGCTGGAACGAGCTGCTGTTCGCCCGTGTGCTGACCGGTGTGGTGGCCGAGACCGCCCCCGTCTTCCTGACCGGCTTCATCACCAGCCAGGGGCTGTTCCTGGCGAAGGTGTGCGCCGCGTCGCTCGTCATCTCCCTGCCGGTGCTCGCCGCGGGGTTCGCCGCCCAGGACAAGTTGGTCCAGGGCCTGTCCTTGGGAGCCGTCAAATGAAGGCCGCCGTCATCGAGTCCGTGGGCAAGGCCGTCGTCGCCGAGGTCCCGGACCCGACACCGGGCCCCCGCGAGGTCGTGGTCCAGGTCGCCGCGTGCGGTCTGTGCGGCACCGATCTGCACATCCTCCAGGGCGAGTTCGCGCCGAGGCTGCCGATCGTGCCGGGCCACGAGTTCGCGGGCGAGGTCGTCGGACTCGGCGCGCGGGTCACGGAGTTGTCGGTGGGCGACCGGGTGGCGGTGGACCCTTCCCTGTACTGCCACGAGTGCCGCCACTGCCGTACCGGCCACAACAACCTCTGCGAACGCTGGGCCGCGATCGGTGTGACCACGGCGGGCGGCGCCGCCCAGTACGCGGTGGCGCCCGTGGCCAACTGCGTACGCCTGCCCGAGCACATCCGCACCCAGGACGCGGCCCTGGTGGAGCCCCTGTCCTGCGCGGTACGGGGCTACGACGTGCTCCGATCCCGGCTGGGCGCCCATGTGCTGATCTACGGCTCCGGGACGATGGGCCTGATGATGCTGGAGCTGGCCAAACGGACCGGCGCGGCGGGCGTGGACGTCGTCGACGTCAACCCCTCCCGGCTGGAGACGGCCCGGCGGCTGGGTGTCTCGGCGTCCGCCGCGAGCGCCGACGCACTCGACCGCCCCCAGGGCTGGGACGTGGTCATCGACGCCACCGGCAACGCCGCCGCCATCCAGGACGGCCTGGACCGGGTCGCCAAGGCGGGCACCTTCCTGCAGTTCGGCGTGGCCGACTACGCGACGCGCGTGACGATCGACCCGTACCGCATCTACAACCAGGAGATCACGATCACCGGCTCCATGGCCGTCCTGCACAGCTTCGAGCGGGCGGCGGAACTGTTCGCGACCGGGGTCCTGGACCCGGAGGTGTTCATCAGCGACCGACTGCCGTTGGACCAGTACCCGCAGGCGCTGGATCAGTTCGCATCCGGGATCGGCCGCAAGATCGTGGTGGTGCCGTAGCCGGAGGTCCGCACCGCCCTCATAGCTCCGTCGCCGGACGCCAACTCCCGCCCCTCCACGGATGCTTGCAACTTCTGGGAGTTCTTGCAACTTCAAGCAAAGGTTGATCTACTGATCGTCGACCACCCCCCACACTTCGCGAAGGTGCTCTCATGACGCATCGCACATCGACCCTTTCCGCTGTGGCCGCCGGCGCCGCGGCCGTCGCCCTGTTCGGTCTGCCCGCCACCGCGAACGCCGCGAGCGGTGAGGTCAAGGACGCCGCCCCGGCGGCCGCGAGCCAGGCATTCCAGGACGCCCTCGGCGAGGGCCACATCCTGTCCACCTCCGACTACTGCGGCCCCCACGCCAACGACCACTCCTGCCCCCCTGTGTAACGCGAGCGAACACAAGGGCACGTAGAGGACCGAGGTCCGTGATCGGCGCCATGACCGCACCCCACTGCCTCGTGGTGTCCCTGCGCAAGTCGGGGACACACCTGGTGAGCGAGGTGATGTCCCGGTTCGGATACTCCCTGTACGGGGAGGTGTCCACGACCGCCGACACCCTCGCCACCCTGAAGGGCGACGAGCTGTGGCGGGTGCTGACCTCGGTCTACGACGAGGACGAGCTGAGCCGGATCACCACCAGCGACGACCGGGCCGCCATCGACGCGGCCATCGGTGACGCCGTCGCCGCGCTCCACGGAGCGTGGCGGGTCCGGCTCGGCATCCCCTGGCGCGGGCCTCGCGAGGAGGCCCCGCCGGAGGACCTCGTGGCCCGCACCCTGACCCGGAGCGCGGCCCGCCGCTTCGCCGACACCCCGACCGGCGTCTGCTGGTTCCTGCATCAGCTGGACCCGCACCGGGTCGACGACGCCTTCCTCCAGGAATGGCTGGACACCGGCTCGCCCCGGATCATCCTCAACCACCGCGATCCCCGTGACGTCCTGCTCTCCATGGTCAACTTCCTCTCCGGCGGGACCGGCCGGGGCGTCGGCCACTTCTCGGACCACCGCATCTACCAGGACATCCTGCGCACCGCCGACTCCCTCCAGGACCGGCTGACCATCGCCCTGACCGACCCCTGCTTCCCCGGCGCCGACGCCTTCGAGCGCGGCTTGTGGCTGCTGCGGCACCCCGCCGTCTGCAAGGTCACCTTCGAGGAGCTGGTCGGCCCGCGTGGCGGAGGCTCCCGCGAGGCGCAGTACGCGGCGGTGGCCCGCCTCGCCGAGTTCGTCGGGGCGACCGGGGCAGCCGGAGCCGCTGGGGCCATCGGGATTGCTGGGGTCGGCGGAGCCTCTGGAGTCGCCGGTGCCACCGCCGTCGATCCGGAGCGCATCGCGGAGGAGGTGTTCAACGACACCGCGTTCTCGTTCCACAAGGGGCGCATCGGCGGCTGGCGCGAGCACTTCACCCCGGAGCACGAGCGGCTCTTCGAGGAGCGGTACGGCCATGTCCTGGACGCCTACGGCCACCGTTGACAAACCTTGCTGCGGCCCTGAGCCGAACCGTTGATCCGAACGGGGTCGGGTAAGGGAACGGCAAAGAGGGCTGGGTCGTTCACCCGGCATGACAGCTATGACCCCCGGCTCGAACATCCCGCTGCCCACCACCCGTATCGCGGTCGAGGTCGCCGCACCGGTGCGGCTCGACGTGTCGGGCCTGCTGCTCACGGGCGACGGCAAGGTGCGCTCGGACGACGACTTCATCTTCTACAACCAGCCCACGGGCCCGGGCGTGACCTACCGCTCCGGCGGCGGCGCGACCCCCGACTCGATCACCGTCGACACCGCCGCCCTCCCCCCGGGCATCGAGAAGATCGTCGTCACGGCCAGCCCCGACGCGGCCGGGCAGACCTTCCAGGGCATCGAGCCGACGGCCACGATCAAGGGCGCCGACGACGGCTCGGTGATCGCCACGTTCACCCCGCCCCGGCTGGGCACGGAGACGGCCCTGGTGGTCGTCGAGATCTATCTGCGGGGCGGCGCCTGGAAGGCCCGCGCGGTCGGCCAGGGGTACGCCGACGGCCTGGCCGGTATCGCGACGGACTTCGGCGTCACAGTCGAGGAACCGGCGGCCCCCGCCCAGACCCCGGCCGCCCCGGTTCCGCCCGCCCCCACGATGCGGCCTCCGGTGGCCCCGCCGGCCCCGCCCATGGACCCGCGCCTCCAGACACCGCCCGCGCCCCCGGCCGCGCCGCCCGCCCCGCCCGCCGGCACCGGCAAGATCAACCTCGACAAGGGCCGCGTCAGCCTCCAGAAGAACCAGACGGTCTCCCTGGTCAAGGGCGGTCGCCCACTGCTCTCCCAGGTCCAGATGGGTCTCGGCTGGGAGCCGGCGTTCCGGGGCAAGGACATCGACCTCGACGCCTCGGTGATCGCCTACGGCCCGCAGCGCAACCACATCGACAGCTGCTACTTCGGCAAGCTCCAGATCGTGAGCGGCGCCATCCGCCACTCCGGTGACAACCTCACCGGTGAGGGCGGAGGCGACGACGAGGTGATCACCGTCGACCTCGGCCGCCTCCCCCAGGAGGTCACCGGCCTGGTCTTCACGGTCAACTCCTTCTCCGGCCAGAAGTTCACCGAGGTCGCCAAGGCCTACTGCCGCCTCCTCGACGCCTCGACCGGCGAGGAACTGGTCCGCTTCGACCTCACCAACGCCGAGCCCCAGACCGGCGTGATGATGGCCAAGCTGATCAAGCAGTTCTCCGGCGAGTGGGAGATGACCGCCATGGGCGACTTCGTGAAGTCCCGCACGGTGAGGGGGATGGTGAAGCCGGCGGCCCAGGCGCTGTAGGTCCATCCCGCCGGCAGGGCGGTGCCCAGGCCCGTCAGGTCGGGCAGGTCGAGCGCGTGGCGGACGTGGCGGACGTGGCGGACGTGCCGGCGGGCCGTGAGCAGGCCCGCTCGGCGCAGGACGGCAAGACGCGGCGCTGGGGATGAAGGTGACCCCAGTGCCCTGGGCGGCGGTCGCCTCGTCCGGAGTTCGTCCACGACGATGTGGTCGCCGTCCGGGGCCAAGGCGACCGCGCCGGAGACCGAGGCGAGTGCCGCCCCGATGCCCCGGCGCTTCAACGGGTCGTTCTTCAGGCGCAGATCGGTGGCGAGTCGTACGGCGACGCCCGTCCAGGCGGTGTCGAAGAACGCCTCGGCACACTGTTCGAGGGTGTCGCGCACCCGTGCCCGTACGGCGGCGGGGTCCGCGAGCAGTCGTTCCGCGGATGCCTCCTGCCGCGCGCCCCGGGCCCGGTGAGATCCAGGGCGCGTTCGCGGGCGGTGGCGTCGGTGAGCGGCGACGGCATGGCAGCCGGGACCGGCTGCCGCCGCCGCAGGTGGTGACGAGCGCCGCCGTCGCACAGGTCTTGTCGTCGATCCGGTCCACGTCGTCCAACTCCTCGACGAGGGCCGGGCGGGCAGCAGGAAGTCGGCCTGTGAGGAACGCCGGAGGACGCGGGCAGCGCCACCGCACTCGTCACCGCCCTCTCCCCGCCCCAGGTCCTGGGACGCACCCTCGCCCGCCTCGAACTCTCCACGGGCTCCGGCCCGGCCATCTCCCCGGCGGTCATCGTCGCGCTCGCGCCCCATGGCCCGACCGTCCTCCGGGGCGGCCTCACCGCCGCGACGCTCGTGTCC
This sequence comes from Streptomyces sp. NPDC002643, assembly GCF_053592555.1. Taxonomy (NCBI): domain Bacteria; kingdom Bacillati; phylum Actinomycetota; class Actinomycetes; order Kitasatosporales; family Streptomycetaceae; genus Streptomyces; species Streptomyces sp. NPDC002643. The sequence continues at coordinate 174,792 of NZ_JBSFVY010000020.1, forward strand.
GCCGCGGGCGTCGCCGCCGAGGAGGACGGGGAAGCCGCGGCTGCCGCTACATCTTCGTCGCCCCGGCCGCCAGGTCCCGCAGGAAGTGCCGGGCGCCGATGAGGAAGACGACGATCAGCGGGATCACGCTCATCAACGCTCCCGCCATGACCACGGCGTAGTCCGTGTTGTAGGCGACGTTGAGGTTGGCGAGGGCGACCTGGAGGGTGACGCGTTCCGGGTCGATCATGATGACGAGGGGCCAGATGTAGTCGTTCCAGAGGTGGATGAACGTGAAGATGCCGAGGAACGCCAGCGCGGGCCGGAACAGCGGCACCGCCACCTGCCAGTAGAGCCGGAAGAAGCCGGCGCCGTCGATGCGCCCGGCGTCCAGCAGTTCGTCGGGCAGGGAGTTCCTGGCGTACTGCCGCAGCCAGAAGATGCCGAACGCGTTGGCCGCGCCGGGGATGACGAGCGCCTTCAGCGAGCCCGCCCAGCCGAAGTTGGCCATGGTGACGAACTGCGGCACCAGCGACAGCTGCGCCGGGATCATGTACGTGGCCAGCAGCACGCCGAACAGCAGGCGCTTGGCCGGGAATTCATATTTAGCGAAGGCGAACGCGGCCAGCGAGTCGAAGAACAGCACCAGCACCGTGCCGACGACGGACACGATGACGGTGTTGAGCAGCGAGCTGAAGAACGGGACCCGGTCGATCACCTCGCCCATGTTGTGCAGCAGTTGGGTGCCCGGCACCAGCCGTGGCGGATAGCTGAGGATGTCCTCGGTGGTGATGGAGGCCATCACCACCAGCCAGTAGAAGGGGAAGAGCGAGACCAGTACGCCGGCCAGCAGCAGTACGCGTACGAGGACGCGTGACCGCCGGCTGCCGGAGCCGATGGCCGACCCGGCGTTCACTTGGGTGGGAGTGTCAGCGGCCATCGCGGGCCCCCTTCCGCCTGGAGATACCGCGGCGTTCGTCGCGTTCGGAGCCGGAGACCAGCCGCCAGTTGATGACGGCGAACAGGGCGATGAGCGCGAAGAGAAGCCAGCCGATGGCCGCGCCGTAGCCGAACTGGTGGTCGTTGAAGGCCTTCTGCCAGAGGTAGAGCACGATGGTCATGCCCTCCTGGCCGGGGCCGCCGGTGGTGCCGGGGTCGTCGGAGTAGAAGAGCACCTGGGACTCGGTGAAGATCTGCAGCCCGTTGATGGTGGAGGTGATGACGGCGAAGAGGATCACCGGCCGCAACTGTGGTACCACCACCCGGAACAGGGTCTGCCAACTGTTCGCCCCGTCGACCCTCGCGGCCTCGAAGTGCTCGGTGGGGATGGCCTGGATGCCCGCGAGGAAGATCAGCGCGTTGTAGCCGACCCAGCGCCAGATGATCATCACGGAGATCGCCGACTTGATCCCGAAGTTCGAGGAGAGCCAGTCGATCTCGTCGACACCGATGGCGCGCAGCGCGGAGTTGGCGAGGCCCGCCTGGGCGAAGACCGAGCCGAAGACGACGGTCATCGCGACCATCGAGGTGACGTTGGGGACGAAGTACGCCACACGCAGCGCGGAGGCGTACCGCACCTGGGAGTTGAGGAGGAAGGCGATGACCAGGGCCAGGAACAGCATGGGCACCGTGGACATGAACCAGATCTCGAAGGTGTTCAGGATCGAGTGCCAGAACACCGAGTCCTTCAGCAGCCACTCGTACTGCTGGAAACCGACGAAACGCTTCTCGCCGATGCCGTCCCAGTCCTGGAAGGAGAGATAGAGGGAGAAGCCGACGGGGAAGGCGCCGAAGACCGCGAAGAGGAGGTAGTACGGGGAGATCGCGAGATAGGGCGGAAGGTGCTTCCAGCGCCGGGCGCGCGAGGCGCCCGCGCCCGCTCCCCCGCTCCCGCTCCCACTCGCGCCCCGGCCGCCGCCCGGCTTCTGAGAGCCGTCGGCCACGGGGGTCCCGGCCGCTCCGGTGACGGTCGCCATATCAGCTCACCCCCAGCTGGGACAGCGCCCGCTCGCAGGCGTTCATGGCGTCCCGCCAGGCCTTGTCGGGGTTCTTGCCGAGCTTCTCCACATTCGTCAGCTCCTGGAAGACGGGCGTGTTGGCGACCCCCTCGTAGGGGCTGAAGAAGATGACCGGCGCCTTCTCGGCGGCCGGGCCGAAGACGTCGACGGGTATCTGGCCGCCGAAGAAGGGGTCCCCCTTGCGCATCGCGGGCTGGTCGTACGCGGCGGGGGTCGTCGGGAACAGTGCCATCTCCTGGTAGGCCTTCAGCTGGTTCTCCGGCCCGAGCATCCACTTCAGGAAGGCGAACGCCCCTTCCGGATCGCGGCAGTAGCGGGTGACGGTGACATACGAGCCGCCGTAGTTCGTCGGTCCGCCGGGCAGTGAGGTCAGCCGCCACAGGCCGGAGGTCTTCGGCGCGGTCTGCTTGAGGCCGTTGATGTACCAGACGGCGGTGATCATCGAGGCGACCCGGCCGCCACTCACGGCCGCGTTGTAGTCGGGTGTGCTGTCCAGCAGCCGGGCGCTGAGCCCCTGCCGGTAGGTCTCCACGGCCAGGTCCCAGGCCCGCTTCACATGCTCCTGGTCGCCGATGAAACGGTTGTCGGCGTCCACGAACTGCCGGGGGCTCTGGTACAGCGCCATTCGGAAGACATAGCTGATCTGCGAGACGAGATACGGCTTCTGAGGTGCCTTCGCCTTCAGGGCGCGCCCGGTGGCGAGGAACTTCTCCCACGTCGACGTGGCCTCGGCGACCTCGTCCGGCTCGGTCGGCAGTCCCGCCTTCTCGAAGAGGTCACGGCGGTAGTAGAGCGCGGTGGGCCCGGCGTCCAGCGGGAAGCCGATCATCCGGCCGGACGGGCTGATCCCGCTCTTCCACTTCCAGTCCAGGTACTGGTCCTCGACCGCGTCCGCGCCGAGGTCCCTGAGGTCCAGGAACTCCTGCTCGTCCGGGAAGAACACCGACACATCCGAGTTGGCCACCGCCATGTCCGGCACATAGGCGCGGGCCGCCAGGCTGGTGCGGATCTTCGCCTTGTACTCACCGGCGATGGGCGAGCCCTTCACCTTCAGCCCCGGCACCCCGGGCACCCCGCGCTCGGCGGTGGCCAGCAGCTTGTCGCTCAGCGAGCCCTGCCAGTACCAGATCCCGAGGTGATCGGTGCCCGCGGACACCGAACCGCCGGTGGTCCCGCACCCCGTGAGCAGGGGCAGCGCGGCCCCCGCTCCGCCGCCGAGCGCGGCCCCCAGAAATCGTCGACGGGACATCGTGCGGTGTTCCATGGGCGCGCGCTCGCTTCCGGGGTGGGGTGCTCGGGCAGCTCGGACAACGATGTCGGCAGCGGCCCCATGGCGTGAGCCGACAGCGTGGGAGGGGGAGTTCCGAGAGCCCGTGAGCGTTCACGTGAACGTTGCCGTCGAGTATCGGGGCGTCCGAAAACCAGTGTCAAGGGACGTGCAGAGCACAGGTATTGAGGGTTTGGGAGGGTTGCGGTGGACGGGGCTCAGGCGGAGCCTCGTACGACCAGCTCGGGCACCACCCACGCGTCCGCCCCCGTCATCCGCGGCTCCCCGGCGCGCAGGCGGGCGACCTGTTCGACGGCCAGCCGGCCGAGGCGCCGCTTGTCGATGTGGAGGGTGGTCAGGGCGGGTTCGACCAGCTCACCGAGGGAGAGCCCGTCGAAGCCGAGGACGGCGAGGTCGTCGGGGACACGACGGCCCCGGCGCCGGGCGGCACGCATCGCACCGACCGCGATCAGGTCGTTGAACCCGACGACGGCCGTGATCCCGGGCCGTGCGTCGAGCAGGTGCGCCATCCCCGCCTCGCCGCCCGCCACGCTGTGCTCGGGGCACATCGCGATCCAGCCGTCGTCGACGGGCAGTCGGTGCCGCCGGGCCTCGTCGAGGAAGGCCTGTCGGCGGGGGCCGGGCGGATGGAGACGGTCGCCGTCGAGCAGACCGATCCGGCGGTGCCCGGCACGGACGAGATGGGCCATGCCCTGCTCAAGACCAGCGGCCACATCGATACCGACGGCCGCGAACCGGGTCTGCTGCGGGCCCCGTTCGAGCAGCACCAGCGGAACTCCCCCGAGTTGCCGGGCGAGTACGTCCTCGGGGTTCTTGAAGTACCCGACCACCGCGTCGGCCTGGTGGGAGAGCACATCGAGCGCCTCCCGCTCCCGGGCTTCATCGGTACGGGTGTCCCACACCACCACCTGCCAGCCCCGCTGCTCGGCCGCTTCCAACACCCCTGCGGCGACCTCGGGAAAGAAGGGGTTCATCAGGTCCGGTATGACAAGGCCCGCGGTGACGGTCCCCTTCCGGACCAGCCCCCGCGCGAACCGGCTCGGCCGGTAGTCGAGTCGCCGGGCCGCCTGAAGCACCCGCTCCTTGGTGGCCGGATCGATCTCGCCCTTGTCATTGACCGCCCGGGACACCGTCTGCCGGGACACCCCCGCCAGCCGGGCCACATCATGGATCGTGGCCCGGCGCCGGGGACCGTCACTCCCGGCCCGCTCCCCGCCCGACTCCCCCTGCTGATCGTCCGCCCACACGCTGAGCACTGTAACCGGCCAGGTGGGGGGTGCGGCAGAAGCGGTGTGCCGATCAACGCGCCCCGGCACTACGGCATCCCCGTGCCGTCGCGCTGCGGCAGCACGGCGTCATCGCGCTGCGGCAGCACGGCGTCCCAGCCCTACGGCGTCACTGGATGACCCCGCTGTAGGCGTTCAGCGCGGGCTGGCCGCCGAGGTGGGCGTAGAGGACGGTGGAGTCGCGGTCGATCTCGCCGCGCTCGACCAGGTCGATCATCCCTGCCATCGACTTCCCCTCGTAGACCGGGTCGGTGATCATGCCCTCGGTGCGGGCCGCGAGTTGCATGGCCACGAGGGTGGCATCGTCCGGGACGCCGTAGACGCCGCCGTGGTAGCGCTCGTCCAGTTCGATGTCCACCTCAGTCAACTCGCGCTTGACGCCGATGAGTTGGCCGGTGTTGTGCGCGATACGGGCGACCTGGGCGCGGGTCTCGGCGGGCTTGGCGGAGGCGTCGATGCCGAGGACGCGTCGGGGGCGTCCGCCCGCCTCCTCCAGGGCGGCGAAACCGGCGACCATGCCCGCCTGGGTGGAGCCGGTCACCGAGCACACGATCACCGTGTCGAAGAAGACGCCCAACTCCCGCTCCTGCTCGGCGACCTCGTACGCCCACCCGGCGAAACCGAGGCCGCCGAGGGGGTGGTCGGAGGCACCGGCCGGGATGGCGTACGGCTTGCCGCCGCTCTCCTCGACGTCCCTGAGCGCCTGCTCCCAGCTCTCCTTGAAGCCGATGCCGAAGCCGGCCTGGACGAGCCGTACGTCGGCGCCGGCCAGCCTGCTGATGAGGATGTTGCCGACCTTGTCGTACACGGCGTCGGGCCACTCGACCCAGCTCTCCTGTACGAGGACGCACTTGAGCCCGGCGCGGGCGGCGACGGCGGCGACCTGGCGGGTGTGGTTGGACTGGACGCCGCCGATGGAGACGAGGGTGTCGCAGCCCTTCGCGAGGGCGTCGGCGACCAGGTACTCCAGCTTGCGGGTCTTGTTGCCGCCGTACGCGATACCGGAGTTGCAGTCCTCGCGCTTGGCCCACAGGGAGGCTCCGCCGAGGTGATCGGTCAGCCGCTCCAGCTGGTGCACCGGCGAGGGCCCGAAGAGAAGCGGGTAGCGCTCGTAGGACGACAGGGACACGGGTCCTCCCGGGAGACAGGGGGTTATCGGTACGGGGTGGGCGGTGGTGCGATGGGTCAGTGATCCTCGGCGAGGGAGTCGCCGTCGGGGTCGTCGGCGAGGGCGGCGAGACCCTGCCAGATCTCGGCCGTGACGCGGACCGCCTCGTCGGTGGCGCCGGTCGCGCAGGCGTCGATCAGTCGGTCGTGGAGGCCCGCGGAGCGGCAGTTGCCGCCCTCGCCGAAGCGGCGGCGTTCCAGGCGGCGGATGAGGGGGGTGTAGCGGGCGATGGTGGCGGCGGCCGCGCGGTTGCCGCTGACGCGGACGAGGACGTCGTGGAGTTCGTCGTCGGCGTCGAGGGCGGCGTCGACGTCGCCCGTCCGGACGGCGGCGGCGAACCGCTCGTTGGCCGAGCGCATCGTCTCGACGTCGGCGGCGAACAGCCGGGGCACGGCGGCACGGGTGGCCAGCTCGTGCATGGCCCCGACCACGGCGGCGGCGTCGCGGACATCGGCGGCCACGACGGGCGTCACCCGCGTATAGCTCTGCGGCTTGCTCTCCAGCAGCCCCTCGTCCACCAGCCGCGAGAACGCCTCACGCACCGGCGCCCGCGACAGCCCCAGCAGCTCCGCGAACTCGGCGTCCCGCACCACCGCGCCCGGTTGGATCTCCCCGGCCACGATGGCGTCCCGGATGGCTTGGTAGGCGCGGTCCCTGAGAAGGGTGCGTCCCACCGGTCGTATGGCCTCCATGAACTGAAATGTTAGATGTCAGTCCAGGGCCGAACAAGCGTGTGGCCCGTATCCCCCCTGGGACACGGGCCACACTCACCCCCGGTTCACCGCGACCCGCGCGGCCGCGCACGGCCCTCGCGGACGGTCGCGCCGTTCTTCAGCCGACCCACGGCCAGTCGGCGTCACGGGCCGCCTCCAGCAGCGGAACCATACGGAACGCCGCGTCCGAGAGGCCGCCGAACGTGTGGCGGTTCGCCTTGCCGGAGGGACCGTGGCCCGCCCGGTGTCCGGCGAGGTTCCAGGTGTAGACCGGGACGTCGGCCGGGACCTGGGCGGTGGGGTCGCCGTAGTGGCTGTAGGTGGCCTGTTCGTCGGTGACGATCAGGACGCGGTCGTGCTTCTTGTAGTGCTTGCGGACGGCCGCGGTGGTGTCGGTGCCGCCCAGGTCGCCGAAGCGCTCCAGGATCTTCAGCACCGACTCGCCCTTGTCGAACCTCACCCGCCGGCTCGTGGTCCCGAACTCGACGAGATCCGCGTCCGCCGCCCGCAGCGCGAGCGCCGTACCGAAGATCGCCGCCGCGTCCGCGTAGGTGAGCGACGAGCGGTCGGTCAGCCGGGAGTAGAACATCGAGCCCGAGCGGTCGACCAGGACCAGGGTCCGGCCCGGCAGCGCGGGCACATTGGCCAGCGAGTGACCGAGCGCCTGCTCCAGCGGGTACGCCCAGCGCAGCGAGGGCGCGTGCCGGTACGCGGCGAGATAGCGGAACGGGAACTGCCGCGACCGGGCGACCTCGGCAGGGTCGCTGATCTTGGCCGCCACCCGCGCAGCGACCTCGTCCGAGACGCCCGCCTGGTCGAAGTTCCGCAGGTTGCGGACGAGAGCCATGGCGCCCATGGACGGGATGACGGCCTCCCATGCCTCCTTGTCCATCGGCCCCTGCAGCCAGCCCGCCAGCGCCTCCCAGGTGATCCCCGCCTCGGCCAGCCGCTCGGCGCCCTTCGACCCGGTGACGACCTTGCGGCGCTTGGCGGGCCGCAGGGCCATCAGGTCGCGGTGGGCGGTGAGCACGGGCAGCGACTTGGGTACGACGGCCGTGTCCGGGTGGTGCCGGCGGTCGAGGGCGTACTGGAAGAGGTCGCCCTGCCACGGCTTGTCCGGGTCCGGCGCCGCGTGCACCAGGTTCAGGATGTCGCCGAACCGGTAGCCCTTGGAGGCGGTGTCGTACTTCAGCAGCGACTTGGGGTGGTACATCCGCCGTACGGCGTCGGCGATGCCCCGCTTCACCGGCTTGGGGATGCCGCGGCCGTACCGCGAGGTCCAGTAGGCGAGCAGTTCACCGGGCTCGTCCGGGCGCCGGAGCACGGAGTCGATGACCTGCCGGTTGGCCGGGCCGTCGGTGACTCCCGCCTCCAGCCGCGCCTTCACGTACTCGGCGGCGCCCACGAGGGAGGCCGTACGGAGGTTGCCCTCGCCGCGCAGCCAGCCCAGCAGACCGGCCGTCCACTCCGGGTCGCTGACGGCGAGCCGCCGTACCAGCTCGGCGAAGCGGTCGTCGCGGTCCTCGGCGGACTCGTAGAAGGTCTTCTGCGCCACGAAGTTGGCGATCGACAGCAGGAAAAGCTCGGAGCGCTCGTCCCGCTCGCTGCCGCGTCCGCCCTGGTAGGTACGCAGCACCCGGCCCGTCGACGTCACCCGCGAAGTGGGCTGCGCCTTGGTGCCCTTGGTGTTGAAGCGTGCCATCGCTGAATTCCCCCGAATCCACTCGAATTTCACTGTCGTTTCGGAGGGAGGCGCAGCAAAAGGAGGGTGCCCGAGGTCGAATTCGGCGGCGGTGCTTATAAACTGGCGCGTCTTCCGTTCCGCCACATCGACCGTCCCGGTTTCCCGGAGTCGATGACGGGATTCGAACCCGTATGAGGAGTCACCCCCACCAGTTCCCGAAGTATCCGCTGCCTGCGCACCGGGCACCCACCTTGTGCTGCGCCTCCCGAGATCAAGTCGGCTGCGGCGTCGGTTTCTTTTACGAGAAGAAGTAGCCGCGGCCCGCGCACCGGGAGGTGCATGAAGTTTTGGGTGTCCAGAGATCGAAGTCGGCGGAACCGAACATTGGTGCTCTAATACTGCAGCCGCAGTTATGGGGGTCGGTGGCCTCGTCGGCGGTAGTGGCTGAGGCGGGCGCGGTGTTGATGGCGGCGGCGCCAGTGTGACCAGTG